>NZ_SIHJ01000001.1:2743074-3079055 GCF_007859765.1 Posidoniimonas corsicana
GCTGAGGGAGCGTGAACTTCTTCGGGGCACGGTGATGCCAGTAACGACGCACCGTCCGACGACCCAGCTCGTGGGCGGCAAGCAGCAACGCGATGGGAGACTTCGTCGTTCGCACCCACACCGTACGGAAACAACACTACCTACAGTTTAGCTAGCAACGATAAGATTTCTACAGAGCTACAAAACTCGGGGCATATCTTCTCCCTCCTTTCCCCCTAAGCGTTTTGATTTGAACGCCTTACGCGAATTGCCTCTCCAAAGGGCGGCAGGGGTTTTGTCCGATTCGGGTGCGCGGAGCGGACAATTGCCGTGCGAGCGGCCCGATCTCCATGCGCAGCAGGTCCCGACTGCCGCACAAGTGAACGAACAGTCCCACCACCATTGGACCACTCCGCGTGGCCGGTTTCAGCAGCAAACCGGAGGATGGGAACGAAAAGGCAAGGGAACTGGACGCTAACACCTGCCGGCTGATTTCGTGGCAGGCGCCTGCCTCATCAGCCGCCGGGCGTTGGTCCACGGTTGCCGTTGAGCCTTCTAGCAACTGGGGACGACCAGCGTCCGCCCAAAGTGATCGCCCGCCAGCATCGCGCTGATCTGCTCAGGGAGCCCCGCGAGATCCGTCTCGGACACCAGCTCGTCGGGGAGGTCGACCCGCCAGTCGCCGGACAGCAGCCGCCAGACCTCCATCCGCGGCGCCCGCGGGCACTTCGCCGAGTCGATGCCGGCCAGCGTGACCCCCCGCAGGATGAACGGGTAGACCGTCAGCGGGAGCTGCTCGCCGGCGGTCAGGCCGCAGGCGGCCACGCAGCCGCGGTGGTTGAGCGAGCGGACCAGCGTGGCGAGCGGGGCGCCCCCCACGGTGTCGACCGCGCCGGCCCAGCGCGATTTCAACAGCGGCCGGTCATCGCCCGACAGCAGCTCGCGGCCCGCGACCTCCGCGGCACCCAGGCGGAGGAGGCTGTCGTGCCGGTCCGGCTTGCCCGACACCGCGGTCACCTCGTACCCCAGCTTGGCGAGGATCGCGACCGCCAGCGTGCCGACGCCGCCGGTCGCCCCGCTGACCACGACCGGCCCGTCCGCCGGTTCGACGCCGCCGCGGACCAGGGCCTGCACGCACTGAGCGGCCGTGAATCCGGCCGTGCCGTAGACCATCGCCAGCCGCGGGGTCAGCCCATCGGGCATCGCGACCACCCATTCCGCCGGCACGCGCACGTACTGGCTGTAGCCTCCCCAGGCGCCGCTGCCGAGGTCGTAGCCGGTCACCAGCACCTTCTCGCCGGGACGGAACTCGGCCGCGTCGCTCGATACGACCTCGCCAGCGCAATCGATGCCCGGCACGTGCGGCAGGCTGCGGACCACGCCCGGATGCCCCTGCGACGCCAGGGCGTCCTTGTAGTTGAGCGATGAGTACTCGACCCGGATGACGACCCCCCCTTCTGGGAGGTCGCCAAGCGTTAGCTCTTCGATCCGGCTGGCCGCCCCGTCAGCGGTCTCTCTGACGACCATCGCCGGGAAGGGTTCCTGAACATCCATCTGCTCGCTCCTTGTTCACAATTGCGGCGCCGCCGCTCAACACCTAGGCGCCCACCGCGTAGCCGCGTCCGCTAGCTTGAAACCGCGATGGCTCTGTGGCCGCTAGGAAGCGGGGCATCGGGTTGTTTTCCTGCTGCTATCAGGTTTGGTGGCACGCCGTGTGCTCACGCGGGCCGAAAGAAACTGATCTTTCCGTCTCCTGCTGGTTTCCCACAGAATCACCCCGGGGCGGGGACCAAACCCTGAACGACCGAGGATCCCTTATGTCGATCGAACAGCAAGTAGAACAGACGGCCACCGACGCGTTGAACCACAGCTCGCACCTGTTCAGCAGGTCGGTCTCGTGCCGTTTCCACGGCGGCGTGCTGCGTCTCGACGGGCGGGTCCCGACGTTCTACTTGAAGCAGATGGCGCAGTCACTCCTCGGCGGCATCGACGGCGTCCGCCGCATCGAGAACGCGCTGGTGGTCGTCAACCCGAACGGCGTCAGCAGCGAGCCGGCCTACTCGTAGGCCGCGCGATGCTTTGGGGCGAGCTGCTGCGTCATCGAACACGATCCGCCCTGCCCCTCCTCAGCGGCAGCGCTGCTCGAGGTCCGGCTACTTCAGGTCGATCGGCAGCTGATCGATCTTCGCGGCCAGTATGAAGTCGTTCTCCGACAGGCCGCCAATGGCGTGAGTCCACAGCTCGACCGACACGTTGCGGTAGCCCTCGAGGTGGAGGTCCGGGTGGTGCCCGTCGGCCTCGGCCACCTCGGCGCAGGCCTCGAAGAACTTCATGCCGGCCATGAAGTTCTTCACCACCCAATCCTTGCGGATCCGCTTCCCGTCATGGGTCAGCCGCCAGCCCGGGTGCTCCTGCAGCTGCTCGGCCGCCTCGTCCGGGTTGATGGGGTCCACGCCGCCCTCGCAGGGCAGGCACTTCTTTTTGGCGAGCGTCTCGCACGACTGAACGGGCATGGGCGTCCTCCTTCTTGGGCGGTCGTGTCACTCCAGTGAGTTCCTTTGCGATTCTAACGGTGCGTCCCACCGTGGCAATGAGCCCGGATCGCCCGCCCTGCGCGGGTAATCGAGGCAATCTCCATCGTCCGCGGTGACAGACGCGTGTCACCGGTCGTGCCGCCAACCCTGCGCGGTCCGCGGCGTTGTCGACCTGCGCACGCCGCGGAATCGTCGTTTGACGCCTGTCAGTGCGCGTGGCCCGAGCGTGAGTTTTCGCCGCCGATTGACGGTTTGCTGGCTGACCTGTGCGCCGGTATAGAGGCATCGTCGAAGCGTCGCCGCCCCAACGGAATCGAATACGGCAGCGACTTGTCCCGAGTCTACAAGCGGAAACCGCGGCGCCGCTACGCTTGAAAGAAAGACAGGCGTACCGCCGCACTCGCACCTTACCAATAACAACGCCCAACTCTGCGAACGAGAGTCAGACCCCGTTACAAGCTCACCCAGCTCTGTAGTACCAATGCGTTTGCCCGGCGACGCCAATGCCAACCCGACTTCTCACTGCCCCCGGTGCTCGGCCACGGCCCTGCCGGTGGCGGTTGACTTCCGCCTGCCGCTGACCCGCGAGGCGGTCGCCGCGCTCGTCCGGCAGGACCAGCGGTTTGCGTTGGTCGATCCGGGCAAGGACGCCGACCGCGGGCACGTTGTCGCGTTGGTCGACTCGCTGCAGGACCGCGACAACCGGCTGCCGCTGCTGTCGTGGTCCGCAGTGCGTGGCTACGTCCGCCTGACCGGACAGCCGACCTGCAGTTCGGTGCGGCGGGACGCCTGCGGCAACCTCGCCTGCGCCGAGCTGCCCTACTCTTCCCCGTGGCGAGAAGTCGCCGAAGCCCTGTTGAAGGTCGCCGCCGAGGCCTGGTCCTACACCGACCGCCAGCCGCCCGGGGCCCGCACCGACTGGCAGCGGCAGCGGAGCGTGCTCACGCTGCTGACCGCGCGCGAACGCGACGTGCTGCGGCTGATCGCCGCCGGGCTGAGCGTCCGCGAGATGGCCCGCATGATGCACCTTGCTGATAGCACCGTCGACAACCACCGCTCGCGGCTGATGAAGAAGCTGGGGGTGCACAAGGCGGTGGACGCGGCCCGCTTTGCCTACCGGATCGGTCTGGCCGCCCCCTGAGGGGCACAAACCGGCCGCTGCGGCCTGCCCGGTTGCCTATGGGGAAGCGCGCCGATGCGGTATAATCCCCGGCGTCGGCCCGGTTCCATCGACGCCCCTCACCACAGCACACCATGCCACGGTATGTCCTCCGCTACGGCGCCATGCGTCGGCTGGGCGTTTTCTCGACGCGCGGCGGCGACCGCTTTGCGCGGGGCCACCAGGTAATCGCCCGCACCAGCCGCGGCCAGGAGTCGGGCGAGGTGCTCTGCGAGGCCACCGACCACGTGATCTCGCAGATGAAAGAGACCCGCGGCGGGCACATCCTGCGGCTATCCACACACGACGACGAGATCGAGCTCCGCAAGCTGCAAGAGCAGCAGCAGCGGGAACTTGAGACCTGCCGCCAGCGGGTGGCCGAGCTGGGCCTCGAGATGGAGCTGGTGGACGTCGAGCACCTTTACGGCGGCGAACGCGTAATATTCTATTATTTAGCAGAGGACCGCGTCGACTTCCGCGAGCTGGTGAAGGTGCTGGCGAAGGACTTCCAGACCCGCATCGAGATGCGGCAGATCGGCGTCCGCGACGAGGCGAAGCTGCTGGCCGATTACGGCGACTGTGGCAAACCCGTTTGCTGCAACACCCACCTGTCAGAGATGCCGCCGGTGTCGATGAAGATGGCCAAGCTGCAGAAGGCGACCCTCGACCCGACCAAGATCTCGGGGCGTTGCGGACGGCTGAAGTGCTGCCTGCGTTACGAGTACGACACCTACCGCGACATCCAACGCGAGCTGCCACGCGTGGGCGCCGAGGTCCTGACCCGCGAGGGGAAGGGACGCGTGCTCTCGCAAGAGATCCTGGCCGGCCAACTGCTGATCGAGACCGAAGACTCGCGGCGGATCGTGATCGACCAGAGCCAGGTGCTGTCGGTAACGCCACGCGGCGGTGGGGGCGAGGCGAAGCCGAAACAGAAATCCCCAGAGAACGAGGCCGACGCGCCGGCCGACGAAAAACAGAAGGGGCGGCGTGACGGGCGGCGCCCCAAACGGCAGAGCCGCGGCGACAAGCCGGCCCCGCCCCCCGGCGCCGACGCGGGCCAGCCCGCGGCCGACGGCAAGCAGCCAGAAACCGGCGGCACGCCCCCGGCAGACGACAACACCCCACCCCCGCCCAACGACAACGACTGACAAGCCAACCCTAGCTGGCCCCCATGCTGGACTCGACCCACCCACTCGCCGAACTGCTGCGTCGCGACAAGCGGTACCACTTCGACTCGTACGTCTTCGTGTTCGACGCCCTGAAGTACGGCCAGGAGAAGATGAACCTGGGCAGCGCGCAGCCGTCGGCCCCCGGCGAGACGTTCGACTCCGAATCGCTGTCGGAGGGTTACGAGCCTGCCGAAGCCGCGGGCGACGAAGCGTTCGACCCCGACGACGACCAGGACGACCGCCACGTCACCGGGCAAGAGCTCTGCGAGGCGATCCGCCGCTACGCGCTAGAGCAGTACGGCCTGCTGGCACGCAGTGTGCTAGAGCACTGGGGCGTCACCAACACCGGTGACTTCGGAGAGATCGTGTTCAACCTGATCGACATCGGCCAGATGCGGAAGACGGAGTCCGACCGCCGCGAGGACTTCCAGGACGTGTTCGATTTCGAGTCGGGCTTCGCCACCCAGTCCGTGTTCCAGACCCTGCAGCCGAGCAAGGGCAACTCGCAGTGACCGACGCCGACCCCTCGGCCCGACCGGCGCCCCCCCGGCGGCGGCCGGCGATGCTGGCGGCGGCGGCGATCGCCTGGGTCGGCTGGATCGGCGTGCTGGCCTGGATCGCCTACGGCGGGTAGGGTGTCGCGCCGCGCGACTTGCGTGTCGACCTTTTCGGCGTCCCAAGCCACAGCCGTCAGCGTGGCCGACGGGGTTACCTCTACTAACACAAACCGGCGGCGTCCGCGCCGCCGGCACCATCCTCACCACCAAGGCAGTCACCCAATGCTCACCCCCGTCCGCGCGATGCTGTTGGTCGCCATGTCCCTCTCAGCCGCGTCGGCCCCCGCCGCCGAGCTGCCGCCGGAGGCCCAGAAGCAGTACGAAGCGTCCGTCGGCAAGGGGATCCAGTTCCTCGCCGGCTCGCAGGCCGAGGACGGTTCGTGGACCTCGCAGACCGGCCCCGCCATCACGGCGCTGGCGACCGAGGCCCTGCTAAGCCACGGGCGTACGCCGAGCGACCCGGTGGTGAGCAAGGCGCTCAAGTACATCGTCGGCTTCGCCAAGCCGGACGGCGGCATCTACCTGGAGGGCTCCAACCACCGCAACTACGAGACCTGCCTGTCGGTCATGTGCCTGACCAAGGCGAACAAGGACGGCCGCTACGACAAGCTGCTGGCCGGCGCCGACAGGTTCCTCAAGAAGCTGCAGTGGGACGGCGAGGAGGGACACGACACCGCGAGCATGTACTACGGCGGCGCCGGCTACGGCGGCAGCGAGCGGCCCGACCTGTCCAACACCAGCTTCCTGATCGACGCGCTGAAGGAGCTGGGCGCCGGCGCCGACGACCCGGCCATGCAGCGGGCGTTGGTGTTTGTGAGCCGGTGCCAGAACCTCGAGACCGAGTACAACACCACCGAGTTCGCCGCCAAGATCGACGACGGCGGCTTCTACTACACGGTCGCCGCCGGCGGCCAGAGCAAGGCCGGCGACACCCCCGAGGGCGGCCTGCGGAGCTACGGATCGATGACCTACGCCGGCCTGAAGAGCATGATCTTCGCCGGCGTCGACAAGGACGACCCCCGCGTCAAAGCCGCCTACGACTGGATCCAGAAGCACTACACCCTGGACGAGAACCCCGGCATGGGCGCCCAGGGTCAGTTCTACTACTACCAGGTGTTCGCCAAGGCGCTGGGCGCAATCGGCGTCGACAAGGTCGAGACCGACGGCGCCGCCCACGACTGGCGGGCCGAGCTGGTGGCCAAGCTGGCCGACGCCCAGCGGGCCGACGGCGCGTGGGTCAACCCGAACGACCGCTGGCTGGAGAGCGACCCCAATCTGGTCACCGCCTACTGCCTGATGGCGCTGTCGCACGTCCGCTAGCAGCGACAGCGGCCGCTGTGTCGCGACCCCTAGGCTTTTCCGATCGGCCAATCGCCCTTTGCGGCCCTGGCTGGTTTTGGTATTCACCGCGCTGGCGATCGGCGTGCGCAGGCTCTGCCCAGCGCCCCCGCCAGCCCCACGGCGGCATGACGCCGCCCGACTACCAAACCCGTGATCGGTCAAGAGACTCCCATGTCGCAGCGCACGAAGCGTTTTAGCACCCTCGCGAAGACACTGCTCGCCTCCGGCGTCCTCGGCGGAGGGGGCTACGGCGGATACACGCTGATAGATTCGTCAGCGCCGACGCAGGCCGATGCGCAGGTCGCCGCCGCCACGCTGGACGAGGCCGTCGAGGCCTGGGCCGACGGCGCCCCCGAGGTGCCCAGCAGCAACCCGCTGGCCGCGCTGAACCAGCCGCCCGCCGGACTGCCAGCCGCGCCGCCCCAGGAGCCCGCGGCCCTCCCCCCCGCGCCCGCTGGGAATGACCGCTACGCCGTCTCCGCGCCGCCGCTGCCTCCGATGGGCAGCGAAGGGCCGCTCGCCGCTGCCGCCGACGACCAGCCGATCGCCCGCGGCCAGAGCCCCTCGTACGACGACCTCGAGCCCGACTTCCCGCCGGCCGGCCTGCCGGAGGGCAACCCGCTCCGCCCGGCCCCGACCACCGACAACGCCGGCTCCGCCCCGGCCCGCGAGGCGTTTGCCGACGCCGGCGCATCCGACCAGATCGGCCCCCCCCCCGGCGCTGTGGCCGCGTTCGGCGCGGCCGACCAGGCTTCTGGCGTGGTGCCGGTCGCCGCGGTTGAGCCGATCGACGACCTCCCGCCGACCCCGCTCGGCCTGCCGCCCGCCGACACCGCCCAGCCGGTCGGCGGCCCGCTCGACGCGCTGCCGCAGGAGAGCGAAGAGATGGCGCCGCTGAGCGAGCCCGCCCCGATCGGCGCCGCGCCGTTCGAGCAGGACCTGCTGGACCAGCCGCCCACCGAACCCAACCCGCTCCGCCAGCCGGAGCAGGCCCCCGCCGGCCTGCCGATGGCCGACGCCGACTCGCACTCCGTGCTCACCGCCCGCAGCGCTCCGCAGGAGGAGCCGCTGTACTCGACGCCGATGCCGCCGCAGGACGCGGCGTACCCGGCCGAGCCCCACACGATGACCGCGCCCGTCGACAGCCTCGGCGGCGGCCTGCCCGCCGATGGCGCCGGCCGCCCGGGCGAGCGGGCGCTCGAGGGCCGGCAGCAGCCGAGCCTCGCGATCCAGAAGTTCGCACCGGCCGAGATCCAGGTCGGCAAGCCGTGCAAGTTCCTGATCAAGGTCCGCAACGTCGGCCAGCGGCCGGCGAAGCAGGTGGTGGTCCGCGACCAGGCCCCCGCCGGCGTGCAGCTCACCTCCACCACGCCGCAGGCGCAGTCCGCCGGCGACGAGCTGGTGTGGGAACTCGGCGAGATGGCGCCCGGCGAAGAGAAGACCCTCGCCATCGAGATGACCCCGATGGAGGAGGGCCAGATCGGCAGCGTGGCGACCGTCAGCTTCGCCGCCGAGGCGTCCGTCCAGACCAAGTGCACGCGTCCCCAGCTCGCAATCCGCATGACCGCGCCCAGCCAAGTGCTGGTCGGGCAGGAGCAGCAGATCCAGATCGAGATCAAGAACCCCGGCACCGGCGACGCCACCGGCGTGATGATCCTCGAGAACGTGCCCGAGAACCTCCGCCACGCCGCGGGCCCGACCCTCGAGTTCGAGGTCGGCACGCTCCGCGCCGGCGAGACCCGCCGCCTGCAGCTCAACATGCTCGCCGAGAGGCCCGGCAAGGTGGTCAACGTGCTCACCGCGCAGGCGGACGGCAACCTGCAGGTCGACCAGCAGGTCGAGTTCGAGGTTGTCGCCCCGGCGCTCGAGGTGGCGGTGGACGGCCCCGCCAAGCGGTTCCTCGAACGGCCGGCCACGTACACAGTGAAGATCGGCAACCCCGGCACCGCGCCCGCGCACAACCTGCGGCTGGTGACCCGCCTGCCGCGCGGCATGAAGTTCGTCAAAGCAAACAACCTCGGCGAGTACGACGCCACCAGCCACGCCGTGTACTGGTCGCTGGCCGAGCTCCCCTCCGGAGAGAGCGGCGCCGTTGAGCTGACCACCATCCCGGTCGCCGCCGGCGACCAGCAGCTGCAGATCAAGGGCGAGGCCCAGAACGGCCTGTCCGACGAGGCGATCCACCAGACCGCCGTCGAGGGCATCGCCGCGCTCAAGTTCACCGTGCTCGACCTCGAGGACCCGATCGAGGTCGGCGGCGAGACCGAGTACGAGATCCGCGTCGCGAACCAGGGCACCAAGGCGGCCACCAACGTCCGCGTGCAGGCCGCCGCGCCGGCCGGCATGCGGATCGTCTCCGCCGCGGGCGACGCCCGCCACCGCATCCAGGCGGGCGGCGTGCAGTTCGAGCCGATCCGCCAGCTCGCGCCCCGGGCCGAGATGACCTTCAAGGTCCGCGTGCAGGGCGCCCAGCCCGGCGACCACCGCCTGGTGGTGGAGGTCGCCTCGGACGACCTCGCCCAGCCGGTCCGCAAGGAAGAAAGCACCCGCGTGTTCGGCGACGAGTAGCCCGCGCGCCTTGAGCGGCATCAACCACCCAGTATCGGGTGCGGGCGCCGGGGGCGATCCCGAAGGGAAGCCCCCGCGATGTACCCACCACCGGCCTCCCACGGTCGGGGGCTTCCGCTACCGCGGAGCGCCCCCGCCACCCAAACACCGGGTGAAGATCGGGCGTCAACGGCGCCCCCTGCTGCCCGCGCCCGCTGGAGTCCGAATCTCAGGCCGCTTCCCGGCCCAGCCAGGCAGCCGCGACGCGGTTAGTGTACGCTGGTGGCGAACCTCCTCGCCTCCTCAGCCCACCGACCGCCATGCTCCGTTCGCTTGCTGCTGCTTCGCTCCTCATCGCTACGTCGTCCGGCGCGGCGCTGGCCCAACCGGCTCGGCAGCCCGATGCCGACGGCCCGCTGGAGATGACCACGCTGGGCCCCGGGCAGGTCCCGCCGGTGGACGCGGTGGGCAATTTTGTCATCGGCCCGGAGTATCAGGTCGCCCCAGCGGCCAAGAAGCGGCCCGGCGTGCCGCAGGGTGAGGTGTTCCGCCTCACGATGGAGTCGGCCGACAGCAAGATCTACCCCGGCATCGCCCGCCGCCGGGGGACCTTCGGCACCCCCGACCCGGAGAACCCCGCGCGGCTGATCGTCACCACCAGCCACGACGCACCGTACACCCGCCAGGTCGAGGTGTACGTGCCGCGGCAGCTCGACCGCGACCAGCCGGCGCCGCTGATCGTCGGCGCCGACGGCCCCGACCCGCTGCTCTTCACGACGCTCGACAACCTCATCGCCGAGGGCCGCGTGCCGGCGATGGTCGCGGTGTCGATCGGCAACGGCGGCGGCGACGCCCAGGGCAGCCAGCGCGGCCTGGAGTACGACACCCTCTCCGCCCAGTACGCCGAGTTCGTCGAGAGCGAGGTGCTGCCGCTCGTCGAGCGTGAGTGCAAAGTAAAAATCACCAAGGACCCCAACGCCCGCGCCACGATGGGCTGCAGCTCCGGCGCGGCCTGCGCGTTCACGATGGCCTGGTTCCGGCCCGACCTGTACCGCCGCGTGCTCAGCTACTCCGGCACGTACGTGAACCAGCAGTGGCCCTGGAACCCCGACACGCCCGGCGGCGCGTGGGACTACCACGAGCGGATTATCCCCGAGAGCCCCCAGAAGCCGCTCCGCATCTGGCTGCAGGTCAGCGACCGCGACCTGTTGAACCCCAACGTGATGCGTGACGGAATGCACGACTGGGTGCTGGCCAACGAGCGGATGGCCCGCGTGCTGGCCGCTAAGGAGTACCCGTACCAGTTCGTGTTCTGCCGTGGCGCCCGCCACTGCGACCGCGCCGCAAAACAGCAGACGCTGCCGCAGGCGCTGGAGTGGTTGTGGGATGGGTGAGTTCGAGGAAGGCGTTTAAGGCGCCTGTCGCCAAGGAGTCTTGAATGGGAGTCCACGAAGCAGAGGCTGCTATGGCGGCTCTCGAGGCGTCAAGGTGTCCTTTCGATTACGCCAAGGCTCATCAGTACGCCTCCAGTGTGTACTCGTACTTAATCCAAAAGGAACGGCAGTTTCCCGGAAGTCCGTCGTTGCCTGACATCTCGGCCGGTACTACGACACTGTCACCAACATTAGAGGCTCGCGTTGAAACCTGGATGCAATCGCATCCCGAGTACTCGCCGTTTATGAGAACGTTCGCGCGACACTACCTCATCAGCATACTGGCGGGGTCGAAGGGCAGTGACTTGTACGGGCACCTTGCGGAGTGTGTGCTTGAGGGAGGCGACTTCTACATCGAGAACGGGATGTTCTACTTGCGAGATGCGGCAGCGGTCTCGAAATACTCCTACTAACGACTGGAAATTGAGAAGCCAGCGCCATGCCCACACTCATTAGCGTGTGGGCATGGCGCCCTGACGGGCCCTGATCCGCACCACCAGCGCGCTAGTCAGCCACTTAAGCTGGCTGTGCCTGACGTAGCGGTCTTAGCCGAATCAGAGCCAGTTCAAGACGCTGAAGCAGTTGGCATTGCCGAGTCACAGTGCCACAATCCGATGAACGGGCGTTCGTCGCACATGTGACCGACGTACTACCTACGCATCCAACAACTCCTCCAGGTGCACAGCGACGCACTCCGCCAGCACCGGCGCGTTGTAGCCGCCCTCGAGCAGGCTCACGAGCCGGTCGCCCGCGTGCGCGGCGGCGACATCTTTCACAGTCTGCGTTAGGCTGACGAAGTCCTCGGTCTCGAGGCCGAGCGAGCCGACCGGGTCGGCGCGGTGCGCGTCGAAACCGGCGCTCAGCACCACCAGCTGCGGCTTGATCTGGTCGGCGAACGCTTCCAGCTCGCGCGCGAAGTACGACAGAAACCGGTCGCGTGACTCGCCCATCTCGACCGGCAGGTTGCGGGTGGCGCCCAGGCCGTCGCCGGCGCCGGTCTCGTCGGCGGCGCCGGTGCCGGGCCAGAAGGGCCAGCGGTGGATCGAGAAGTACCCGATGTGCGACGCGCCGTAGAACAGCTCCTGCGTGCCGTTGCCGTGGTGCACGTCCCAGTCGATGATCAGCACCCGGTCGAGCCCGTGCTCGGCGACCGCCGCCTGGGCCGCGATGGCCGCGTGGTTCAGCAGGCAGAACCCCATCGCACGGTCGGCCGTGGCATGGTGGCCCGGGGGCCGGCCGATGCACAGCACCGTGCGGTCCTCGCCCGCCACGACCCGCCGCACCGCGTCGGTCGCCGCCCCGGCCGCCAGCCGCGCGACGTCCATGCTGGCGGGGCTGACCACCGTGTCGGAGTCCACCTGGCCGCCGCCGCGGTGGGCTAGGGCGTCCAGCGCGTCCAGGTGGCCGGGCGTGTGCACCCGCAGCAGCTCCTGGAGGGTGGCCGGCGCCCACTCGGGCGTCGAGCAGCGGCCGGGCAGGCCGGACTGGTCGAGCCGCTCGTCGATGGCCCGCAGCCGGCCGGCGTTCTCGGGGTGGCGGCCGGTGTCGTGCTGCAGGAAGTCGGGGTGTCGGTAGAGCAGCGTCACGGGCGTTCTGTCCTGGTTGTAGGGAAGAATCGGGTGGGTCTGCCGCTGGCAGCTTGACATTTTTCGCAACCCCTTGCTAGTGTGGAGGTTAGTTGCGCTCATCAAAACGCCCGCCGGACAGGGGCCGAGGCCGCAATAGTGATCCGCCTGGGGGACGAACCCAGTGCGTGGACGCCCACCGCGTGCCCCGGGCGGGGCCGGTGACCCTCTCGACAAACCCAACCTCCTCGCGGAGTTTCGACTGTGCCTGCTCCCCGCTACCTGCGTGCCGTCCTGGGCCTGCTTGCCGTCTGCGTCGTGCTGACGGCGGCGCCTGCCTACGCCCAAGACGACGAGATCAACATGCGGCAGCTCGCCCGCAAAGGCACCACGATCCAGCGTTGGACCAACGCCCCGATCACCGGCGCTGACAAGGAGGTGTTCGACCAGTACTTCGACCGCTACTACTTCCCGGAGATGCTGAAGACCGACCCCGAGTCGCTTGGCAACCTGGCGAAGATGCGGACGGAATTGTTCGATCGGTATATCTGGGGCTCGCACCCGTCGGTTCAGCAGGAGCTGACCAAGAAGGCGTACAACTGGGCCAAGGGGGTCGCCGCCGGGCGGTTCCCTGCCCCGCTGAAGTACAACGCCGTGCTGACGCTCGGCCTGCTCGACGAGAAGTACGCCACGAAAAACGACACTGCCGCGGTTCCGCTCGGCGCCGCCAACAAGCTGCTGTGCGTGATCATCCAGAAGCGTGACCAGTTCCCCACCTACCTTGAGGTCGCGGCGCTGATCGGGCTGGAGCGTCACACCAAGCACTTTGCCGCGTTGGGCGCCAACGAGAAGCGGGCCACGGCCATGATGCTGCTCGAGGCGGTCGACCAGCAAGAGTTCCGCCCCGGCACCACCCGTGACGTGCAGTACTGGATCAAGCTGCAGGCGGCCAGCGCCATCGCCAACCTGGGCGTGGCGGGCAAGGACGGCGTGTTCGTCGACGCGATCGCCAAGCTGATCGCCGACACCAAGGCCGACCTCGGCGCCCGCAGCGCCGCCGCGATGCTGCTGGAGAAGATGAACACCGAGGGCGTGCCGCCGGCGGTCGCCAACAGCACGGTCGGGGCGGTCAAGAGCCTCGCCTGCACGATCGGCGCGTACGAGCGTGAGGCCGCGGAGAAGTTTGTCGACCTGCAGCGCAGCCGGGGACGCATGTCGTCGTCGCTGGAGAAATCCGACCGCTACCGCGCCGACGAGAACGGCTGGGTGTACGAGCGGAAGGGGCTGGCCGCGCAGCTCGAGCAGCTCAAGGCGGGCCTGACCGCGGTCAAGCCGCTCGCCGGCCAGGACGCCACGGCGATCACCGCCATCGAGACCGCCGCCCAGAGCGCCATCACCGCCGCCAACGACAACTCGAACATCGACCTGGACGTGACCGACAGCGTGCGGGCGATGGCCGACCAGATCGACAGCGTGGCCGGCTGCAAGGCCTCCGACGCCCCCGTGGTGGAAGAGGAAGAGCTGCTAGGCGCCAACTAGCGTGCCGTCGGTATCTAATCCGGCGCCCTGGAATCAGCCGGAACGCGTTGGCGTCCGGCTTCCTGACGCCGCCGCCTGCCCGGGAATTGGCGGCTCGTCATCCTCGTAGACCGGGGGCCAACGCCCCGCGGCTGATGAGGCTGCGCTGCGTCTAGGTCGCGACGCGGCTCTTCACCACGCGGCCGGCGCCCGCCATCAGCATCGCGCCGAACAGCACCAGCGTGAACGCCAGGTCGCCGGCCATCATGCGGCCGAAGAACGGCACCGCCATCGTGTAGCATTGCAGCAGGCCGCCGAGGGTCTTCTCGTAGTACGGCTGCGTCGACCAGGCCCACACGGCGAAGTTGCTGGTCAGCCAGAACACCGTGGCGGGGATCAGCGAGCAGGTGACCAGCTTGGCCCACCAGCCGACGCCATCGCCGGTGCGCAGCCACACGCCCAGCACCGCCGGGGCCGCCATGGCGAGGTACACCAACGCCATCACGCCAAAGTTCTGGTACCCGTCCAGCGCGAGGTCGCTGATCAGCATCACCAGCAGCGGCACCACCGCCGCGACCGCCGGACGCCCGAACCAGTAGCCCGCCAGCAGGGTCACGGCCGCGATCGGCGTGACGCACCAGTCCGGCTGACCCCACCGCCCCGCGACGCCGATCGCCACCAGCAGCCCGAAAATGACGAGGTCCGTTGTCTTCTTGTCCCGCACGGGCAGAGGCTCCAGAAAGTCCGAGAATCGCGTGAGCGGGCCGGCGGACTAGCCGCGGCGCCGACCCCAGATCCTACTCGGGCGGCGTGAACTTCCACAAGACGCGATCGCCGTCTTTGACCGGGGCGATCGCCGCGCTGCGGTCGCCCGGTTGGCCGTTGACCGAGTACGTCCAGTTGCGGCCGCCGGCGCCCTCGTTCGCGACGCCGCCCACCGACAGCACGAACGCCCCGGCGCCCTCGCCCCGCACCTCCGGCACGAACGCGGGCGACTCGCCGCCCGCGGCCTGCAGCACCGCCAGCACAGTGCCGCCGGTGGGCGGCACGTGCTGCTGGTCAAGCGTCGTCTCGTCGATCTGCACCACCACCTCCACCTCGCCCGGCAGCGGCTCCACCTCGCCGGCCAGCGGCTGGACGGGCGGCGCCGGGGCCGGCCGATCGAAGGGCAGCAGCCGCCAACCGACCACCAACGCCAGCACCAACGCCAGCAGGGCGGGGAAGGCCCACGGGCGTGCGGGCGGGTGATCTTGGGGGCCTGGTTCGGTCATGGCGCCAGGATCCCGGCGGGCGCGTTGGGTGTCAACACGCGGCCGGCGCCGGTTATTCCGAATGCTCCCGCGGCGGCGGTTAACGCCCCGCCCGCGCCGCGTCCCGCCGCCGACCCTCAGTAGCCCGGGGGGCGGGTGCGGTGTATTCTTCCCGTATGTCAGGCTCTTCTCACACCTCGCTGGCCGTCCATGACGATGGCCTGGCGGTGATCACGCTCGACCGCCAGGGCAGCAGCGCCAACCTCCTCTCCAGCGGCGTGCTGGACGAGATCGAGGGCCACCTCAACGCGCTGGACAAGCGGTCGGGGGTCAGCGGGCTGGTGTTCGTGTCCGCGAAGTCGGGCATCTTCATCGCCGGCGCCGATTTGACCGAGTTCGCCGCCGGGCTGGACCAGTCCGATGAGGAGGTGCAGCGGGTGTCGCAACGCGGGCAGCAGCTGCTGGGCCGATTGGCGACCTGCGGCTACGTGACGGTCGCCGCGATCGACGGCATCTGCGTCGGCGGCGGCGCCGAGCTGGCCGTGTGGTGCGACCGCCGGATCCTGACCACCAGCAGCAAGACACAATTCGGCTTCCCCGAGGTCAAACTCGGCCTGTTTCCCGGCTGGGGCGGCACCGCCCGCACGCCGCGGATGATCGGGCTCTCCAACGCGGTCGAGCTGGTCACCGGCGGCGAGTCCGTGGGCGCCCACGAGGCGGCCAAGCTCGGCCTGGCGGAGGACCTGGTGTCCGACGCGGAGGGGCTGATCGACGCCGCGCGGCGGATGGTCGCGGCCGAGTCGGACAGCGGCGACTACCTGGCGGACCGCAAGGCCTGGTCGGACCCGATCACGATCGACCCCACCGAGCTCGGCTTCCTGGGCGCCACGGCCAGCGCGTACATCCAGGGCCAGACCGGCGGGCACTACCCGGCGCCGCTGGCGGCGCTGGAGCTGATGCTCGAGGCGTCGCAGGTCGACCTCGAGGCGGCGTGCGAGATGGAGTCGCAGCGGTTCGCGCCGCTGTTCGGCTCGCCGGTCAACCGGTCGCTCCTGAACGTGTTCTTCCTGCAGGACCGCGCGAAGAAGACCGACGTCGGGTCGCGGCAGTCGCCCGACGAGAGCTCCGAACACTGGCAGCACGCGCGGCGGGTGTCGGTGATCGGCGCCGGCATCATGGGCCAGGGCATCGCCGCGGCCAACGTGAAGCGCGGCATCGCGGTGTCGATGTCGGACATGCGTGAGGAGTCGCTGCTGGCCGGCATCTCCGGCGTGGTCCGCGAGGCGTCGTACAACAAGCAGACCAAGAGCGTCGACGCCGAGCTGGCGATCGAGCGGTCCGCGCTGGTCGACGCCGCGCTGTCCGACGCCGAACTCGGCTGGGCGGACATCGTCATCGAGGCGGTAGTCGAGAACCTCGAGGTGAAGCACCAGCTGTTCGAGCGGCTGGAGCGGCACCTCGGCGAGCGCACCATCCTCTGCTCCAACACATCGACCATCCCGATCTCGCAGCTCGCCGAGGGCCTGGCGCACCCCGACCGGTTCTGCGGCCTGCACTTCTTCAACCCGGTGCGGAAGATGCCGCTGGTCGAGGTGATCCGCGGCAAGCGCACCAGCGAGGCGACCATCGCGGCGATGGCCTACTACGCCCGCCGCCTGGGCAAGACGCCGGTCATCGTCAACGACGGGCCGGGCTTCCTGGTCAACCGCCTGCTGCTGCCGTACATGAACGAGGCCGCGCTGCTGGTCAGCGAGGGCGTCCCGATCAAGGACGTGGAGCGGGCCGCCAAGGACTTCGGCATGCCGATGGGCCCCATCACGCTGTACGACGTCGTCGGGCTGGACACCTGCCTGCACGCCGGCGGCGTGATGCTCGAGGCGTTCCCCGACCGCGTCGTGCCGGCGACCATCGTCGAGCGGCTGGTCGAGGCCGGGCGGCTGGGCCAGAAGAACGGACGCGGCTTCTTCGACTACCCCTCCGCCAAGCCCGGCAAGCCGCCCAAGGGGGTCCCGAGCGACGAGGCCGCCAAGCTCATCGACGAGGACCGCCGGCGGGCCGAGGTCGACGCCCCGATCGTCGACCGGCTGATGCTGCCGATGCTGCTCGAGGCGACCCGCGCGGTCGAAGACGGCGTGGCCGCCGACGTGCGTGACGTCGACCTGGCGCTGATCCTCGGCATCGGCTTCCCCCCGCACAAGGGCGGCCTGTTCCACTGGGCCGACACCATCGGCGCCGCGGCGATCCTGGAGCGTCTGAAGCCGCTGGAGCCGCTCGGCGAACGCTTCCGCCCCACCGCCCTACTCACCCAGGTCGCCGCCGACGGCGGCAAGTTCTACGACCTGTCGCACTCGACCGGCGGAGAGAAAGAAACCATCCTCTGAGCTAGCCGCCGGCCAACCAACACCTAACTCTCAACTACCAGCTTCCAACTATGTCCGCCGTCATCATCGACGCCTGCCGCACCGCGATTGGCCGCGCCCACCCCGAGCGGGGCGTGTTCCGCGACGTGCGCAGCGACGACCTGGCGGTCCACCTGGTGCGGACGCTCGTCGAGCGGACCGGCGTCGATCCCACGGCCGTCGAGGACGTAATCCTCGGCTGCACCCAGCAGCAGGGCGAGCAGGGGCTGAACGTGGGCCGGCTGGTGGCGATCATGGCCGGCCTGCCGTTCACCGCCGCCGGCGCGTCGGTCAACCGGCTCTGCGGCAGCAGCCTGCAGGCGCTCAACCAGGCGGTGCACGCCATCGCCGCCGGCGCGGAGGACGTGCAGATCGTCGGCGGGCTGGAGCACATGCACCACTTCCCGATGGACGCCGGCATCGACATCAACCCCGCGCTGTTCCACCGCACCAGCAAGGCGGCGCTGATGATGGGCGTCACGGCCGAGTTCCTCGCCCAGACCGGCGGGATCAGCCGCGAGGACCAGGACGCCTTCGCGCTGGCCAGCCACCAGAAGGCGGTCGCCGCGTACGACGCCGGCCGGCTGCAGGCGGAGATCGTCCCCACGTGGGGACGCGACGAGTCCGGCGAGCGGGCCCTGATCTCCCGCGACCAGTGCGTCCGCGCCGACACCAGCCTCGAGGCGCTCGCCTCGCTCAAGCCGGCGTTCATGCCCAAGATCGGCACCGTCACCGCGGGCAACAGCAGCCCGCTGAACGACGGCACCGCCGCGCTGCTGGTGATGTCCGAGCAGCGGGCCAAGGACCTGGGGCTCACGCCGATGGCCCGGGTGCTGGCCACCGCGGTCGCCGGGGTGGAGCCCTGCGTGATGGGCACGGGCCCTGTGCCGGCCACCAAGAAGGCGCTCAAGCGGGCCGGGCTGAAGCTGGCGGACATCGACCTCATCGAGCTCAACGAGGCCTTCGCGGCCCAGGCGCTGGCCTGCGCCAGGGCCCTGGAGCTGGACCTGGACCGGGTTAACGTGAACGGCGGCTCGATCGCCATCGGTCACCCGCTAGGGGCCAGCGGCGCCCGGATTGCCACGACCCTGCTGCACGCCATGGCCGACCGCGACGCTTCGCTGGGGCTGGCGACCATGTGCATTGGCGCCGGGCAGGGGATCGCGACCGTGTTCGAGCGGTTCTAGCCCGGAAATGCTGGAAACCGGCCCCCCGCGGCGCTATACTCGCGGAAGTCTGAATTACACTAGAGGCTCCGCCATTTCTACGAAATCCGACAGGCTTGCCATGCGATTCTCAGCGAGAACCAGCCTCCTCCTCGCCGCCCTTGCGGCCGCCCTGCCCGCAACCGTCGCCGTGGCGCAGCCGTATGGCGGCTACTACGGCGGCTACTACGGCGGGGGCTACCACGCCTCGACCGCCGGCGAGAGCTACGCCCGCGGCGAGTCGGACATGATGCGGTCTCAGGGCGTGAAGAACCTCCTGAACTCGGAGGCCGCCATCAACATGGGTCAGGCGCGTTCCCAGAACCTGGATAACCAGATCCAGGCGACCAACACGTACTGGGAGAAGAAGAAGATCTACGAGCAGAACACCGCCCAGAAGCGGTACGAAGAGAACCAGCACCGCCAGAAGGTCCGCCAGCGGAACATGCTGACCAGCCTTACGTCCGAGGACCTCGACCCGACCACCGGCGCTATCAAGTGGCCCATGGTGCTAGCCGACGACAGCTTCTCCGAGTACCGCGACCCGCTGGCCAAGCTGTTCGAGAAGCAGGCCCAGGAGGGCGCGCTGGCGGGCCCCGACTACCTCGAGGCCAAGAAGCTGATCAAGGAGTTCCGCATGGCGGTGACCGCCGACAAGGAGAACTACCCGCAGCAGGCGGTGAGCCCCTCGCTCCGGTTCCTGCTGAAACTCGACCGCGAGCTCGACGCCAACCTCTCGTAGCCCGCCCCGCACCGACCGAACAGCACCCTCCCGCAAGGCGTTCACCTATGCTGCGTTCCCTCCTTCTGACGTTTGCCGCCCTGGCGGCCCTCGCCCCCGCCGGGCTCCGCGCGGACGTGTCCACGTACGAAACCATCGACGACCTGGGCTTCAGCCCGTCGGCGGAGTCGGCACAGCAGCTGACGGGTTACCTCAGCAGCGACGACCCCCAGCAGCGCTGGCGCGCCGCCCGCGCGCTAGGCAACCTGGGGCACAAGCCGGCAGCCGCACCGATCGCCGAGCTGCTCTCGGACGAAGACCCCGTCGTGCAGGTGCACGCGATGATCGCCCTGACCCGCATCGGCGACACGTCGCCGGAGGTGGTC
Organism: Posidoniimonas corsicana; assembly: GCF_007859765.1. Taxonomy (NCBI): domain Bacteria; kingdom Pseudomonadati; phylum Planctomycetota; class Planctomycetia; order Pirellulales; family Lacipirellulaceae; genus Posidoniimonas; species Posidoniimonas corsicana. The sequence goes on from NZ_SIHJ01000001.1 coordinate 2,762,838, forward strand.
GACGCCATCATGGCGAAGGTCGGCTCCCCCGATGAACGGGTCGCCCGCACCGCGCTGCAGACCCTCAAGCAGCTCAAACCCGGCCCCGAGAAGCTGGCCGCCGCCCTCGAGAAGGCCCTCCAGTCGGAGCAGCAGAGCGTGATGGTCCACGCGCTCGAGGCGTTGGTCGACGCCGGCGGCGCCGCGACCCCCCTGCTGAAGAAGGCCCTGGCGAACGATAAGTCGGCCTACCTGGCGGCATTGGCGATCTCCGAGATCGGCGCCCCTTGCGCTGAAACCTCCGGCGAGCTGACCAAACTGCTGCTCCGCTCGAATGACCCGCTGGTGCAGCAGCAGGCGATGCTCGCGTTGGCCGCCATCGGCGACCCGGCCCAGAACGCGGCCCCGGTCGTGCAGAAGCTGGCCGCGGAAACCGAAATCGACTCGCAACGGATCGCGGCGTGCTACACGCTCGCGATGCTGGGCGATGAGTCTTCCACCGAACTGCTGCGTCGCCTCTCTGGCGAGGGCGGCGAGTTCCAGCAGATGGTCGCCACCTGGTCGATCGCGGTCCTGCACCCCAACGACCCTGACGCCCAGCAGGCGGCGCTCAAGAAACTGGCGGAAGGTCTCAAGAGCGACCGGCCCGAGGTGCACGACGCCGCGGCCGTTGGGCTGAACAAGCTGAACGCTCCGACCGAGGATGTGGCCGCCGCCATGCTGGCCGCGCTGCAGGGCGCCAGCGACACGCAGAAGTCCAACATCGCCGCGGGTCTGGCCAACCTGGGAGCCGACAAGGTGCTCGATCGCGCCACCACGGCGCTGAGCAACCCGCAGTTTGCGGACGTCGCGATCGAGGTCATCGGCCGGCTGGGTCCGGACGCCGCCCCCGCCGTTGACGCGCTGGCCGCGAAGCTGAAGGACGCCACCCCCGACCAGGCCACCCGCATCCGCTTCGCGCTGGGCGCAATCGGCACGGCGGCCGCCTCGGCCAGCGGCGAGATCGCCGCAGGCCTGGCGGAGGACTCGCAGGCGGCCCGCCACAGCGCCCTGTACGCCCTCCGCGAAACCGGCGGCGCCGCCGCCGCGCGAGACCAGCTGGCGGCCTTCATGAAGTCCACTAGCGACGAGTTCGACAAGCTGGCCGCCGCCTGGGCGCTGGCGGGCATGCAGCCCTCGGGCGAGCAGCTCGCCGCGGCCGCCGAGGTGCTGAAGCAGGGCCTCAAGAGCCAGGACCCACAGCTGCAGATCGACACGATCGACGCGATCGGCCGCCTAGGCGTGGCGGGCACGCCGCTCAAGGCGCAGCTGCAGGCCATCGCCAGCTCCGACGACCACAGCGACGTCCGCCAGGCGGCCGCCGATGTTCTCGGCCAGATGTAGTCGGGGCCCCGAGACGCCGCCACGGACGCAGAGCACGGCGTTTCCCGCTGGGCCGACCGCTACGAATCCTTCGCCAGCCACTGGCCGGTGAAGCTCTCGTCGCAGCGAGCGATCTGCTCGGGGGTGCCGGTCGCGACAACCTGACCGCCGGCCTCGCCCCCCTCGGGGCCGAGGTCGATGATCCAGTCCGCCGCCCGCATGACGTCCAGGTCGTGCTCGATGACCAGCACCGAGTTGCCGGCGTCCACCAGCTTCTGCAGCACGCCCAGCAGGCGACCCACGTCGTACGCGTGCAAGCCGGTGGTGGGCTCATCCAGCAGGTACAGCGTGTGGGTGGACGGGGCGCCCTCGGCGCTGGCGGCCGCCAGCGCGTCGGCCAGCTTGATGCGTTGGGCCTCGCCGCCGGAGAGCGTGGTGGAGGGCTGCCCCAGCGGCAGGTAGCCGAGCCCCACGTCGTGCAGCGCGTCAACGATGCGGGCGATGGCGGGGTGCTCGCTGAAGAAGTCGCGGGCCTCGTCGACCGGCATCGCCAGCACGTCGGCGATCGACTTGTCCTTGTACTTCACGGCCAGCGTCTGGCGGTTGAAGCGGGCGCCGTTGCACTCGTCGCACGTGACGTACATGTCGGGCAGGAAGTTCATCTCGATCTTCTTCTGCCCCTGACCCTGGCAGGCCTCGCAGCGGCCGCCCTTCACGTTGAAGCTGAAGCGGCCCACCTTGTAGCCGCGCTGCCGAGCAAGCTTCGTCTTGGCGAACACGCGGCGGACCTCGTCGAACAGGCCGGTGTAGGTCGCCGCGTTGCTGCGGGGCGTGCGGCCGATCGGCGACTGGTCGACCTCCACCACGCGATCCAGCGTCGCGACGCCACGCAGCGACGCGTACGGGCCCGGCTTGCGGACCGCGCCGTGGAGCTTCTTGGCGAGCGCCGGCGCGAGCGTGTCGACAATCAGCGAGCTCTTGCCGCTGCCGCTCACGCCCGTCACACAGACCAGCGTTCCCAGCGGCACGTCGACGCTGACCCCGCGCAGGTTGTTGAGCGTGGCGCCCTCCAGCCGCAGCGACCGGCTCTTGACGATCTTGCGGCGGCGTTCGGGCGCGTCGGCCATCGACTCGCCCGCCAGGTACCGGCCGGTGACCGAGTCCGCGTTGGCGGCGAGCTGCTCGGGAGTGCCCTCCGCCACGATCGCGCCGCCGCGGGCGCCGGCGCCGGGGCCGACGTCGATGATCCAGTCCGCGGCCCGCATCAGCGCCTGATCATGCTCGACGACAATCACGGTGTTGCCCAGCCGCTGAAGATCGCGGAGGGTGGCGAGCAGGCGGTCGTTGTCGCGGGGGTGGAGCCCGACCGAAGGCTCGTCCAGCAGGTACATCACCCCGACCAGGCCGCTGCCCAGGCCCGCCGCCAGCCGGACCCGCTGCAGCTCGCCGCCCGAGAGCGTGCTGGCCGCGCGGTCCAGCGTGAGGTAGCCCGCCCCCGACTTGTCCAGGAACGCCAGCCGCTGCGACACCTCGCGGACCAGCGGCCCCGCGACGGGCGCCGCCTCGTCGTCGAACTCCAGCCCCTGCACAAACGCCAGCGCGTCGCGGATCGGCAGCTGGGACAGCTCGTGGATCGCCATGCCGCCGACGCGGGCGGACCGCGCCTCGGGCCGCAGGCGGGCGCCGTTGCAGTCGGAGCAGACCACGCCGCCGCGGAACGCGGACAGCTTCTCCCGGGCGCCGGCGCGTTTGGTCGTGGCGTACTCCTCCTCCAGCAGCCAGAGCAGCCCCGGGAACTCGCCGCCGTCGCCGGTCCAGAGCCGCTGCACGGCGCCCTCGGGCCACTTGTCCAGCGGCTTGTCCGCGGCCACGCCGCGGGCGGCAAGGAGCGGCGCGAGCGCGGCGTCGTGCTTCTTGGCGGCGGCCGGCGTGGCGCCACGCCATGGGGCCACCGCCCCCTCCGCCAGCGAGAGCGTCAGGTCCGGCAGCACCAGCTCCGGGTCGAACCCCTCGTCGACGCCCATCCCGGCGCACCCGGGGCACGCGCCGTAGGGGCTGTTGAAGCTGAACGTGCGCGGCTCGACCTCGGCCACGCCCGACTTGCAGTCCGGGCACGCGTAGCGGGTGTTGAAGACCCGCTCCAGCCAGGTGTCCGGGTCCTGCTGCTTGCTCTCGGGCGTCTGGTACACCAGCAGCACGACGCCGTCGCCGTTCTTGATGGCCAGCCGAACGGACTCCTCGATCCGCGCGGTGATGCCCTCGCGGATCACCACCCGGTCAATCACCGCCTGGATGTCGTGCTTCTTGCCGGCCGCCAGCTCGGGCGCGTCCTCAATCGGGTAGGTGACGCCGTCGATCCGCACCCGCACAAAGCCCGCCTTGCGCACGTGGTCCAGCACGTCGGCGTGCCGGCCCTTGCGGCCGCGCACCAGCGGCGAGAGGATCATCACCCGCGACTGCTCCGGCATGCCCTCGATGACCTGCTGGATCTCCTCGGGCTCCTGCTGCGAGATCGCGGCGCCGCACTCGGCGCAAACCAGATCGGCCGAGCGTGCGTACAGGAGCCGGAGGTAGTCGTAGACCTCGGTCACCGTACCGACGGTGCTGCGGGGGCTGTGGCTGCCGCCCCCCTGGTCGATCGCCACGGCAGGCTGCAGGCCCTCGATCAGGTCGACCTCGGGCCGCTGCATCTGGTCGAAGAACTGGCGGCTGTACACGCTCAGCGAGTCGATGTACTGCCGCTGCCCCTCGGCCAGCAGCGTGTCGAACGCCAGCGACGACTTGCCGCTGCCGCTCACGCCGGTGATCACCACCAGCTTGTTGCGGGGGATGTCGACGCTGACGTCCCGCAGGTTGTGCGTGCGGGCCCCGAGGATCCGGATGGCGGGCCCCGCGGGGGCGGTCGGACGGGTCTCGGGGGTGGCCAGCGATGTCATGCGGGGCACGCGAGGGGGTTGTGGGATCCGGGGGCCATAGCCTGGCGGCTGGGCCGCCGCGCGCAATCGTTCAGGGTACCCCGCGGGCGTGGGAAATCCAATGCCGGCGGCGGTACCCCGGGCCGGGAGGACCGCTAGAATGGAGCCTTGCCTGGCCCGGCGGGGCCGGGGCTAGCAAGGTGGGCGAACACGCGAGAAAACCAACGGCTGATGGCCAAAGACTACTACGAAACCCTGGGCGTGAAGCGTTCGGCCAGCTCGGACGAGCTCAGCAAGGCGTACCGGGAGCTGGCGCGCAAGTACCACCCCGACCTCAACCCGAAGGACGCCGCCGCTAAGGAGAAGTTCCAGGAGGTGCAGCGGGCGTTTGACGTGCTCAGCGACCCCAAGAAGCGGGAGCAGTACGACCGCTTCGGCCCCAACTTCGAGTCCATGGGCGGCGGTCCCGGCGGCCCGGGGGGCGGCCGGCAGGGCTGGCCCGGCGGCGGCTACCGCGGTGGCGCGGAGGAGGTCGACCTCAACGACCTGTTCGGCGGCGCGGGGGCCGGCGGCGGCGGGTTCGCCGACCTGTTCAAGCACTTCGGCGGCGGGATGGGCGGCGGCGCCGCGGGCGGACCACGCACCGCCCCGCGCAAGGGCGCCGACCTGGAGCACGAGATCACCGTGCCGTTCTCCTCGGCCGTCAAAGGGGGCGAGGCCGCGCTGAGCGTCCGCCGCGCCAACGGCAAGACCGAGACCATCAGCGTGAAGATCCCGGCCGGCATCGAGGACGGCAAGAAGATCCGCCTGCGGGGCCAGGGCGAGCCCAGCCCGGGCGGCGGCCCGGACGGCGACATCCTGCTGACAATCCATGTCGCCTCGCACCCCGAGTTCACCCGCCGCGGCACACGGCTGGACGTGGTGACGCCGATCACCCTCGCCGAGGCGGTCCAGGGCGCCAAGATCGACGTGCCCACGCCGCACGGCGCCGTGTCGGTGAGCGTGCCCGCGGGGACCTCCAGCGGCAAGAAGCTGCGGCTCAAGGGTCAGGGCGTGCGTCCCGAGGGCAAGCCGCCCGGCGACCTGTACGTGGAGCTGCAGATCGCGCTGCCGGAGGGGCTCTCCGATGAAGAACGCGGCCAGATCGCCGAGATCGCCGAGCGTCACCCCCAGAACCCCCGCGCGAACCTGCGCTGGTAGCCCCAGGCGGCGCTGATGAACTTGCCATTGCTCCTCGCCCAGGCGGACGAACAAGCAACGCCGCTCGAGCAGCTCCCCCCTACCGAGCGCGCGGCGGTGTTGATGAGCCTGCTGGCGCTGGTGCTCACCGGGCTGGCGCTGATCGGGCTGACGATGGTCGGCGCCCGCTGGGTCCGCCGCGTGGTGCGCGAACGCACGCCGCCCCGACAGTGGCCGCAGCCCGGTTCGCCCCCGCCCGACCGCGGGGCAGACCCGCCGGGGCCCAGGAGCGCCGATTCGTCCGACACGATCGACGCCCGCCGCCGGTCCGACGAGACCCGGAGCTAGCCCCTGATGGACACCCCCAACCCCCCAGCGCTGACCTTCCCCAAGTCGGCCCACCTGCTCAAGAGCGCCGAGTTTGACGCCGTGTTCGCCGCTCGGCGCAGCGCCGCCGACGGGCGGCTTGTGGTGTACGGGCTCGCCAACCCGCTGGGGCGCCCCCGGCTGGGGCTGGTCGTGTCGCGGAAGGTCGGCAACGCCGTGACCCGCAACCGCTGGAAACGGGTCCTCCGCGAGGCGTTCCGCTTGTCGCAGCACGATTTGCCCCCGATCGACCTGGTGTGCATCCCCCGCTCGCGGCAGGAGCCAACCCTGCCGGTGGTGCAGGCGTCGCTCAAACGGCTGGCGGCCAAGGTGGCCCGCCCCCCCGGAAGCCGGCGGGGCAAGCCGTGAGGCCGCTCTGGCTGTTCCTGGTGGCGGGTCTGCAGATACTGCCGACCGCGCTGCTGGTCATGCTGGCGCGCGGCTACCAGCTGCTGATCAGCCCCTGGCTGGGCCAGAACTGCCGCTTCACGCCCACCTGCAGCTCCTACTTCATCCAGTCGGTGCTCAAGCACGGCCCGCTGCGGGGCTCGCTGCGGGGCCTGCGGCGGATCGGGCGGTGCCACCCCTGGAACCCCGGCGGGCACGACCCGCCGTAGCCGCTAGCGGCGCCAGCTTGCGGCGCGCGTCGGCCATCCGGGGGGACGCGTCTTGATCCGGTTAGGGTAAGTCGTTACCCTCCGCCCGCTTGCTCGGCGGCGCGCATGCTGCGCGCTGGGCCGGGCGGCCCGCGTCGCAGGAAGCAACGCGGCAAACGACACCGTTTACGACCCGGAGCGCCGAGCATGATGCGCCGCGCAGTGGAGATCCGCCTGATCCGCCTCCTCGTCCTGTTGGGCGTCGGCCTGCCCGGCTGCGCCGGCACGTGGATGCGTCCCAAGGAGCAGCACACCTCGCTCGAGGAGCTGGTGGACGACGAGGACGCGCACTTCATCTCGACGTTCACGCACCCCACGGGCGCCAACTACGTGAAGGTCGAGGCGATCTCGCTCTGCACCGGCCTCGACGGCACCGGCGGCGACCCCCCCCCCACCGCGCAGCGCGCGGCGCTGCTGGACGAGATGAAGCGGCGGCAGATCCCCCAACCGAGCCAGTACCTGTCGCAGTCGGACAACGCGCTGGTGCTGGTCCTCGGCCTGCTGCCCCCGGGCATCCAGGAGGGCGACCGGTTTGACATCGAGGTCCGCACCCCAACCCGCACCGAGGCGACCAGCCTGGCGGGCGGATGGGTGCTGCCGGCGCGCATGTCCGAGATGGCCGTGCTAGGCGACTCGCTCCACACCGGCCACGAGCTGGCGGTCTGCGAGGGCCCGGTGCTGGTGGACGGCGTGGCGACCGACAACGCCGGCGAGAACACGATGACCCGCGGCCGCATCCTGGGCGGCGGCGTCGCGCTGAAATCCCGCTCGATGGGCCTGATGATCGACCGCAAGCACCAGTCGGTCCGCCTCGCCACGGCGATCGCCAAGAGCGTCAACGACCGCTTCTACTCCTACCGCGACGGCCAGCGCAAAGGCGTCGCGACCGCCAAGACCGACGAGTACGTCGAGCTGGCCATGCACCCCCGCTACAAGGAAAACGTGGGCCGGTACATCAAGGTGATCCGCAATGTGACGGTCAACGAGTCGCCGACCGAGCTGCAGGAGCGGCTCATCCGACTGCAGACGCAGCTGCTCGACCCGCTCACCACTGCAAAGGCCGCAGTGCGGCTCGAGGCGGTCGGCTCCGACCAGGCCGTGGAGATCCTGGAGGAGGGCCTCAAGTCCGACGACATCGAGGTGCGGTTCTACTCCGCCGAGGCGCTCGCCTACCTCGACAAGACAGTCGCCGTTGAGGCGCTCGCCGAGGCGGCGAGGACCGAGCCGGCTCTGCGCATCAACTCGCTCGCCGCGCTGGGCGCCATGGAGGACATCGTCGCGTACGACGCGCTCCGGTCGCTGCTGGACGCCACCAGCGCCGAAACCCGCTACGGCGCCTTCCGCGCGCTGTGGTCCATGAACTCCAACGACCCGCTGGTCCGTGGCGAGCGTCTGAGCGACCGCTTCAGCTACCACGTGCTGGACGTCGGCGGCCCGCCGATGGTGCACGTCACGCGCAGCTACCGGCCGGAGGTCGTGGTGTTCGGCGCCAACCAGCGCCTCCAGACGCCGCTGGTGCTGGACGCCGGCAAGAACATCCTGATCAACGGCATGTACGGCGACGAGATCATCGTCACCCGCATCGCCTCCGGCGAGGAGCCCCAGAAGCGGGTGATCGAGCCGACCGTCGACGCGCTGGTGCGGACCATCGTCGAGCTCGGCGGCGCGTACCCGGACGTGGTCCAGGCGCTGCGGCAGGCCAAACGCGACGGCGCGCTCTCCAGCCGCTTCCGTGTCGACGCGCTGCCCGAGCCCGGACGCGAGCTGCACCCCGGCGACGAGGAGCTCCCCCCCGACGAGGCCGGCGCCGCGCCGTACAAGGTGGCCACCCCCATGCCCGACCTGTTCGGGAAGAAGTAGCGGCGGGGCCGGCGTAGGGGGTCCCCCGTCCGAGCCCGGTCGGCGCCGCAACAGCCCCCGCAGCAAGCAGTCGACGCCACAAAGCCCCACGACCCGCGTCCCACCCTCCCATGCTCAAAGCCCTCGAACTCTGCGGATTCAAGAGCTTTGCGGACAAGACGCGGCTCGACTTCCACGCCGGCGTGACCTGCGTAGTGGGGCCCAACGGGTCGGGCAAGTCGAACGTGGTGGACGCCATCAAGTGGGTCACCGGCACGCAGAGCGCCAAGTCGCTCCGCGGCAAGGAGATGACCGACGTCATCTTCAACGGCGCGTCCGGCCGCAAGCCGATGAACGCCGCCGAGGTGACCCTCGAGTTCGACAACTCCACCAACCTGTTCGACCTGCAAGCGCCGGTCGCGCGGATCACGCGCCGCGTCTACCGCAGCGGCGAGGGCGAGTACCTGATCAACGGCGCGCCGAGCCGCCTCCGCGACATCCGCGCGCTGCTCGCCGGCACCGGCGTCGGCGCCGAGTCGTACAGCATCATCGAGCAGGGCCGCGTCGACGCGATGCTCCGCGCGTCGCCCAAGGACCGCCGGGCCATCTTCGAGGAGGCCGCCGGCGTCAGCCGCTTTCGCCTCAAGAAGCACGAGGCCGCCAAACGCCTCGCCCGGGTGGAGCAGAACCTGCTGCGGCTGTCGGACATCGTCGACGAGGTCGAGGGCCGCCTCCGCCGCGTTAAGAAGCAGGCCGGCCGCGCGCAGCGGTACCGCGACTCGGCCGAGCGGCTGAAGCACCTCCGCACGGTGCTCGGCATGGCCGACTGGCGGACGCTCGCCGCCCGCGAAGAGCGGCTGCGCCGCGACATCAACGAGCTCTCCCAGGAGACCGACGGCGGCGCCGACACGCTCGAGCAGGCCGAGGCGGAGCTGCAGCGGCTCGACGCGCAAGGCCAGCAAGCCGCGTCTGCCGCCGCCGACGCCGACCGCCGGCTCACCTCCGTCCGCGAGCGGATGGGCGCCGCGCGGGCCACCCTCCAGGCGCAGGCGAGCCGCATCGACGAGCTGCACGACGAGCTCGCCCACAAACGGAACCGCCTGGTCGGCATCCTCGCCGAAACCCGCGACCACGACCCCGCCGACGCGGTCGGCCTCAGCCAGCAGCTCGCCGTGGCGCAGCAGGCGTTCACCTCTTTGACCGATGAGCTCGCCGACCTGGAAGGGCAGCGCGAAGAGGCCGACCAGGCGCTGACCGCCGCCCGCGTCGCCGCGGCCGAGGCCGCCGAATCCGCCGCCGCCGCCGAGTCGGATGCCGAGGCCAACGCCACCCAATCCAGCCAGCTCCGCGACGAGCTCGCCGCGCTCGCCCGCCGACTCGAGAAAGCGACCGCCGAGCGGGACCAGCTCGACCAGCAGCTCTCCGACGCGACCCGCCAGCAGCAGCAGGCCGACGAGCAGGCCGCCGCCGCGCAGCAAGCGCTCCAGCAGCACGACGCCGCACACGCCGAGCAGCAGACGCTCACCGACCAGCTCCGCAGCCGGCACGCGGACGAGCAGAAGCAGGCGGCCGCCGGCGAGGCGCGGCTGGTCAGCCTCCGCCACCAGATCGAGGCGATCGAGCAGCTAGAAACCGACCTCGACTCGCTCCGCACCGGCGTGGCCGCGCACGACGGCGAGTCCCGCTGGAGCGTGCAGGGGATCGTGGCCGACCTGCTGCACGTCGACTACGACTCGGCGCCCATGGTCGAGGCGGCGCTCGGCGAGCGGGCCCACCACCTGGTAGTTGATTCCGGCGCCGAGCTGCTGGCCGAGCTCGCGGCGGGCGTCAGCCGGCTGGCGCGACGCACCTCTCTCGAGCGGCTCGACTCGCTCCCCACGGCCAGCGTCGTCGACCGCGTCGACCTGTCCAATGAGCCCGGCGTGATGGGCCGCGCCGACCAGTTCGTGGAGTTCGAACCTGCGCACGCGTCGCTGGTCAGGCGGCTGCTCGGCCGCGTCTGGTTTGTCGACACTCTCGCCACCGCCGAGCGGCTGGCCAACGGCCCCGGCCGCGGGCTCAGCTTCGTCACCTACAGCGGCGAGTCGATCACCTCCGACGGCGTGATCTCCGTCGGCCCGCGCGACGAGTCCCGCGGGCTGCTAACGCGCAAGACCCGCGGCGACGACCTCCGCGCGGAGCTCGCCGAGACCGAGTCGGCGCTCGCGGCCGCGGCCCACGCGGCAGAGGAGCTCGCCGAGCAGATCCAGCAGAGCCAGGCCGCCGAACGCGAGGCCCTGCGGCGCCGCAACCAGGCCGCCGAGTCGAGCGCCGAAGCCCGGCACGCGTCGCGACGCTTCCAGGAGCGGATCGAGTCGCTCGACCAGAAGCGGCAGAAGCGCGTCGCGGAAGCCGAAGCCGTCCAGCGTGAGCGTGACGAGCTCGACGCCCAGCTCCTCCGCGTTAGCGAGCAGACCGAAGCGCTCGCCACCCGCCGCGCCGAGCTGGCGGAGCGGCTCGCCCAGGCGGGCGAGGAGCAACGCGGCGCGGCCGAACGGCTCGAGCAGCTCGAGCAACGCCTGGTCGAACGCCGGGTGGAGTTCGCCCGCGCGGAGCAGCGCGCCGAGATCCTGCAGTCGCAGCACGCCCAGACGACCGGTCCGCAGACCGACCGCCAACGCGCCCGCGAGGAGGCGTTCGCCGACGTCCGCGAGCTCCGCACTCGCATCGAGGAACACGAGCTGCGGCTGCTGGCCGCGCAGGCCGGGCTGAACCTGCTGACGCTGCAGTCCGAGTCGCTGACCGTCACGCGCAACCGCGTGCACGCCGAGCTGGCCGCCGTCAACGAGCGGCGGCGGCTGATCGACCGCGCCGTGCGGCAGCGTCGCGAGCAGATCGACCAGTTCCAGTCGCAGCGGCAGCGGCACGAGATCGAGCTGGCCGAGGTGCGGCACGAGCAGGCCGCGCTGTCCGCCCGCATGCGGGACGACTACGGCATCGACCTGACGGAGGCGCCGCTCGACCAGGCCGCGCCCGAGGAGGTCGAGGACCGCGACGCCATCGAGCGGGAGATCGCCACGCTCCGCGACAACGTGCGCGAGGTGGGGGCGGTGAACCTCGAGTCGATCGAGGAGCTCGACGACCTGGAGGCCCGGTTCAACGAGCTGTCCGCCCAGTACAACGACCTCTCCGACGCGAAGAACTCGCTGGAGCGGCTCACGCAGCGGATCAACGTCGAAACCCGCAAGATGTTCCTGGCCACGGTCGAGGCGGTCCGCGGCGAGTTCCGCGAGCTGTTCCGCCAGCTGTTCGGCGGCGGCGAGGCGGACATCGTGCTGGTCGACGCCGACGGCAACGACCCGCTGGACGCCGGCGTCGAGATCGCCGCCCAGCCGCCCGGCAAGGAGCTCAGCAGCATCTCGCTGCTGTCGGGCGGCGAGAAGACCATGACCTGCGTCGCGCTGCTCTTGTCGCTGTTCCGCAGCAAGCCGAGCCCGTTCTGCGTGCTCGACGAGGTCGACGCCGCGCTCGACGAGGCCAACATCGGCCGCTTCACCGGCGTGCTCCGCGAGTTCCTCTCGTCCACACAGTTCATCGTGATCACGCACTCCAAGAAGACGATGACCGACGCCAACACCATGTACGGCATCACCATGCAGGAGTCCGGCGTGTCGAAGCAGGTCGCGGTCCGCTTCGAGGAGGTCGACGAAGAGGGCAACATCCGGCCCGAGAAGGTGATGGGCGGCGAGCGGAAGGCTGCCTAGCGCGGTTGGTGCTGCTGCGCCGTACGTTGAAGCCGGTGCACTCTCAGGCGTCCCGACTCTGACCGAGGTTGTAGCAACCTTGGTGAGTTCGCTGCCGCCCTCCGGCGCCGCAGACGACGAAACCTCAGCAGATGATGTGCATGCTACCGGGTGCGAACGCACCCTGCCGTTCGCTTGGGGAATCGATTGCAAAGCCGACCAGTTCCTCCGTGGTTTGTCTTTCCACGATCTTGGGTTGTGACTCTCTCGACGCGTGCGTTTCACTTGCTCAATTATCTGCAGCGACGATATACTGAGTGAACAACGACGGGATTGGGCAATCCCGTCACGGCCTGGTCTAGACGTGGTACAACCCCGCATCAATTTCCGTTGGCTCCCCAAGAGCAGGGGCTAGCCGCGGTATTGCTGGCGGGGTTTTTTCGTAGAACAGCAGAGAAGGCGACCATCATGCTCCTACCTACCGCGAGAAGAACCTGCGTCTTCGCAGTTTGCGTGGCATCCGTCTCATTGGCGGCATTGGTTCATGGCCAGACGGTGTTCAACGCCCCGCCTAGTACAATTCCCGATGCGTTCAACCTCAACTCGGGCGATGTCCTCAATGTGGGTGCTGGCGGTGTGGTCGGCACCGGACTCCGGGCCAATGCCGGCAGTATCATCAACGTGGAAGGTGGCACTGTAGGGGTAGGTTTCAGTGCAAATGCGGGCAGCCAGGTAGCCATTTCCGGTGGAACCGTTAGTGGTTTTATGACGCATGTGGGCAGTGTCTTGTCTGTCTCTGGCGGAATGCTCGAAGGCGGAGCGTGGATTGGCGGAATGGCCTCGATTTCGGGAGGGGCCATTAGCAGGCCGTTCCGAGCCGTGCAGGGTAGCGCGGTCAACTTTGTCGGTGCGGAGTTCATGCTGAGCGGTGTTCCGGTCGCTGAAAACACCGTGACGCTCGACCGATTCACCAATGCAGACGGAGTCCTGACCGGAACCTTTGAAGACGGCTCTCCGTTCATATTTAGCCCGCTTGGGCGATACGGTAGTGATGAGCTCCAGGATGTGACGCTTACGAGCGTCGCTATCCCGGCGGCAGACTTAAGGCCTAGAAGCATCGCGACGGATATCAGCGGGGACTTCGCGGGTATGCGGAGTGGCCAGGAGTTCACAGTTCTGCCAGGCGGCGTTCTCCCGGGAAACTTCTCGGCCGTCGAAGCGACGCTTTCCGTGGAAGGAGGCGAGGTCGGTCGTAACCTCAAAGTCGCGAGCGGTACGGTTAGTTTGACTAGTGGGTCAATCGGCGACTACTTCTACGCGTATCCTGGGAGCACCGTTTACATAGACGGCGGTAGCGTTGGCGCCGGATTTGAAGCGTTCGATAGTGATGTGACTATTACGGATGGCCGAGTCGGCAATCTGCTTCAGGCCCATGCCGGCACCACGGTCAACATGACCGGAGGCAGAGTCGACAGCATTGAAGCCCATGCCGGTAGTAGAGTTGTCATCAGCGGTGGCACCGTAGGGTTTGGCGGCAATGTCGTTAGCAGTGTTGTCGCGGCGGCGGGAAGCGAGATCGTGATCTCCGGCGGTGGCGTAGCTAGGTCATTGCGAACCGTAAGCGGGGCTGGTGTCGAACTAATCGGCGGAGAGTTCTCTCTGAACGGTGCTGCCTTCGCCGGTACGAACATCACACTCGGAGATGGCGACGTGTTCACGGGTGCTTTGAGCGATGGCTCAGCGTTCATCTTCCCCCCCCTCCACGGTGACCGCTTGGAAGGCGTGTCGCTGACCCGGGTGCCGTTGGCGCCAGCTGATACGACGCCTCGTGTCGTGGATACTCCGCAGACAAAGGGGCCTTCCGGCCTTCGGCCAGGTCAACGTCTAACTCTGCGACACGGGGGAACGCTTCAGGCCAATTTTGCCGTCGTTGGTGGAACACTTGAGGTCGAAGGAGGCGATGCTGGAGCTGGCGTTGAAGTAGTCGGCGGGTCGGTTGATATCAGCGGGGGTGTTGTCGGTGCGGGCTTGAGGGTACAGGATGCCAGGGTAGACATGTCGAGCGGCTCAATCGGAGAACGCTCTGCGGCTTACCGGGGAGCAGTGGTCAGTATCACCGGCGGAAATGTAGGCACGAGATTCAATGCGTTCGAGGGAAGTCGAGTGACTTTGGCTGGCGGCTCTGTGGGGCCAAGCTTCCGGACGTGGGAAGGCAGCGACGTAGAGTTTGTTGGGGGCGAGTTCCAGCTCAACGGAGAGGACTACGATGCAGACGAGATCACTCTGGTCGGGCGTGGTGGACCCGTGCAGGTATTTGCGGGAGTACTCAGTGACGGAACCCCGTTCGTCTTCAGTCCGCAGGCGAATCCAATTGGCGAGGAACTGAGGGACATCAAACTCACTCGCACTTCGTTGCCAGTTGCAGACTTAAATCCGAAAGTGCTCGACACTCCGTTAGGCAACGGCGTAAATGGACTTCGACCTGGTCAGGAACTGACGCTTGTTGATGGCGGAGAGTTGCCGGATAACTTCACCGCAATCGGGGCAACCTTGAACGTTGCTGGAGGTCGCGTTGGCAGATTCGCCGAAGTCGTCGATAGCACAGTCCGTATCTCCGGTGGAAAAGTAGACGTCGGGTTTCAAGCCCACAACAGCCAGGTGGAAATTACTGGCGGAGAAGTCGGCGCTCTGTTCGAAGCGTTCCCAGGAACGGTAGCGAGAATCGACGGGGCATCCGTTCGCGGCATCGGAGTCTACGCCGATGCGTATGTGGAACTTTTTGGAGGGAGCGAGGTCGAGTACTCGGTGCAAGTGCTTTCGGGAAGCGAGTTGAAAGTAAACGATGCGACGATTGGTGGCTCGATTGAGGCCATCAATGGTCGCGTCACATTCACGAACGGCAGCGTGGGTGGCTCATTCGGCGCCACAGCATCGGATGTCGTGATAGATGGTGGGTCGGTCGATGGATCCGTTACCATCTTCAACAACTCAAAGTTCCGAATCTCGGGTGGGAGCCACGCGGCTCGGATCAGCGTGGGTTATGGAGGTAGGCTAGAGATATCGGGTGGACAGTTCACCGGTGGCCTGACGCACCGTGAAGGCACCGTGGATATCAGCGGTGGCGACTTTTGGAACCTCACGAGCATAAGCGTTGCCGACACGCTCAATCTTTTTGGTCTTGAGTTCTACCTTGACGGCATGCCCTTGACGGGATTGACGCCTCACCTAGGTGTCGTCGTGCCAGAACGAGACCAAACCTTGTCCGGCATCCTGGCCGACGGTACGCCATTCTCGTTTGACCTCAATTCGACTAGTGGTGCTGGGCTGCATTTTTTCTCAACTGACGCAAGACTCACCGTCACCCTGGTCCCGGAACCGACGACCGTGTGGCTCGCGATACTTGCGGGATGCTCGCTCCTAAGTGTTCGTTCGAGAGCATGCCGACAGGAGTAGCGGCATCTTCGTTCCACCCCGGCATGCGCCGAGGTTGGGCCAACCGCACGGAGTTGCGCTCGAGGTGAATGCGCCGCGATGTGCCCAACCTCAGCGACGTTGAGCCCGGCCCTACGAAGGATCGGCGTGAAACGTCCGCGCCGTTTTCGCCACGCTGCCGGAGTACGATAGCTACCGGTTCGGCTCGTAGCCGCCGGCTCTGCCGGGGGGTTCTTGTGGCCCAGAGCGTGGCGGCTGATCAACGCGGCGGCGGCCGTGCTTGATCCCCCCGCGAAGCGGGGGGCTACGAGTCGAACGGTCTGTTGGGTCGTCACCATTGGCCGCGTCCGAGTGTAGCTCGGCGGTCCTCCGCCGAGGGAGGAGCGCGACGGGCTCCGCTTCGGTGGCGAACGAGCACGATGCGCGGCCCGAATCCTTCGGTCTGACGCCGCCGGTGGGCAACACGGCGGGGACCGCCGTGCTACCGAGGGGCCGTGGCACGCGCCGGATTTCTTGCTCCTGCGGCAAGATTGTGGTGGCAAACGGCCGGTCGGTCCGATCTAATGGCAGTGATGTTCATGCGTACACACCGAGGCACTAAACTGCGCGACCGCTGCGCGCGTTGGGCGACCCGAACAAACCGAGTTGGTTTTGTCCCCTCCGCGCGCAAAAACGGACAAAACCCTGCCCTGCTTCCGGAGTGAATCGATGCAATGAGCGGACGTTTAAGCACTTACTGTAATCCCAGGCGGGATTGCGCCCCGAGTTTTGTCCGCTCCGCGCGTGTTTTTGGACAAAACGAATCGGACAGAAACCTGTGGCGAATCGGCAGTGGCGCCCCGCTGGCGGCACCGGTGAGGTGCGCCGGTTTGTTCACGCTGGGACGCGGGGGCTTCCGCTTGCGCGGAGCGCCCCCGGCGCCTGCAGCCGCGCTGGCGCTTTGGTGTTACGCATTTCCCATTTGGAGCCTCGATGGCAACCACACGCTGGCTCTACCTCGACATGAACGCGTTTTTCGCCTCGGCGGAGCAGCAGCTGCAGCCGGCGTTGCGGGGCAAGCCGGTGGCCGTGGTGCCCACCATGACCGACCGCACCTGCTGCATCGCGGTCAGCTACGAGGCGCGGCAGTTCGGCATCCGCACGGGCACGAACGTCGGCCAGGCGAAGCAGCTCTGCCCGTGGCTCCGGCTCGTGGAAGGCCGGCACGAGCAGTACATCGAACTGCACCACCGCATCATCGCCGCCATCGAGACCGTGCTGCCGATCGAGCGGGTGTGGTCGATCGACGAGTTCGCCTGCCGGCTCTCGCTGCAGCACCGCGAGCGGGCGCCGGCGCTCGAGATGGCCGGTCGGGTGAAACAAGCCGTGGCTACGCAGGTGGGGCGGCACCTGCGGTGTTCGGTCGGCCTGGCGCCCAACCGCTTCTTGGCGAAGGTGGCGGCCGGGATGCGCAAGCCGGACGGGCTGACCCACCTCGGCCTGGAAGACCTGCCCGACGCGCTGCACCCGCTGCAGCTGGGCGACCTGCCGGGCATCGGCCGCGGCATGCAGCGGCGGCTCGAGCAGTTCGGCGTGCGGACGGTCCGCCAGCTTTGTGCGACGCCGCCGGAAACCATGCGGATGATCTGGCGGAGCAAGGTGGGCGAGCAGTGGAGCCGCTGGCTGCGTGGCGAGGACGTGCCCGACCCGCCGACCAAGCGGGGCAGCGTGGGGCACTCGCACGTGCTGCCCCCGGAGCTGCGGACCGATACCGGCGCGCGGGCCGTGATGACCAGGCTGCTGCACAAGGCGGCGGCCCGCCTGCGGCGCCTGGGCTACGCGGCGGGGCGGATGGAGGTGGAGATAAGCCAGTTCGGCGACGGCCCCGCGTGGCGAGTGACCGTCAAGCTCGGCGGGGTGCAGGACACGCCGACGCTGCTCAAGGCGCTCGAAGCCGCCTGGGAGTGCCGCCCGCGGGGCATGCAGCCGCTGAAGGCCTCGGTCACGCTCTACGGCCTGACCGCGCCGCAGAGCCTGCCGCTGTTCGCCGACCACCAGCAGGCGATCCGCGCGTCGCGGGTGATGGACGCGGTCAACGCCGAGCTGGGGCCGACGGCGTTGTACTTCGCGTCGATGCACAAGTCGCGGGACGCGGCGCCGCTGCGGATCGCGTTCACCAACATCCCGGAGGTGGCGTTTGAGGGGGCGCGGGACCCGCGCCCCCGCGGCGGGTTGCGGCGGGCCGACTAGCGGTCGACCGGCGGCGCCGGGGGGCCGCACAACTCGATCAAATACTGCGTAATGACTAATGCGGACAGGGCGCACAGCCGCGTCGAGCGGAACAACCGGCCTACTCGCCGCCACGCGAGAAAGTTCCTCAAGTAGGCCCCCCCAGAATAACGAAACTAGGTATCGGACGGGTGGCTCCGGACAGACACCCTGCGTCGAAGACGCGGGGCGTCGGGAAAGGGCCGCTCGCAGGGGGGAGCCTGCCAAACCGTCCCACCGGTAAACGCTATCGCCGCTAGTGCGCGCCCCGCGCCGATGCTGTAGCGTCTGAATGGTTCCTTCTGTTTCCCCGACTCGGCTGGAGCTGCGCTCAAACGGCGCGACCCAACAGCAGGGTGGGGTTGGGCGTCTTGGAGGGATTACCCGGCGCTGGCTGCGTCGAGTCTTCCTTCCGCGACGGTTTTTCCCAATCCTCCGTGCTGGCGCCTGCCGATCCGGCTTAGAGAGAGGTCGTGGATCAGAAGGACCTGTCCCCACCAAAAGCGGCTTCAACATTGTGTAACAGCCCCGACCCAGACACGTGCGACCGGCTGGCGAACGCCTCCGGAGCAGGGATTGCTCGCGAGTAGCGGGTGCGTACGTGAGGGGCGATAGACGGCTCTGGCATTTGGCGCGCACCAGCGTCCAGAGCCGAGCGAACAAACAGCAAGACGAGAATTGGAGAGCCCGATGAAGGTCTTCACTACTGGTCAGGTCGCCAAGATCTGTAAAGTGGCCCCCCGCACGGTCAGCAAGTGGTTCGACTCGGGTCGCCTGAAGGGCTACCGAATCCCCGGATCGCAAGACCGCCGCATCCCCCGCGAGTATTTGATTAAGTTCCTCAAGGAGCACGGCATGCCGCTGGGCGACCTGGAGGACGAGGCGATGGCCAAGGTGCTCATCGTCGCGCAGGACCAGGTCCTGATCGAGAACCTCAAGCGTGAGCTTCCCGCCGAAAAGTCCTTCCGCACCTCCACGGCCGCCAGCGGCTTCGAGGCCGGGATCCAGTCCGAGAGCTTCCACCCGGACTGCATCATCGTGGACTTCTCGATCGGGCACGTCGAGGCGCTGCAGATCTGCCAGAACCTGCGTCGCAACACCGACTTCAGCGAGACGATCCTGATCGCTCTGCTGCCGGACGACGGGTCGTCGATGAGCTTCGACCGCTCCACCATCAACGAGACGTTCAAGAAGCCGTTCGACGCGGCCCTCTTGGCGGAGCGGCTGCGGACGCTGATTGGCGCCCGCAAGGAGCTGGTCTAAGACCAACGAGTTGGATGTTCAGCCCGCTTCCTGAACTCAACTCGAAGCGGATTACATAGAACAGGGACGGCCGAAGGACTCGGCCGGCCAGCCGCCCGGCGGGGTCCCGTCCGCCGGGGAGGAATGGCGCCCAAACGAAAAGGCCCGGTCGCATGACCGGGCCTTTTTGTGTTCTAACGTTCTGCTGCGCGGGTGGCGCTGGCTCTGGGTGGGCTGCTCCGACGAGCCCGGGCGGTAACGCCCGGTAGCAGCACCACCGCTCGCTCCGAGCGTTAACGCTTGGAGAACTGGGTGCCACGGCGGGCGCCGTGCAGACCGGGCTTCTTCCGCTCCTTCATGCGGCTGTCGCGGGTGAGGTACTCGCCCTCACGCAGCTTGTCGTGCAGGTCGGAGTCGTACTTGACCAGCGCGCGGGCGATGCCCTGCATGCAGGCGCCGGCCTGGCCGGTGTTGCCGCCGCCGTGGCAGCGGATGATCACGTCGACCGAGTCCTTCAGCTCGCACTGCGTCAGCGGGGCGACTACCGCGTTGCGGTCCTGCTGGATCGGGAAGTACTCTTCCAGCTCCCGCTTGTTGATGGTGATCTTGCCGGAGCCGGGACGGATGCGGACGCGGGCCACGCTGGTCTTGCGGCGGCCGGTTCCCAGGGCGTCCTTTTCGGTGGCGGTGCTCATGTGCGAGTGATTAGTAGTTGGTGGGTGGTGTGTGGTTGGCCGCCGAGGCTAACAGCCGGCGAGCTGGCCGGCGTTAGTCGTTGGTCTTGCCGCAGCGGCTCGGGCCCTTGCCGCCCAGCACGACCTTCTCGGGCGACTGCGCCTGGTGCGGGTGGTTGGGTCCGGCGTAGACCTTTAGCTTGGCCAGCATCTTCGAGGCCAGCTTGTTCTTGGGCAGCATCCGGCGGACGGCCTCCTCGAGGATCATCTCCGGCTTGCGCTCCAGGCGGTCGCCGGCCTTGATGGTCCGCTGGCGGGGGTAGCCGGTGTACCAGGCGTACTCCTTCTGCTCCCACTTCTTGCCGGTGAACTTGATCTTCTCGGCGTTCACCACGACGACGAAGTCGCCGGTGTCGACGTGCGGGGTGTAGGTCGGGCGGTGCTTGCCCATCAGGATCACGGCGATGTCGCTCGCCAGGCGGCCTACGATCTGGTCCTCGGCGTCGACGAGCAGCCACTTGCGCTCAATCTCGCCCGAATCCAGCAGCCCGGCGTTGGCCATGAACGTCTTTTGCATCGGTTCGTCCGTCTTCGTCAGCACGTACTTGTCGAGAGCGGGCCGGCTGAGGGTGTCCCCCTTCCAGCGGCCCACGGGGACACGGGAATTCGGCAGTTTAACGGTCGGCCCACACAGGCACAAGGCCTAAGGCCGCGCCCAGGGCCCGCCTCGGGTGGCCGAGCTGCCGGCGGCGCGGGTTGGTCGCGTCTGCGCTATTGGGTAAATCCTGCGCATAGCGTGCGCACACCGCTTAACGCCACTTTGGAGCGGATCTAGAATCGCAGAATCCCACCAAACCCGCCCCCTGCCTGGAGTTCCGCCGCCATGATCGTTGGCGTCCCCCGTGAAATTAAGAAAGACGAGTACCGCATTGCCATGCTCCCGGTTGGCGCCGAGGAGCTGACCCGCCGAGGTCACCAGGTGCTGGTCGAATCGGGCGCCGGGCTGGGCTCCGGGCTGCCCGACGAAGCCTACCAAGCGGCGGGGGCTGAGATGGTGGCCAACCGCGACGACATCTTCGCCAGGGCGGATATGATCGTGAAGGTGAAGGAGCCGCAGCCAGACGAGTGGCCCCTGATCCGACCCGGGCAGATCCTGTTCACCTACTTCCACTTCGCGGCCAGCCGCGAGCTGACCGACGCGATGGTCGCCTCGCAGTCGACCTGCGTCGCCTACGAGACCCTCCGCGACGCTGAGGGGCGGCTGCCTCTGCTCACCCCCATGAGCGAGGTGGCCGGCCGCATGAGCGTTCAGGAGGGCGCCAAGTACCTCGAGCGCCCGCAGATGGGTCGCGGCATCCTGCTCGGCGGCGTGCCCGGCGTGGCGCCGGCCTGGATCACGATTCTGGGGGGCGGCGTTGTTGGCGCCAACGCGGCCAAGATCGCCGCCGGCTTCCAGGCGAACGTGTCGATCCTCGACATCAACATGGACCGCTTGCGGTACCTCGACGACATCATGCCCGCCAACGTCGACGTGCTGTTCAGCGACCGTCACACCATCCGCAAGCAGCTGGAGCGAGCGGATTTGGTGATTGGCGCCGTGCTGATCCCCGGCGCCAAGGCGCCACGGCTGATCGAGGAGGAGGACCTGAAGATCATGCAGCCCGGCTCGGTGATCTGCGACGTCGCGATCGACCAGGGTGGCTGCATCGCGACCAGCAAGCCGACGACCCACAGCGACCCCACCTACATCGTGCACGACGTGGTGCACTACTGCGTGGCGAACATGCCGGGCGCGGTGGGCCGCACCAGCACCTTTGCGCTCTGCAACGTGACGCTGCCGTGGGCGATCCGGATCGCGGAGCAGGGCGTCGAGGCTGCCGCAGCAAAGAGCCCTGAGCTGGCGACCGCCGTCAACATCTTCCACGGCGCCGTCACCAACCGTCCGGTGGCCGATACGTTCGGGCTGGAGTACTCCGACCAGTTCGAGCGGTGAAGCCTACCCTCCTGAGAGGAACGCTAGTCGACACTAGTACTGGCCCGGTGCAGCGTTCGATTCGCGGCAAGTCCGAGGTCGAATCCAGCGGATCCCGTTAGTGGGCACCAGTGTTCCACTTGTGCTCAATGCCTGACAGGTCGGCACGCGTTATAATCGCCGGCATGGCGAAGACAATTGAATGGATTGGCGAATTCGACGGTCATCTGCGACTGCTCGATCAGACCAGGCTCCCCACCGAAACTAGTTACCTCGACTGCCGCACCGTCGAAGACGTTTGGCAGGCCATCAAGCGACTGAGCGTGCGCGGCGCCCCGGCGATTGGCGTCGCGGCCGCGTACGGCGTCTGCTTGGCGGGGGACTCGGAGGCGTCGGCCGCCGCGGCGTGCGACTACCTGGCGACCAGCCGGCCGACTGCGGTTAACCTGTTCTGGGCGCTCGACCGCATGCGGGCCGCAATCGCCGATCATCAGGCGCCCCGCCTAGCGGCTCGGCTGCTCACCGAGGCCCGCGCAATCCACGCCGAAGACCACGAGTTGTGCGCGGCGATTGGCCGCCACGGCGCCGACGCCCTGGCTGACCTGCCAACAGGCGCGGGCATCCTAACGCACTGCAACACCGGTGCGCTCGCCACCGGAGGCGACGGCACCGCGTTGGCAGTGATCTTCGAGCTGCACCGCCGCGGCCGCGAGCCGAAGGTCTACGCCGATGAGACCCGCCCGCTGCTGCAGGGCGCCCGGCTCACAATGTGGGAGCTGATGGAGCGCGGCGTCGACGCGACGCTGATTACCGACTCGATGAACGCCCAGGTGATGCGGGAGGGCAGGGTAGGGGCCGTGATCGTCGGAGCCGACCGCATCGCCGCCAACGGCGACGCCGCCAACAAAATCGGCACCTACGCGGCCGCCATCGCCGCCCGCTACCACAACGTGCCGTTCTACGTCGCCGCCCCGAGCACCACCTTCGACCTGACGCTCGCCTCCGGCAATCAAATCCCCATTGAAGAGCGCAGCGACGACGAAATTACCCGCGGCTTCGGCAAGCAGACGGCCCCCGACGACGCCAAGACCTACAACCCGGCCTTCGACGTCACGCCGGCCGAGCTGATCACCGGCATCGTGACCGAGCTCGGCGTGTTCGAGCCAGGCAAGGTCGCCGAAGCGCTGACCGCGGCCGCCAGTAAATAGCCGACGGATTACATCCGTCGGACAATCACCTGCCGGCAAGGGCAGAACGAGTAACGAGCCCCTTATCAATGTCCGCCACTACCGAGCCGCCGGACAGACTCGAGGCGCTCCGACGGGTTCTCTTGCGACTTGCCAACGACGAGGCGTTTGCGGCTGGCGTCCAGGCGATGCCTGGTATGGCGTCTCCCTTCGGCGGGGTTTCGTTCACGGAGGACGCCCAGCACGCCATTGCGGTAATTGATGCTTTGGAGCCGGAGGAACGTCGGTCCCCGGGCTCGATTTCTCAGCCGCGCCGCATCGATATCGCTGCAGCGGCAGGAGCCTCAGTCGACTTTGTCGACGCAATGCTGTCATTCGCGGTTCGGTATTCTGAGCAAGTTGACAGTGTCCGGCAGACTCGTTGGGCATTCCACGAGCTCCGTGATCTCTTCCTGCCCCCGCCTGATCCACCGTCGCAGTGGAACCCGCGGGGCTGAACACTCCAGCGGCGTCTCCGATGGCCGTAGGCCCTCGGCTGTTTCCGTCTTGCGGATTCGTCTGCCGCTCGCCACGGGGTGGCCCATCGGCTGTCGACGCGGGGCGGAATCGGCTACATTGGAGGTTTCTGCGGTCCCGCACGCCATTACCTAAGTACTGCTTAGAACGTCGGTTATGTTCGAAAACCTGCAAGACGGCCTCTCCTCCGCCCTGAAGTCCATCAGCGGCAAAGGGAAGCTCTCCGAGTCGAACATGCGGGACGGCCTGAAGCTGGTCGAGCGCTCCCTGCTCGAGGCCGACGTCAGCTACGAGGTGGTCCGCACGTTCATGAAGAACGTGACCGAGGTCGCGGTTGGCGAGAAGGTGCTCAAGTCGCTCAACCCGAGCCAGCAGGTGGTCGGCGTGGTGCACCAGCAGCTCATCGAGCTGATGGGGCCGGTCGACCACTCGCTGCACCTCAAGGGCCCGGGCGACGTCACCGTGCTGATGATGTGCGGCCTGCAGGGGTCCGGAAAGACCACCAGCTGCGGCAAGCTCGGCCGCATGCTCAAGAGCCGCGGCCGCAAGCCGCTGCTCGTGGCGGCAGACCTGCAGCGTCCGGCGGCCATCGACCAGCTCCACGTGCTGGGCGAGCAGCTCGACATCCCGGTCTACTCCGAGCGCGGCGAGCAGGACCCGGTCAAGGTCTGCAACAACGCCGTGAAGCAGGCCAAGAAGCTAGGCGCCGACACGGTCATCCTCGACACCGCCGGCCGGCTGCACATCGACGACGAGCTGATGGGCCAGCTCGAGCGGATCGACAAGCAGTGCAGCCCCGAGCAGATCTACCTGGTGGTCGACGGCATGACCGGCCAGGACGCCGTGAACAGCGCCAAGGCGTTCAACGAGGCGCTCGAGATCGACGGCGTCATCATGACCAAGCTCGACGGCGACGCCCGCGGCGGCGCCGCGCTGTCGGTCAAAGAAGTCACCGGCGTGCCGATCAAGTTCATCGGCACCGGCGAGCACCTCGACGCGCTCGAGGAGTTCCACCCGGACCGCATGGCCGGCCGCATCCTCGGCCAGGGCGACATCCTCTCGCTGGTCGAGAAGGCCCAGAGCGAATTCGACGAAGAGGAGATGCGCGCCCAGGAGGAGAAGCTCGCCAAGGGCGAGTTCACCCTCGACGACTTCAAGAAGCAGCTCAAACAGATCACCCGCCTGGGCCCGCTCCGCAAGGTGATGGGCATGATCCCCGGCATGAAGGGGATGATGGACAGCATGGGGGACATGGACCCCGAGCAGGACATGAAGCAGCTGTTCGGCATCATCGACTCGATGACGCCGGCCGAGAAGCGCGACCCCAAGCTCATCGACCAGAGCCGCCGCCGCCGCATCGCGGCCGGCTCGGGCGTCGAGCCCCACCAGGTGAACGATCTGGTCAAGATGTTCGAGCCGATGGCCCAGATGATGAAGTCGATGGCCGGCAAGGGCATGAAGGACCGCATGAAGATGTTCAACCAGATCAAGGGTGAGATGATGCAGAACCCCACCGGGGCCCTCACCCGCAAGAAGCAGGGCACCGGCAAGCGGCTGTCGTCCAAGGACAAGGCGATGGCCCGCAAGGAGCGGGAAAAAATGATCAAGAAGCTCCGCAAGCAGAAAAAGAAACGGTAGCCGCCGATGCCCGCCCGACCCTACGTGCTGGCCGAGTGCACCCTGCCGATGGTCCGCCAGGCGGAGTCCCGGGTCGCGGTGCTGCCGTGGGGCGCGACCGAGGCCCACAACCTGCACCTCCCCTACGCGACCGATAACCTCGAGGCCGAGGCGGTCGCCATCGAGTCGGCCCGCCGCGCCTGGGAACGTGGCGCCCGCGCCGTGGTGCTCCCCACCCTCCCCTTCGGCGTCAACACCCAGCAGCTCGACCTGCCGCTGACCATCAACATGAACCCCTCGACGCAGGCGCTCGTCCTGCGGGACGTGGTCGACAGCCTGGCGGGCCAAGGCGTGCCGAACCTGGTCGTGCTGAACTTCCACGGCGGCAACCACTTCAACCAGATGGTCCGCGAGCTACAGGCGCGGACCACGGTCTTCCTGAGCGTGGTGAACGGCTTCGCGGTTGTCCCCCGCGACGGCTACTTCGACCACGGCGGTGACCACGCCGACGAACTCGAAACCAGCCTGCTGCTGCACCTCGCCCCCGACCTGGTCCGCCCGCTCGACGAGGCCGGCCCCGGCGCCGCCCGGCAGTGGCGGATCCAGGCGTTCCGTGAGAAGTGGGCCTGGGCGCCGAGGCAGTGGACCAAGGTCACCGACGACACCGGCGTCGGCGACCCCTCGGCCGCCACCGCCGACAAGGGCGCCCGCTACTTCGACGCCGTGACCGCCAAGGTGGCTGACTTCCTGGTTGACCTCGCCGAGGCCGACCCGAACGATTGCTACGAGTAGCGCGACACCGCCGGCTCGCCCCTCACCCCTGCGCGACCCCCAATGCCCCCGATCCGTCTGCTCGCCGCCCTCCCGCTGCTGTGCCTCGCGACCGCCGGCGTCCCTGCCGCGGCCGCCGAACCACCCAAGACCACCGTCTACCGCTCCGGCCACGACGGCTACCACACCTTCCGCATCCCGGTGCTGCTCCGCGCCGCCAACGGCGACCTGCTCGCCTTCGCCGAAGGCCGCAAGAACGGCCCGGGCGACGCCGGCGACATCGACCTCGTCGTGAAGCGGAGCACCGACGGCGGCGCCACCTGGGGCAGGCTGCAGCTGGTGCAGGACGAGTGGGACTCGCCCGACGCCGGTGTGACCCTCGGCAACCCCACGCCGGTGGTCGACGCCGCCGACCCCGAGCACCCGGGCAGGGTCTGGCTGCTGTTCACCCGCGACAACGACCGCGTCTTCTCCTGCTTCTCCGACGACCACGGCGCCACGTGGTCCGACCGGGTTGATATCACCGCCGACGTGAAGGACCCCGACTGGAACTGGTACGCCACCGGCCCGGTGCACGGCCTGCAACTCACCAGCGGCCCGCACGCCGGCCGCCTGGTCATCCCGTGCGACCACCGCAGCAGATCGACCGGGGGCTGGGGCGCCCACCTCGTCTACAGCGACGACCACGGACGCTCGTGGCAGATCGGCGCCCGGGACACC
The DNA here is from genome assembly GCF_007859765.1 of Posidoniimonas corsicana. Lineage (NCBI taxonomy): Bacteria > Pseudomonadati > Planctomycetota > Planctomycetia > Pirellulales > Lacipirellulaceae > Posidoniimonas > Posidoniimonas corsicana. The sequence continues at coordinate 2,789,234 of NZ_SIHJ01000001.1, forward strand.
ACCGAACCCGACTCCGCCGTCCACCCGAACGAGTGCGTCGCCCTCCAGCTGACCGACGGCCGCATCTACGTGAACGCCCGCGACCAGCACGGCGCCGACCCGGCCACCCGCGCGGTGGCCGTGAGCGAGGACGGCGGCCGGTCGTTCACCGCCGGCTTCCGCCCCGAGCCCGCGCTCGCGTCGCCCGTGGTGCAGAACTCGGCGATCGCCCTGCACGACCGGGACGGCCCGCTGATCGTCTACTCCGGCCCGTCGCACCCCGCCAAGCGGCGCGACATGACGCTCCGCCTGAGCCGCGACAACGCCGCCACCTGGGCCGAGCGGTGCGTCGTCGGCGCCGGGCCAGCCGCCTACTCCGACCTCGCCCGGCTCGCCGACAACCGCGTCGGCCTGCTCTACGAAGCGGGCGACAAGCTGTACGACCAGATCGTGTTCTGCTCGTTCGACCTGGACGAACTGGACTGGCAACCCACCCCGCAGTAGCAGCCGCCAGCCGCGGCAACCAACCGAGGACTCCGATGGACGAAAACCCCAACCCGCCGGTCCCCGCGAACAGGCTCCCCGAACACGTGCTCAAAGAGCTCCGCGAGGCGCGGGACATCCTCGAGCACCGCGGCATCGCCGACCGACTGACCGAGATGATCGGCGCGCCGATCACCGCCTCGCTCAAGCTGCTGCCCGACTCCGCGGAAAAGACGCTCTACGCCGCGGTCGACAAGTCGCTCTCCGTGGCGCTCGACTTCGCCGTCAACACGCTCGGCGACACGGACCCGGTCTCCGCGAAGCCGCGCAACTTCTCCCACAAGCTGATGGCCGGCCTCAGCGGCGCCGCGGGCGGCGCGTTCGGCGGCGCGACCATCGCCGCCGAGCTGCCGGTCTCGACCGTGCTGATCCTGCGCAGCGTGGCCGACATCGCCCGCAGCCTGGGCGAGGACCTCACCGACATGGAGTCACGGCTGGCCTGCCTGGAGGTGTTCGCGCTCGACCCCGGGCGGTCCTCCGACATCGACGACGAGACCGAGATCGGCTACCTCGCGGTCCGCATCGCGATGGGCCGGCAGATCCACGACGCGTCGCAGCACGTGCTCAAGCACGGCCTGTCCAACAAGGCGGCGCCGCCGCTGGTGCAGCTCATCTCGACCATCGGCAAGCGGTTCGGCGTGGTGGTCAGCGAGAAGCTGGCCGCGCAGGCGATCCCCGTGATCGGCGCGGTCGGCGGCGCGCTGATCAACACCTACTTCATCGACCACTATCAGAACCTGGCCCGCGCACACTTCACCATCCGCCGGCTGGAACGCGAGCACGGCGCCGAGCCAATCCGCGCCGCCTACCGCGCCCTGCCGCCGGCCGGCAAGGCATAGCCTCAGCGATGGTCAGGCAGAGTTTTGTCCCGTTCTGGCGCATCGATTTTTAGGGACAAAAGTCGCCACCCACCTCAGGCGCCGAATGCCGTTTCACCCTGCTATACAAGCTTGCACCTTGTTGCCCCTAGAATTGCTCGGACGACTTTTGTCCTCTGCTGCGCGCCGATAGGGACAAAAGTCTCGCTCCCCATGGACGCCGGCGCAGCACTCTCACGTCCGGCTGCGTCGGGGCAGGCCCGACGCCCCCGCAAGAGCAGCGACACCTCTATTGGACCGCGCTGAGTGGCCGGTTTCTACAAGAATCTGATAGCAATCGGAGTGTAGGGTTCGGTAGCGGCGCTGGTTCGCGGTTCCCACACTCGTGCGCCGTTGTTGCGAGTCCGTCCTCATTCGGACGCGAATGTCGCACACCCGCGTGCCAATCTTCACGCACCTTACGGCGACTCGATCCTCAACGTGACCTCGTCGCCCGGCGGCAGCTCGACGGTGCGCATCACGATGTGCATGATGCCTGATTCGCCGTGGGCCCATTCAGAGGTCTTGCCGTCGGACGTCGCCTCCGGCGGTTTCAGGAACCGAGGGACCCACGCGGAGTCCTCGTCGATCCGCGCCGTTAGCCAGACCGTGGGGTTTTCGAGGTCGGTTGACTCACGGGTACGCTGGCGCAGCGCGCGAGCGACGTCGTCCGTCGCGCGGCCCACGAGGCTCGTCAGCATCACCTGGGCGTCGCCGGCGGCGAGTTCCAGGACGGGCGTAGCTGCGTCCAGCTCTTCTAGCTCAGCCAACAGGTAGCCCGCGTCGTACCGCTGGGTGGACTCGGACTCGTGGTCCTTGTTGGGTCGGAACGCCGAGCCCTCGTCCGGCAGGTCAACCGTCGCGCCATCGGTGTCGAGCACGCGGTACGCCTTGTCGCGCGTCAGCAGGAACCGTTGCGACCCCGTGATCCAGTCGGCGTCTTCCCCGTCGGGCTGCGGCAGCGTCTGGGTCGAGCTGACGCGTACGATCACCCCCGCGAAGGAGATGCCGTCGCCGAGCCGCGGGAAGGTCTCCCAGCGGTCAGATTCCTCGCCCGGCTCGGGCGCGTCGTACATCACGACCCCTGCCCCGGATGGTCGGCGGAGCGTCCCGAACCGCAGCCCCTTAAGCCCGGTGAAGTCCAGCTCCGACTCCAGCCGCACCGTGGCCCGCAGGCTTGGGTCGGGGGCGACGATCACGCGGTCGGTCGCCACGCCGGGCTCGATCATCACCGAACGAAACGTCTCGCCCCATTCGTATTGTGGATCGTCGACCCGCAGCCGGTACTCGCCGTACGGCAGCCGCCGATCGAGCGCGACGCCCTCCGGGCTGGAGACCCCGGTGGCCTCGATCCGCCGGCCGCCCTGCTGCCCAGAAGTGAGGCGGACGCGGAACCCCTCGAGCGGCGTCCCATCTGGTGACTCGACGCGCAGCCTGACCGCCGAGAAGTCACCCGAGGAGCGATCACCCTGCAACAGCTTTTCCAGCCGATCAATCTTCTCGTTGAGCGACTCAACCTCTCGACGCACCGACTTCACCTCATCGAGTATCGCCTCTTCATGAGAACGCGTTGCTTGCCCCCAAGCAGGCACACAAGCGCCGAAGAGGAACGCCAGAGCAGTGAACCGGCAGGGGAGTGTGGAGGACAACGGCATGGGCGCTTCTCAACCTTCTTAAGTTGGCGGGGTGGTCGGCAACAGCGGGGGCGACTCGGGGACCCGAAGTGCAAAGCGGGCGCCGGGCGTGCAGAGACCCCCGCGCGGACTTTTTGGAAACAGCCCTTCCCGATCGGCGGTGGGCGCCTAGGGTCTTCGAGGTGGTCGGCCGTCGGCCTCCGTCGCTCGTTTTCGTTGATGGTCGCGTCTCATGACTCGGAAGCCGCCAATCTGCATCGCACGCTGACACTCGTCAGCACCCCCACCACCCGCACGGGGCATCCGCCCCGTTTCTGTACAGCGTCGCCCCCCACCCTGGCGGCGATGTTCCGCTGTTGCATCTCGCGTTCACCTTCCGTCCCGACCACCTGGAGAGGAACCATGAAGTACAGACTCCCGCTGCCCGCCCTGCTCTGCTTGCTGCTAGTCAGTCCCGCCGCCGCCGACACCTCGTTTGTGAACAGCGGGCAGACGAATGTTCTGCTCGATACGGCAGCCCTCGAGACCGCGGCTTCGCTCAGCCTTTCGGGCGTTAGCGACGCGGTAATAGCGCCGGGCTCGCTGGGCGATGGCTCGGTCGCGTTCCCGATCAATCCCCGCACCGCCTCCGCCCCGCTCCTCCCCACCACCTTCGCCTACGACTCGGACGACTTCCTGGGCACGTTCTCTGGCGCCATCGAGCACGAGGGCTCGGTGTTGTTCAACAGCGACTCCGTCGAGGTCGGCAACTTCACGATCGGCTTCGATGGCGCCCGCGCCGGCACGCTGGGCGGGGCCGCCAGTGGCTTCTTCGTCGAGAGCACCGTGGGCATCGCCGCGATCCTCTTCGACATCGAGAACCCAAGCTCGCTGGCGGCGACCGGTTCGTCGCTGGACATCGCCGCCAACCTGCTTGTCTCACCCGAGTTCGCCGGGTTCCTGCAGCAGAACAGCCTGGCGTCCAGCGACCTGTCCGGCGTTGACGTCGGCGACGCGCTGGTTGCCGCGGGCGCCGTGCCCGAACCGTCGAGTGTAGCGCTGGCGGGGCTCGTCGTCGCCGCGGCCGCGACCCGGCGGCGGAACCGCTAGCCAACACGGCAACTAGCACTGACTACCACACGCGGGGCCGCTCCAACAGTTGGGGCGGCCCCGTTCTTATTGGCAAACAAAATGCAAGGATTCTCTTTCCGCACGCCATCGATCAAGATTGGTGTCGTCAAGGTGTCGACCGGCTACCCATGGGATCCGCATGACCGACATACGAGAGCACGTTCTGTGGCTGCTACGCGGCGGACACGCCCACATCGGCTTCGACCAGGTCGTCGCCGATCTGCCGCCAGAGCTGCAGGGCGCGCAGCCACCAGGCACACCCCACACGCCTTGGCGCCTGCTGGAGCACATGCGGATTGCCCAATGGGACATCCTGGAGTTTTCGCGCAATCCGGCGCACGAGTCGCCCGACTTTCCTGACGGCTATTGGCCGGAACACGACGCGCCGCCCGACGCGGACGCCTGGGAGCGAACCATCGCCGCGTTTCACAACGACGCCGACCAGTTGCAAGCGCTAGTCGCCGACCCCAGTCTGGACCTGCTCGCTCCGTTCCCGTGGGGCGAGGGGCAGACGCTCCTCCGCGAGGCACTGCTCGTCGCGGATCACAACGCGTACCACCTGGGCCAGATGATCGTGGTCCGTCAGGCGTTGGGCGCATGGTAGAGTCGGTGTACCTCAGCAGGCCTGACTTGCGCCGCGACCGATTCTCACAGTTCAAACGCCAGCAGCAATAACCGTTGGTCACCGAGTCGAATCGGCTCTCGCTATGCGAAACAGCCTGCTCTCCCAACGCGTCATCCTGTGGCTCTCCTGCTGGCTCGTGCTGCAGACACTGCTGCGGATCCTGCTCGGCTACGGCGAGTACCTCCCGCCCAACTTCCGTTCGGAATTCCTGCTGGGACGCGAGACCACATTCTTTGGCGCCTACCAGTGGGCGTTCTACGCGCACCTAGCCTCCGGGCCGTTCTGCCTGCTGTCGGGGCTCGCGCTGATGGCCGAGCGGGCGTGGCGGTCGTGGCCGCGTCTTCATCGGACCCTGGGCAAGCTGCACGTGGCCGCGGTGCTGCTGCTCTTGGCGCCGAGCGGGCTGTGGATGGCCCGCTACACGGCGACCGGCCCGATCGCCGGCGTCGGCTTCGCCACGCTGGCCGTGCTGACCGCCGCGACCGCGGCGCTTGGCTGGAAGGCGGCGGTGCAGCGCGACTTTGACCGGCACCGCGAGTGGATGCAACGGACCTTCGCGCTGCTGACTTCGGCGGTGGCGCTGCGGTTGATCGGCGGCGTTTCGGAGGTGTTCGGCCTGATCGGAATCTACCCGTACGCCGCGTGGTTCAGCTGGCTGCTGCCGCTGGTCGGCCTGGAGATCGGCCGCGCTACTCTTCGCCAATGGTCTCGCCGCCGGCGATGGTCAGCATCGCCCGCAGCTGCAGCAGCGGCATCTGCTGGGACAGGGCCCGCGCCCGGCCGTCGATGAAGGCAGCCTGCACTACCCCTGGATGGTGGCCGTGCTCCTCGGTCCAGAAGACCTCCAACTGCTCAAGCGTGATATCGTCAGGCGACATCCAGTGAACCGCCCGCTTTCCGTTAACATCCACGATCGCAAGCGTTTCGCTCTCTAGGTCTTTCACATCGCTCAGCTTGGTCGGCGTCGGCCCATCAAACGCCATCCCCTTGCCCGTCACCACGACGTAGGTCGTCATGCCCTCGTCATGGACGGCGCTCGGGCAGTTGTACACGTCGATTGACGCCTCGCGGGCGTGCTGGTTGGCTGGATCATCCCATGGCTTGGTGAGGTCGATCGATTCGTAGAGGGGCTGCATTTCTAAATACGGAAGCAGCAACGTCCGCCAGCTGTGCAGCTTGTTGCCTTCGGCGTCTACCGTGTAGGCAGGAGGCAACGTCCCGTGAACGGCCTCGTAGTTCGCCATGGCGAGAGTGAGTTGCTTGAGCTGACTCAGACAATGGTTGCGGTGGGCAGCGCCAGTCGCCGACCGCGTCGCTGGGAGCAGCAACGCTGCTAACAGCAGAAGTGCGACGATGGCGAGCGCAACCTTGCCTACAAACGCCATTGCCCTGCCGCTAGCAGCTTCCGGCGGCGCCGACTTCGCACTCTCGTAGGGATTCTCGTCGGTCATGGGGCGACCTGTTACTTTGCGCGACGATTGATCCAATCTGTCCTTCCGGAGTCGCGTCGCATTCTATTCCCGGAAGCGATTGCCTACGCCGGCGGTCGTGATAGACTAGATCGGCGTGCGGCAAACAGCAATTCCACTCGGGAGACGCTCGATGTTTCGCCTTCTCTTGCTCGCCATAGGCGCTGTACTGATTCTTCCTGCTGGCCCCGGAATCGCGTACGACGGGTTCACCGCCGAGGGCGAAACGGGCGAGGCGATCGTCGCGTTCGTTCGTCAGGCGCACGAGGACCTTGGCTTCCAGGGCGCCGTGCTGGCGGGCCGCGGCGGGCGGGTGATCGCCGCGGTCGGCGTCGGACAGACCGGCGGGAAGAACTCGGAGGCGATCGCCGTCGAAACGCTGTTCGAAATCGCCTCGTGCACCAAGCCCTTCACAGCGGTGGCGGTGATGAAGCTGGCGGAGGAGGGCAAGCTGTCACTCGACGACCCGATCGGCAAGCACCTGCCCGGCGTTCCGGCCGACTGCCAGGCGATCACGGTGCGGCACCTGCTGCAGCACACCTCGGGCATCCCGCGGGACAACTCCCGCGGCGCCGGGACCGACCTGGCAAAGGTGCTGCCGACGTTCCTCGCGGGCGGGCCGCGGACCGAGCCGGGCACGCGGCACGAGTACTGGAACCAGGGCTACGCGCTGCTGAGCGAGGTGGTCGCGCAGGCGAGCGGCATGCCCTACACGCGGTATGTCCGCGAGAGCATCTTCAAGCCCGCCGGAATGACCAGCTCCCGCTTCACCGGCCAGCGGGCGCCCCGTGGCGCCACCGTGGCGGTCGGCGCTTCCACCCGCGGCGCCGACCGCTCGGCGCTCGACCACCCTTACGGCGAGTATGGCTTTCAGTACCGCGGCATGGGCGGGCTGGTGACCAACCTGATCGACCTCTGGAAGTGGGACCGCGCGCTGGCGGCCGGCAAGCTGATCAGCAACGAGTCCTACGCCCAGATGACCACGCCCGGCGACGCCGGTTACGCGCTCGGCTGGCGGGTCCGCCCATTGGAATCGGGCGCCGTGGTGCACGAACACACCGGCAGCGTCCGCGGCTTCCTGGCGTCGGTGCGTCGCGACCCCGCGGACGACGGCTGCCTGTTCGTGCTGGCGAGCAGCGACGCGTCGACGCCGTTCAATGTGGTGAAGTCGAGCTGCGAGAACCTGCTCGCCGGCCAGCCGCCCGTCACGTACGACAAGCCTCAAGCCGACGCCGAGCTGGACCTCGACCGGGCTCTGCTCGACGAGCTGGTCGGCGAGTACCGCGACAGCCAGGGCCGCACACTGACCGTCCAACGCCAGGGACCCCATGCCCGGTCGCTGATCAACTGGCACGGGCCGATCACCTACGGCTACCTAGGACGTAGCGACGGCGCCGACCTCCGCTTCGCCACGACCGGCCGGTGGGACGCGGCCGCCTTCGCCGAGACCGACGTCGTCAAAGTCGAACGGGACGGCAAATCGATAGCCGCCCTGACGCTCGTCATCCGGCAGAACGGCAAGTCGATCCGCTTCGAGCGGGCGGGACGCTAGGAGCAGCCCCCTTCCGGCGAAGAGGCGCAACCCGTGCCCCCTCGCCGGACCCACAAGAAAAAAAGATTGACTCCGCCCCCGCGCCCCGCTACTGTACTATCGTGCTAGAACACTAGATCGCTTGTCAGCCTACCTCGCACGAGGAACCTTGCCGTGTTCGTGCAAGTCAACGCCGCCAACGGCGTGCCGGTCTACGACCAAATCGCCCGGCAGGTGATGTTCGCCGTCGCGGACGGCGCGCTCTCCGCCGGCGACCTGATCCCCAGCGTCCGCGAGCTCGCCAAGGAGCTGGCCGTGAACCCCAACACCGTGGCCCGCGCCTACCGCGAGCTGCAGGGGCAGGAGATCGTCGAGGCCGTGCCGGGCACCGGCATGGCGGTCCGCGCCGGCGCCAAGACCGCCTGCCGCAAAGAGCGCCGCGACCTGATGCGGCGCCGCGTGCACGACGTGCTGCGCGAGGCGCTCGGCGCCGGCCTGCCGGTCGACGAGGTGCAGACGCTGTTCGAATCGGAACTCAAGAAGCTCTCCAAGGGCCGCACGCGGGAGAAGACGCATGACCAACGTGATTGAGATCGACCGGGTCACGAAGCGCTACGGCTCGTTCACAGCCGTCGACGAGGCGACCCTCCGCGTGCCCAAAGGGTGCGTGTTCGCGCTGCTCGGCGAGAACGGCGCCGGGAAGACGACCCTGGTCCGCATGCTGCTGGGCCTGCTGACGCCCGACGGCGGCGCGGTGTCTGTGCTGGGGCGGGACAGCACCCGTCACGGCGAGGAGATCCGCCGGCAGGTCGGCTACGTGCCCGAACGGCCGACGCTGTACGAGTGGATGACCGCCGCCGAGATCGGCTGGTTCACCGCCGGCTTCTACCCCGACGGCTACGAGCAGCACTACCGCAACCTGCTGGACCGCTTCCGCGTCCCCCCCGGCCGCAAGATCAGCAAGATGTCCAAGGGCATGCGGGCGAAGGTGGCGCTGTCGCTGGCGATGGCCCACCGGCCGCCCCTGCTGGTGCTGGACGAACCGACGTCGGGCCTGGACACGCTGGTGCGGCGGGAGTTCCTCGAGAGCATGGTCGACCTGGCGGCCGAGGGCCACACGGTGCTGCTCTCCAGCCACCTGATCGGCGAGGTGGAACGCGTGGCCGACCAGGTAGCGATTGTCCGCGAGGGCAGGGTGCTGGCGGTCGACCCGCTCGACCGGTTGAAGCTGGGCGCCTACGAGATCACCGCCACGATGCAGGGCGCCGCGTCCGCCCCGCCGCCCACGCCCGGCACGCTTTTGGAGAGCAGCCGTCGCGGCAAGCAGTGGCGGCTGCTGGTGCGCGACGTGGACGACGAAGCGGCCATCGACCGCCTGGCGGAGCTGGACTCGGTAGCGGTGGTCGACCGCCGCACGCCCGGCCTGGAAGAGATCTTCGTGGCCTACATGAAGCAGAGCGGCCCGCTACGCCAGGCGGCGGAGCATCGAGCGCCGTTGGAGCAAGTCTGACGCGGCCGCCATTCTACTCGTGCACCAAAGCCGTTTATCGAAACCAGAAAGCCGCACGCCATGAACGCAGGCACCTACCCCACAGCGCCCGCCGCGCCCGAGACGCTGCGTCTGGCCAAGCGCTTCCTATGGAAAGAGTGCCGCATGCTCAGCGGGCTGGCCCTAGGCGTGGCCGCGGTCGCCTGCCTCGTGATGGCGGCGGCATGGCTGTTCGTGCCGCGGTCGTCGACGGCCGAGGCCATGCTGGCGATTGCCTTCAGCGCGGCGGCGCTGTTCGCCGTGGCGGCCGCGGTCACGCTGTTCTCCGTCGAGCGGGAGGAGGGCACCGCCGCGCTGATTGAGTGGCTCCCCCGCAACGCGCCGGCGGTGTTCGCTGGAAAGGTCGTCGCCGGGATCGCGATGACGCTGACGGTGCTTACCACGCTGGCGGCGTGCGGGTGGCTGGCATCCGGCGTTCGCTGGCCGAGCGATCCTCTCGCCGGCATGATCGCTAGCCAGGGCGCCATCGCAATCCTTGAAGCGTTTGTGTGGGGGCTGCTCGCTTCGCTGCTGATTCGCAACCCGTTGCTGGCCGCGGTGGCCGCCATCGCGGCCGCGTCGCTGAGCGGGCAGGCGGCGATGCTGCTTACTGTTGAGAACGCCAAAGGGTTCACCCTCCACGATTACCAGGCCGCCATCCCGGGTCGGCTCGTCCTCGTTCTGCTGGCCGCCGGACTGGACGCCTGGCTCGGCCTGCGTTGGCTCGACCAACCGAAGACCGCCAGGGTCCGGGGCCGCACGAAAGCTGCCGACCGCGCGACGACCAGGCCGCCGCGGAGCGGCATGCTCACGCGACTCGTCTGGCAGACGCACCGGGAGAGCTGGAAGACGGCGCTCGCCGCGGCGCTGATCGGCGTCGCGTTGTCGGGCTGCTTCGCGCTCGCCGTGGCGTTCTCTGCGGACGCTGGCTGGCTCGCGATGCTCTGCCCCCTGTTCACGCCGGCGTTGTTCGGCGCGTTAGCGTTCCGCGCCGACCAGCGGCGCCACAGCTACCGGTTCCTGGCCGAGCACGCCGGCCGCCCGTGGGGCGTGTGGCTGTCGCGGCAGGTGGTGTGGCTCGGCTACCTGACGCTGCTGCTAGTCGTCGCCGCGGAGGCCTTATGGGTCGCAGTGTGGCGGAACTTGCCCGAGCTGGGGAGGCTGGACCTCTGGCGGTTCCGGATGTCGGGCGGCGACCTGAACCCGCTCGCGATCGCCGCCGAGCAGATGGAGCAGGCCCAGGTCCTTGAGGTCGCCTCACAACTGTTCTTCACCGCGCTGGTCGGAGTGTATGTGGCGTACGCCGTGGGGCAGCTCTTCTCGCTGCTGGTGCGGAGCGAGATCCTGGCCGGCATGCTGGCGCTGGGCGCGTCGATGCTGGTCGTGGCGTACGCCGCGTTGGTGGGGGGCTGGCGGCTCTCGCCGGTCTGGTTCCTGGCGCCAATCGGCCTGGGCGCGCTCTTGGCCACCCTGCTGCGCATAAAGGACTGGATGTTCGAGCGTCCCGGGCTGTGGCGGTGGGCGGCGCCGGCCGCGGCGGTGGTGCTGCCGGCCGTCGCCGTGCTGGCGGGGATTCCTGGTGAGCGGTCCCAACAGCTCTCGCCCCGCTACTTCACGAGCAACCTGCCCGGGTCGAGCGAGGTCGTGCATGGGACCTCGACCGTCAACACGCTGCTCCCCACCATGGCGAGCAAGGCCGCCGCGCGTCGGGAGCGGGGCAGGGAGGTAGGCGACGACTACATGCGGCTAGCGGAGGAGGTGACAACCGGTGCGAAACCGATCGATGAGTGGCTACCGGAGTTTATCAAGCTCAGCAAGGTCGACTGCCGGGCGCCGTCTGAGGGGCTGCGTCGGTTTTCCTGGGATGGGGCGTTGAGTGGGCTGATCCCGGCCGCGTTGGCTTCCGAAAGCAACGACCGGCTTGAGGTGCTGCTCGCTTGCCGCCGGGCGAACGTGCAGCGCACCAGCCAGACAACGTACAACGACTTCCTCCAGACGCTGCGGGGGACCTTCGAGACGAGCCGCGCAATCGTCGACTGGGCGGCCGCCCAGCAAGAGAGCGAGCCGGTGCTGGACGCGCTCAACCAGATCCGCCAGGTCGACTCCCCGTTGAGCGACCCGGCCGAGCCGGCGCTGGACGTGTACCTCGACGCCCAAGCGGTGATTCGTGGCAAAGAGGCGCCCACTTTTCTCCGCGGCAAGGACGCCTCCCCCAGTCTGTTCCAGTGGGCCACCTATGTATTGAACGCGTTGCCCAGCGAAGCCGCCCGGGCGGAGCGGGCGCTCAACCTGATGGCGATCAAGGACATCGACTTCCTCTCCGGCTGCCGCATGGCGGCGCACCCAACCGCGGGCGCGCGGCCCCGCGCGACGCTCGACCGTGTCCTGCAGTCGTATTGGGCGCCCGAGTCGCTCCTGCTGCTGGAGACCGAGGCCCTGGGCAACGACGAGATCAGGTCGGGACGCCCGCCGCACAACTACCGCCTTCTCTCTCTGGCAAAGACGAGCGCTCTGGCAGCTAACGAGTACGGGCTGAATCCGCACCGCTGGGTGCGCGCCTGGATGATGGGCGAGTCGTACCGCCGGGCGGAGCTGGTGAGGCTGGCGCTGATCGCCTACCGGATCGACCAGGGCGCCTACCCGGAGTCGCTTGCAGAGTTGGCGCCCGAGTACCTGGCGCCGGACGGCTTGATCAACCCGCTGAGCAACGACCTGTATGGCTACGAACCCCAGGGGTTTGACCTGATCGCCTGGGACGCGGTCACGGCCGGCGGGCGCCAATTGATCCCCCAACGCACGCCCTTGCTGTGGTCGGCCGGCGTCGTGCCCAACGCCGCGGGGTCGGGCCGGCCGACCGAGGGCGAGCTGCACTTCGAGATCGACGCGGAGGGACAGCTGGTCGCCGCCACCGAACTGGGGCCCGACGAGGCCGAAGAGGGCCAAACCATCGACACGCGCCCCACTATGATGCTGCCGAATCACGACGATTTGCTGCCGTACTCTGTTGGCGGCGGGTTCTGGATGCCGCTGCCGGCAGACCTAGACACAGCGAAGGAGGTCGCCGAGTAGGCCCGGGCAACCCGCAATACCGGCACAACCCCTCTGGCCCTACCCCCGGTGCGCGGCCTATACTTCCGTGATCCCGCCTTGAGAGATCGGCCCCCGCGGCGCCCTGCCGGCGGCGGCCCCCACCCTCCGAAGCCCTCCCGAGTCCTGCTATGCGTCTGCTCCCCGCGATCCTGTGCACCGTCTCCTTCACGGTTGGCATGCTGCTGTCGCTGGCGTTCCGCTAGGTTGCCCGCGCGTCGCGAGCGAACGCGGCGTCCTGCTAGGCGATGATCGGGTGCACCACGTGCCCCTTCACATCCGTTAGCCGCATGTCGCGGCCGCCGAAGCGGTAGGTGCTGCGCGTGTGGTCGATGCCCAACAGGTGCAGCATCGTGGCGTGCAGGTCGTGCACCTCGACGCGGTTCTCGACCGCGCGGTAGCCGAACTCGTCGGTGGCGCCGTGCACCACCCCGCCGCGGACCCCGCCGCCGGCCATCCAGATGGTGAACCCGTGCGGGTTGTGGTCGCGTCCCTCGGCGCCCTGGGCGAACGGCGTGCGGCCGAACTCGCCCGCCCAGACGACCAGCGTCTCGTCCAAGAGGCCCCGCTGCTTGAGGTCGGTGATCAGCGCGGCGACCGGCTGGTCGACCGCGCGGGCGTTCTGCTCGTGGCCGTACTTGAGGTTGGCGTGCTGGTCCCACCGGTCGGTGTCGAGCCGTGGGCAGGTGAGCTCCACGAAACGCACGCCGCGTTCCACCAGCCGGCGGGCCACCAGGCACTCCGCCGCGTAGATCTGCGTGCCACGGTGCTCGGCGTCCAGGCCGTACAAACGACGGATGTGGTCGGGCTCCGAGTCGAGGTCCATCAGGCCGGGCACCGCCGACTGCATCTTGTAGGCCAGCTCGTAGTTGCGGATGGCGGACTCGACGGCGTCGTGCTCGCGGAACTGGGCCGCGGTGAGCGAGTCGAGCCGCTCGATGAGCCGCAGCTTGCGGCGCTGCCGCTCTGCGGTCGGCTCGCGCCGCCCGATGTTCGCCACCGCTGAGCCCGACGGCTTGAAGATCGACCCCTGGTAGCTGGCCGGCAGGAACCCGTTGCCGAAGCAGTCGATGCCGCCGGGCGGGATGAGCCCGCCGTCCATCACCACAAAGCCCGGCAGGTCCTGACACTCGCTGCCCAGGCCGTACGTGAGCCACGCGCCCATGCTGGGCCGGCCCTGCAGCCCGCTGCCGGAGTGCAGGAAGTAGTTGGCCGAGGTGTGCTCGGGGAACTCGGACACCATCGACCGCACCACGGCCAGCTCGTCCACAACCCGCGCGACGTGCGGGAACAGCTCGCTCACCTCGATGCCCGACTGGCCGTGCTTGCGGAACTTCCACGGGCTGGCCAGCACCGTGCCGTTGTTGTTGAACTGGGTCGGGGCGACCTTGAAGAACTGGCTGGGGTCCTCGCCGTTGTGCTTGGCAAGCATCGGCTTGGGGTCGAACGTGTCCACCTGCGACGGGCCGCCGTCCATGTACAGGAAGATCACATTCCTGGCGGTCGGCCGGTGGTGCATGCCGTGCATGGCGCTGCCGCCGAACGACTTGTCCGTCATCAGCGCGGCGAGCGACACCGCGCCAAACCCGCTGGCGCAGCGGCGGAGCATCTCTCGGCGGGTGACGGTCTGGTAGCGGTGCGTCATGGCAGGTAGATGAATTCCTTGGAGTTGACCAGCGCGTGCGCCGCCTCGGCCCAGCCCTCAACCGCCGGGCCGGCGGCCACAAACTCGACAAGCGACTCCAGCTCTTCCTCCGACGGCTCGCGGCCCAGGCCAGAAACGTAAAGCTTTCGGGCCGTTGCGTGGGAGTCTTCGGCCGCGGCGTGCGTGCGCTCGGCCCACGCCGAGGTTTGCTCCGCGACAAACGGGCTGTTCAGCAGCACCAACGCCTGGGCGGGCACGTTGGACCGCGTGCGGCGGCCCATCGAGCTGAACGGCGACGGCATGTCGAACGCCAGCGCCATTGGCGGCAGGAAGTTACGCCGCACCGCGACGTAGATCGAACGCCGCCCGGCGCCGTCGAGCGGACCGCTTTCCTTGGGCCGGCCGCGGCCCTGCATAAACGGGGTGAGGTGCACCGGCACGGGGCGGCCGTACATGGCGGGGTCGTACCGGCCGGAGAGCACGAGCAGCGCATCGCGGATCGCCTCGGCCTCGAGCCGCTTGGGCGGCAGGTGCGACCAGAGCAGGTTGAGCGGGTCGGCCGAAAGCGCGTCGTCACCCGCCCGGCCGGACATGGCGTAGGTGCTGGTCAGGGCGAGCCGACGGATCAGCCGCTTGAGCGACTGCCCGTCCGCGACGAATTCGGTCGCCAGGTAGTCGAGCAGCTCTGGGTGGGTAGGCCGCTGGCCGAGCACGCCGAAGTTGTCCGGTGAACGGACGATGCCGTCGCCCATCAGGTGGCCCCAGACGCGGTTGACGATCACCCGCGCGGTAAGCGGGTTCTGCGGGTCGGTGATCCGGTCGGCAAGTTGCGCGCGGCCGGACCCGGCAGGGATGCTCATCGGGCCGCCGCCGTCGATCGCCTCGAGGAACCGGCGGGGCTGGACCGCCGCCGGTGAAGACGAGTTGCCGCGGATCAGCAGGCGGTCGTCCTCGCCGTTGAGCTCCATGGACGCCATCGCAAGATCCGACGCGCGCATCACCTTGCCGCGGAGCTCCTCGCGTTCGACCGACCAGGCGCCGACTAGGTCTTGCAGCTCGCGGGCCGACTCAGCCGACAGGAACTCCGAAGGCGCCCGAACGATCGGCGCGAGCCGGTGCGCGAGCGCGGCGCCGATGCCGGGCGGAAGCGGCTCGCCGGCGACCCACCGCCGCAACGCCTCGGCTTCGTTCCCGTCGATCGACGGCTGGTCATGGTGGGCGACCGAGTCGGCTTGTTCGCCCCGTTCCACGACCCGCAGGACCTCGAGCCGGTCGTCATCGTTGGGGCAGAACTCGAAATGAATGCGGGCGCCGCGGAACCGCGGCAGCGGCATCGCCACCCAGCGGACCTCGTCGGAGGTGGGAAACTCGATAATCGTTTCCTGGTGCAGCGGCGGGGAGACCGTGCGGTGAGAGTCGACGCACGCGAACGCCCTCCCGCCGCCCCGGACCAGCAGGTGCACCTCGCCGGTGGCGAGCTCGATGGTCGGGGTGCGGAGGGTGCGGCCCGCCCAGTGCTTGGGGTCGAGCCGGCCCGGGCCGTTGATGTAGTCCTCCGATCGGCTCTCCAGGCCCCGCCAGAACGGGTCGAAGGCGGCGCTCGCGGCGGACGCCAATCGCAGTCCTGGGCCGCCCTGGGCGTCAGAGATCGTCAGTTCTCCCGCGGGCCGGGCGCCCTGGCCGAAGCCAAACCCGTCCTGCATGAACTCGCGTGGCGTCGCGGCGGCGTAGTCGATCAGCGTGCGGGTCGCTGCGCCGGTCGGCGGCGCCGGCAGCCCCTTCGACGGCCGCTGCGCCGTGGCCTCGTTCTCGGCCGGCAGGCCGGCGGACCCGATCAGCTCGCGGAGCCGGCGGCGGTAGCGGTCGTCGAGCTCCGCCAGCCGCTCCGCCACGCGGCGGTTGTGCTCGCCCGACTCGAACCGCGTCTGGCGGAAGCCGCTGCTCTGCAAGAAGCCGCTGAGGGAGTAGTAGTCGGCCATCGAGATGGCATCGAACTTGTGGTCGTGGCAGCGGGCGCAGGACACGGTCATCGCCAGCATCGACTTGCTCAGCACGTCAATCATGTTGTCGAAGCGGTCGGTCTCGTCCTTGCGCGTGTCGACCGGCGAGTGGACCCACTCGCCCAGGTGCCAGAAACCGGTCCCAAGCAGCGACTCGTTGAACCCGCGTTCGGGGTTGAGTCGCGGCTCGTCGATCAGGTCGCCGGCGATGTGCTCACGCAGGAATTGGTCGTACGGCACGTCGGCGTTCAACGCGCGGATCACATAGTCCCGGTACTGGTAGGCGTTCAGGGCGTCGAAGTCGTACTCGTGCCCGCGCGACTCGGCGTAGCGCACCAGGTCGAGCCAGTGCCGGCCCCACCGCTCGCCGAACCGCTCGGACGCGAGCAGCCGGTCGACCACCGTCGCCACCGCGTCCGGCGACTCGTCATCAAGAAACGCCTGCACCTCGTCGGACGAGGGCGGCAGCCCGATCAGGTCGAAGTACAGCCGGCGGAGCAGGGCGGTGCGGCTCTTCGGCGGGGCGGGGCGGAGCGAACTGGCCTCGAGCTTCGCGAGCACGAACTGATCGATCGGGTCGGCTGGCCACTGCGGGTCGGCCACGGCCGGCGGTGTGGGCGCCTCGACCGGTTGCCACGCCCAGTGGGCCTCGCGGCGGGCGGGCAGGTCGAACGCCTTCTCGTCGCTGTTGAGCTGGGGCAGCGGCTCCTCGGGCCAGGGGGCGCCCATCGCCACCCAACGGGCGAGCGTCTGGATGTCCTGGTCGGGCAGCTTGCCCGTGGGCGGCATCTGGTAAGACTCGTAGCGAACCGCCTCGAGTAGCAGGCTGGCGTCGGGCTCGCCCGGCACGATGGCCGGCCCGGAGTCGCCGCCCGTGATGAGCATGTCGCGGTGGTCCAGCCGCACGCCGCCCTTGGTCTTGCCCGTCTTAGCGCTGTGGCACGCGTAGCAGTGCTCGGCCAGCAGCGGGCGGACTTTGGTCTCGAAGAACTCCAGCTGCTCGCCGGAGAAACCTCCGCCGGCAGTTGCTGCGCGGGATCCGGAACCTGCTACAAGGATCGCGACGAGTAGCCAAGAAAAGCGAAGCTGCACGCGGCACACTCCGTTGCGTGGGTGAAGGCGGGCCGCAGTTTGTCCGCGAGGACTCAGGCAGACAACTGCGTACGGACTGGGGCAGGCAGATCCGGCGTGATTATAACCGACCCAGCGATCGGCAAACAAACTCGCCGTATCGGTGCGCAGGCCAATTGCCAGCGATCTAAAGAATTGGCAGAAATCGCGCAACTCGGCCGCCCGCAAGCGCGCGCTGCGTTACGCGACGCCCTGTCCGCACAGCTCGATCGGGACGCTGCGCGGCTTCGTCTGCGGCCGCACGGCCCAGCCCGCCGACGCGGCCGCGGACGCCCAGGCCAACCCGACGAACAGCCAGATCGAGGGCCCGTAGCCGCCGGTCAAGTCGTACGTGACGCCCATGATGAACGGGCCTGCGCTGCACGCGGCGACCGTGGCGGTCCAGACCGAGCTGCGGATCGATCCGAGGTGCCTGCGACCAAAGTACCGGGGCCACAGCGTGTTGCCGGTAACGGCCATCAGCCCCTGCCCAGCGCCCAGCAGCGCGGCGCCAACCTGGGTCATCAACAGCGTGTGGGCGGTCCCCAGCACCAGCACGCCGGCCCCCAGGCTGGCCATCGCCACGGCCATCAGCCCGCGGAGCGGCAAGTAGTCGGCCAGCAGCCCGCCCTTGATCTGCAGCAGCGCCATCGCGACCGCCACCGTGGGGAAGATCGCGGCGGCCTGCGCGGCGGTGAAGCCCTGCAGCTCGAACAGCCGCACCAGGTTGAAGAACACGGCGGTGGCGATCAGCCCCGACATCGCGGCGCAGTTCATCGCGATCCAGTACGCCGGCGTGCGCATCGCCGCCCGCAGGTCGAGCGAAGGCCCTAGGGCCGCCACCTCGTGGTCGGTGTCGGCGTCCTGCACCACCGGGCTGTTGCGGTAGAGCAGGCCCAGCAGCGGCAGCAGCGTCACCCACGTGAACAGGCCGATCGCCAGGTACGCGTAGCGCCAGCCGAGCCGCTCGATGAGCTCGAAGTACGCCAGCGGCAGCACCGCGATCGCCGCCGACATGCCGACGCCGGCCAGCCCGGACGCGAGGCCCAGCCGGCGGACGAACCACGTGCCGAGCGTGTTGCTGGCCGCGAGCGACAGCCCGCCCTGCCCGAACGCGCGGAGCATGAAGAACGCGATCGTCAGCCCCACCGGTCCGTGGACCTGTGAGATGACCACGCACGACAACCCAACCAACGCCACCAGCGAGAGCGACACCCGCCGCAGGCCGTGCTGGTCCATCCGCCTGCCAATCGCCATCAGCGGCACGGCAGCCAGCAGGCTGGCGATCATGTACGCGCCGGTCAGCAGGCTGTCGCTCAGCCCCAGCTCCTGGCGGATCGGCTCGTTGAACAACGACACGCCGAACGTCTGGCCCGGGCTGGTGCCGATCTGCATCAGCATCGCCAGCGGCAGCATGACCCAGGCGTAGCGGGGGTCGGCTTCGGGTTGCGGCGCAGGGCCGACTTTCTGACCGGCGGGTTGGGCCATAACGCGGGGGAGGGCAGGGGGGGTGGGGGAGGGCCGCGGCGGTCGCGGGCGACCCGCCGGCGGGGGCGGGGTCGCTCGCGTATTGTCTCGCGCCGGGGTCGGCCTGTCACCGCCAACTGGCTACAGGGTTCCGCAGCGGCGGCGTTCGGACGCCCGACGCGGACGCCAAGCAGTAAGGACCGTGCGCCCCGTCCGCGGGTTCGCCGTGCTAGACGTGATCGTCCTGCAGCTCGTGGGCCCGCTGCGCAAGCAGCTTCTTGCGGTACTTGGCCTGGACGATGTCGATCGCCAGCAGCACCGCCAGCGTGAAGTAGAAGGTGGACTTCGCCATCGGCTCCACGTGGTAGGAGAACAGCGTCAGGTGGGCCAGATGACCGCCCTCGCCCAGCAGCATCACGCCGACGATGAACAGCACAAACAGGCCGAGCACCTCGTACATGCGGTTCTTCTTGAGGAACTCCGAGACGGTGTCCGCCAGGTAGATCATCAGCACGCCCGACGCGACCACGGCCACGGCCATCAGCCAGAACGCGGGCCCGCGGCTGAAGTGGCTGGTGAGCGCCATCGCCGACAGGATGGAGTCGAAGGAGAACACCAGGTTCATGATGACGATCATGGTCACCACCATGCCGACCGGCTTGGTGGGCTGGCCCTCGGCGCCGTGCTCGATGTGCTCCACCGCCAGCAGGTGCAGCACCTCCTTGACCGCGGTGTAGAGGATGAACGCGCCGCCGAACAGCGTGATCAGGCTGTGCAGCGTGAAGTCGCCAAAGAAGATGTAGGACGAACCGCCCGGTCGGTCGCCGCCGTGCTCGTCGTGGGCCGCCTTGCCGGCGGAGGTCACCGGGCCCTCGGCGCCAACGGGCGAGAGCGGCTCGGGCGCGGGCGCCGGGTCCGACTCGGCCGCCATCTCGCTGGCGAACGGGTTTGGGATTGCCAGCTTGAAGAGCGGCTCCTTGACCTTGTCGATCAGCAGCATGATCACCAGCAGCAGCACGATCCGCAGCCCGATCGCCAACACGATCCCCACCCGCCGCACCCACGACTGCTGGTCCTCCGGCGCCCGCTTCGACTCGATCGAGATGTACAGCAGGTTGTCGAACCCCAGCACCGCCTGCAGCAGCACCAGCATCACCAGGGTTGTGAGGCCTTGGATGGAGAAGAATTCTTGCATCGGACGTCTTGCGGGGTCGCAGAACTCGGGAATACTACGGACTTCAAGAGGTTAACGAATGCCGGCCGAGCTGGCGAGCCGAGCCTCGCCCCGCGCGACCGAGCAACGGCCCGCCCGCCGCCTACTCATCTCGGAGCACGCATGGAAATCTCGATCGCCGATCTGTGGCTGCCAATCCTGCTGTCGGGCGTCGCGACGCACATCGCCAGCACGATCGCGTGGACGGTGCTGCCGCACCACAAGCCGGAGTTCAAGAGCCTGGGCGAGACCGAGGACAAGCTCCTCGCGTTGCTCCAGGCAGACCAGGTGGCGCCGGGGCAGTACCCGGCGCCCTACTGCGCGGACATGAAGGAGGCCGCCGAGCCGGCGTTCCAGGAGAAGCAGAAACGCTGCAGCCTGTTCCTGACCGTGTACGAGCGGCCGCTCAACATGCCGGCGGCGATCGGCAAGACGCTCGCGTTCTTCCTGGTGGCCGCAACGGTCATTGGCTACCTGGCTTCGATTGGCCTGCCACGCGGAGCGGGCTTCGTTCACGTCTTCCGGTTTGTCGCGACCGCCGGGCTGCTGACGCACTGCTTCGCGAAGTTCCCCAGCGTCTTCTGGTTCCCCCAGAAGGTGGCGATGTCGCTGCTGGACGGCGTCGTGTACGCCGTCCTCACGGGCCTGGTCTTCGCCGGGCTGTGGCCCGCGGCCGGGCAGGCCGCCGCGCTAGCGCGGGCGTGGCTTGGCGCATAGAAAAAGCCGGCCGCCTGGGTTCGCATCCGTGCGCAGGCGGCCGGCTTGGGCGTGCGTCCCTGCACGCCGTTTCTCGCTGTCCGACTAGTACGGGCAGTTCGGGCTGTAGGCGCCCGGGCCGATGCTAGGCGGGTTGGCCATCAGGAAGTCCCGCGGGCCACGCGTGGTGTAGTACGGGTAGGCGACCTGGGCGGCGGCCGGTCCCGGATTGAAGTTGTAGGACGCGTCGGTCTGGGCGCAGTCCAGCACGCCGCTGACCGCCTTGTTGATCAGCCCGTTGCCGTTGCAGCAGCCGCAGCCGCCACAACCGCCGTTGCAGCCGCGTCCGCCGCGGCACGCGCCGCAACCACCGGCCGAGCAGCCGCCGGCGCCGCACTCCGAGCCGCAGCAGTCGCCGCAGCCCATGCCGCAGGAACCGCCGCACTCGTACCCGCACCGCTGGAACAGGCCGGTCTCGGGCACCTGGACGGTGCTGGCCAGTCCGGGCGACTGGACCGGGCCGGAGCGGAAGATCGTCGGACGCGGCGCGCGTTGCGACTGGGTGATGTGCGACGGCATGGCCTGGTTCTGCTGGCCCAGGCCGCCGATGGACTGGCAGCCGACGCTCGGGATCAAGAGCGCAGCCGCCACCAAGGCGTACAGAGTCTTCATGGTTTTCCCCCCTATGGAACCACCGCTGAACTGATTTCGCTGCCCGCACGCGCAATGAGCGCGCCGGACCGCGGCGGGTATCTGTGGTTGGAGTATCGGCGGTACAATCGGAGGAATTGAACCTTTCGGCACATCCCGTGCGACCCGCCGAGCAGCGGGCGCCGCGTCGCGAACCTATGGTCGACCGCCCCCGCCTCAAGACGCCGTTCGACACGCCGCCCCGCGCGGCCGCTCCACCGCCCGACGAGGCGGCCGCCGGCCCGCCGTCCGCACCGCCTGCGCCGCTCAGCCCGCTGCAGTTCCGCCTGAGCGCCGTGTTCTCGGCGTTGTTCGTCGTGTCGGTCGCGACCGCCGGCTACACCATCATGCGGCGGTACGGGCAGGCCCAGACGCTGTCGTTCGTGCTAGCACTGCTGCTGGCGGTGCTGCTGCTCGCGCTCGGACTGCTGGCGGCGTACCTGTACCGGCGCCGCGGCGGGCGGGCGCCGGCCTTCACCACGCGGGGGTTCTTCGCGCTGACGTTCCTGCTGGCCGCCGCTGCGGCCGGCTACGGCGGCATGGCCAAGCAGGGGGAGAGCCACGCGTTCTACGTCACGATGACGCTGATGACGCC
The DNA here is from genome assembly GCF_007859765.1 of Posidoniimonas corsicana. NCBI lineage: Bacteria > Pseudomonadati > Planctomycetota > Planctomycetia > Pirellulales > Lacipirellulaceae > Posidoniimonas > Posidoniimonas corsicana. The sequence continues at coordinate 2,811,013 of NZ_SIHJ01000001.1, forward strand.
GCTGGTGGTGCTGGTCGCCGCCGCCGCCGCCCGGCAGCTCGCCAAGCGGCGACGCCGACCCCCGCCGACCGACGCCAGCCCCTTCGACAGCTAGCAGCCGCCGCCGCGACGGGCGGGCGGTCGATCTTCCTCCGCGGGGGGGCATCTGTTAGAACGCCCCGGCTCAATTTCGCGCCGAGGCTTCCCCCAAGCACGCCCGCTGGACCCGCACCAAGTAAGCTAGCATGAGTAACTTCTCCCGAGCGCTCCGGATCGCGCTCCGTCTGCGGGTGAATGTCGCGGCCTGTATCGCCACCAGCCTGATGGTGGCCGCGTTGTGGGCGCTGAACCTGGCCGCCGTCTGGCCGATTGTCGACGCGGTGATGCAGAACATGTCGGTCCCGCAGTGGATCGACGCGCAGGTCGCAGAGATCAACCAGGAGATCAACGCCCACGAGGTTGAACTCCAGAACCTCGAGAGCCAGGCCGCTGCGGCGGCGCCCGAGGAGCAGGAGTCGCTGAACTGGCGGCTCGCCCAGGCCGACGAACGCCTGGCCACCGACCACGCGCGGCTGGCCCGCGTCGAGTGGGTCCGCCCCTACGCCGAGATGCTGCCCGACACACCGTTTGAGACCCTCGGCGTGGTGTGCGCGGCGGTGCTGGTCGGCACGCTGGTCAAGAACTTCTTCCGCGTGCTGAACATCGTGCTGGTGGTGCGGCTGGGCGCCCGGTCGGCGCTGGAGCTCCGCAACGAGTTCTACCGCCGGGTGCTGCGGCTCGACATGGCCGACTTCAGCGACAGCGGCCGCGGCGACCTGATGACCCGCTGCACGTCGGACCTCGAGGCGTTGCAGATCGGCATCCAGTCGGTCTTCGGCGAGGCGCTCCGCGAGCCGCTCAAGATGATCGCGTGCTTCATCGGCGCCGCGTTCATCAGCTGGCGGCTGCTGCTGCTGACGATCATCGTCGTGCCGATCGCCGGGGTGGCGATCAGCTGGCTCTCCAAGGCGCTCAAGCGGGCCAACCGCCGCGCGATGGAGGATCTGTCCAGCATCTACGAGACCCTCACCGAGACCCTCGGCTCGATCCGCGTCATCAAGGCGTTCACCAACGAGCCCGCCGAGCGGGCGCGGTTCGGCGCGTCGGCCCGCACCTTCTACGGGCGGCAGATGAAGATCGCGTGGTACGGCTCGCTGGTGAGCCCCGTGACCGAGAACCTGGGCGTGGCGATGGTGGTGCTGGCCGCGATGTCCGGCGGCTACCTGGTGCTCAACGAGCAGACCAGCCTGCTGGGACTTCCGATCAGCGACGCGCCGCTCACCCACGGGCAGATGAGCATGTTCTTCGCGATGCTCATCGGCATGAGCGACCCGGCGCGGCGGCTGTCCAATGTGTTCAACTCCATCCAGCGCGCCAGCGCGTCGGCCGACCGGATCTACCAGGTGCTGGACCGCGAGCCGCGGATTCTCGACCCGCCCAACCCGCAGCCGCTGAAGTCGCCGGTTGGGGTGATCGACTTCCAGGACGTGTGCTTCCGGTACGACCCGGCCAAGCCGGTGCTGACCAACGTGAATCTTACCGTGCGCCGCGGCGAGACCATCGCCATCGTCGGCCCAAACGGCTGCGGCAAGAGCACGCTGCTGAACCTGCTGCCCCGCTTCTACGATGTCGACGCCGGGTCGATCTCCCTCGACGGGGTCGACCTGCGGGACGTGCGGATCCGCGAGCTCCGCAAGCGGATTGGCATCGTGTCGCAGCAGGCGGTGGTGTTCAATGACACCGTCGCGGCCAACATCAGCTACGGCGCCCCGTCCGCGACTCAGGAGCAGATCGAGGAGGCCGCCCGCCAGGCCTACGCCCACGGCTTCATCACCAACAAGCTGGCCCACGGCTACGACACCGTCATCGGCCCCGGCGGCAACCGGCTGTCGGGCGGGCAGCGGCAGCGGATCACCCTCGCCCGGGCGATCCTCCGCAACCCGGAGATCATGATCCTCGACGAGGCCACCAGCCAGATCGACGTCGAGAGCGAACGGCTGATCCACCAGGCGCTGGACAAGTTCATCCGCACCCGCACCACGTTCCTCATCACGCACCGCCCCAGCACGCTGACGCTGGCCGACCGCGTGGTGGTGATGGACCGCGGCCGCATCGACGACATCGGCACGCCCGACGAGCTGCTCTCCCGCAACGAACTCTTCCGCAGCTTCTGCCACGTGAGCTACCGCGAGAGCGCCTGACCGAAGCATGGCCCGCCGGGTGCTCACCGACGCCGCGAACGGACTGGCGCGCGTTGTTGCGTTGGCGGGGCTGTTCTCGATCCTGCTGACCGCCTGCGGCCAGCTCCTGGGCCGGCTCTGGTGGCCACTTGAGCTCCCCTGCCACTTCACGGCCTACTACGCAGCGGCGTTGCTGATCGCGACTCCGCTGTTTCTCCTGCCGGGCCCGCACCGCCGCCGGCGGCTTGGCGTCGCAGCGGCCGTGGCGTTGGTGCTCAACGTGTGGCTGCTGTCGCCCTATCTGCTGCCGGCCGGCGTTCCCTCGAGGGACCAACTCACGGTGCGGGTGATGACGCTCAACGTGCTGACCAGCAACCAGCGGCACGATGACGTGCTGCGGCTGGTCGAGCAGGTAGACCCGGACGTGCTGGCGCTCATCGAGGTCGACCGTAGCTGGATGGCGGACCTGGCGCCGCTGTTCGCCAAGTTCCCGACCGCCAAGACCCTGCCGCGCAGCGACAACTTCGGCGTGGCGCTGTTCAGCAAACTGCCGACCGAGAGCCTGGAAGTGATCGAGCTCGCCAACTCGGAAGTCCCGTCGATCCGCGCGACGCTGTTGTTCGAGGGGCAGCCCATCACGGTGCTGGCGACGCACCCGCTGCCTCCGATCGGCGCCGAGAACGCCCGGCTTCGCAACGATCACCTTGCGGCGATCGCCGAATGGTCGCTCAGTACGCCGGGCGAGCAGGTGGTGGTGGGCGACTTAAACGTTACGCCGTGGTCGCCCTACTTCCGTTCGCTCTTGAACGCCAGCCGATTGAACGACAGCGCAACCGGCCGTTGGCTGCGCACGACTTGGCGGGTAGGGCGCAACCTGATCGGTATCCCTATCGACCACGCCCTCCATACAGATGGCCTGAAAGTGGTAGATCGGCAGATCGGTCCGGACGTGGGCTCTGATCACCGCGCCGTGATCGTGGAGTTTGTCTCCCAGAAGTGACGTGAGCACTGCTGCACTACAGGAAGTCACTGTCGGCAATGATGATCCGTGGGTTTGGCGAGTTCGACTTACGCTCGTTCGGGGTCATCAGCGCCCGCACGACGTTGAAGTCGATGCCTTGTTGCAGAAACAGCCCCCTCCCGCCGGCAAATGCCACATTCACCCCGCCCGGGTGGTTGCTACTGGGGCGGGCGTTGAGGGCCTGGGTCCGCGCCCAATCGATCCCGGTGTTCCGGTCAAAAGTGAGCTTGGTCACCATCTCAATCGGAATACACTTATTGCCGGTGCACTCGACATCCTCGTCATTGATGTAGGCGTTGGTTGACAGCGACGGGCTCCATAAGAAAAGGGGCGACCACTGCCAATCTAATTGTTCCTCCACGTGCTTGAAGTCGATTCGACCGACCTGCGTGCTGTGCGGCTTGAACGCCGACCACCCGAGCATATCGAAGCGGGAAGCGCTCAAGTTTTCAGAGTACACGAGTGTGTACTCACGACCGTCCCGCCAGTGGCCGTCCAGCATGGCGCGGTTGGGGTCGAAAGCGCGATTCAGAAACGGTCCGTTGGCGCTCCGCTGCTGCAGTGCCGACCCAATCATCCCTCCGTTCGCAACGTAGCTGTTAGCGGCGTTCGCGCGGGATTTCACGTCGTCACTTGGGCAGAGCATGACGTCAAAGAACGCGTCGGGGGCGGCGCCCTCTGCGTACAGGTCGTGGAGTTGGTGGTACTCAAGGTCGGGCAGGATCACCACCGCCCAGGTGCTGAACATCTCGCCGTTGGCTGAGCTGAGCCCGTTCTCCGCAAGGCGTTCGAATCCGCCGGGCCACCGTTTCATCCGCATCTCGTACTGCTGCGTCGCAAGTGTTATCTGCCGCATGCTGTTCAGGCACGTGCTCCGCCGACCCGCCTCGCGGGCGCTCTGAACCGCCGGCAGTAGTAACGCGATCAGCGTGCCGATGATCGCGATCACGACGAGCAACTCGACCAGCGTGAATCCCCTCGTTCTGTGCGCGCGCATTCCTTGTCCTTCTCCGTTCCGGGTTGCGGTGTTCCGACCGTGCAAGTGAATCGGTGGAGGACGCGGATGTATTGCACCCGATGGAAGATTAATCGTTCGCTAACACAGGCCGGACGGCGTCTCGGATTCGCGCGGAGAAACGTTGGTCCGGCGCAGCCGCGTCAGCGGTGTTGACGCCGCCGACTCCTGATGACACGTGATCCTTGTTCAGCAGGCGCGCGTGATTGGGCGGTTCGGGTCGGCCACCGGTCGCGCCGCAAAGTTGGCAAGCGCATGACTTTGGGCCGAATGGGCGATCGGCGAGTTCGCGTCGCCCCTGAGCTGCCAACGACCGCGAACCGCGGCGGAAGAATTGCGTCGCGCACATGCGAGAAAAAAGGTACGCTTTAGCGCCGGTTGCCGGCCCCGGAGCCGGCAAGTATACCGCTATTAAGGGGCGGCGATTGCCGTCCCAAGTAGGGCCGTTGCCCGCCGTCAATGACGCGGGCCAACCGACCCTGGTCCTTCAAGCTGTGGAAAGAGGGCTCCCATGAGCATCGACGATTTCTTTGCGAACCTGTGGGCGGACTACATCGCGTCGACCCCCCAGGCGGAGAAGATCAAGCAGGCGTTTGAGGCGAAGGGCGAGCGCGTGGTTAACGACCACGTCGCGTTCCGCACGCTCGCGCTCGAGCCGATCCGCCTGAAGGCGCTCGAGCCGCACCTGCTGGCCGTGGGCTACACGCCGTACGAGCCGTACGACTTCGCCGCCAAGAAGCTGTCGGCCTACGGCTACCTCCCGCCGGGCCCGGAGCTGCCGCGGGTGTTCCTGTCGGAGCTGCGGGTGGACGAGCTGTCCGACGCGTCGGCCAAGATCCTCCGCGGCCTGGCCGAGCAGGTCGACGCCGAGAAGGTGAAGGATCCCAGCATCCTGTGGTCGGGCCGGCTGTGGGACCCGGTGAGCTGGGACGACTACCAAACGCTGCTGGCCGAGAGCGAGTACGCGGCCTGGATGGCCACCATCGGCATCCGCCCCAACCACTTCACCATCAGCGTGAACTACCTGGAGCAGCACCCCGAGGTGGAGGACGTGCTCCGCACGGTCGAGGGCCTGGGGTACCAGGTCAACGACTCGGGCGGCCGCGTGAAGGGCTCGCCCGAAGTGCTGCTCGAGCAGGGGTCGACCATGGCCGACCGGATGAAGGTCCCGTTCGCCGACGGCCAGGAGCGGGAGGTGCCGACCTGCTACTACGAGTTCGCCAAACGCTACAAGACGCCCTCCGGCGAGCTGTACCCCGGCTTCGTCGCGCAGAGCGCGGACAAGATCTTCGAGTCCACCAACGTCGGCAAGAGCGGTTCGTAGCGCACCGCTGATGGACGCACGGAGATACCTCCGCGCCCCGGGCTGAAGAGTGTCCCGCTAGAGGCCCACCCCGCGGCCGCCGCCGCGGGGTTGGCCCCGATTACAGGCGGCAGGCTGATAGAATCCGCACGCAGAACTAAGCAAGAGAACGAGAGCAACGCTATGAGTGAGTCCAAGCACCCGGTCACGATCCTGGGCGCCGGTAAGATTGGCTGCGGCATCGCCCGCATCCTGCACACGTCGGGCCGCTACGAGGTGTTCGTGGCGGACATCGCGCCCGACGCGCTCGAGCGGCTGAAGGCCGAGACTCCGGTCGCGACCGGCGTGCTGGACGTCAACAACCACTCCGACCTGGTCGCCACGCTCAAGGCGCACGGCTCGGTCCTCTCCGCCCTGCCCTTCGACCAGAACGTCAAGGTGGCCCAGGCGGCGCTCGAGGCGGGGGTCAGCTACTTCGACCTGACGGAGGACGTCGCCACCACGCAGGCGATACGGGACATCGCCGGCGAGGCGGCCGAGGGGCAGATCTTCATGCCGCAGTGCGGGCTGGCGCCGGGCTACATCGGCATCATCGCCCACGACCTCTGCCAGCGGTTCGACCGGCTGGACCGCGTGATGCTGCGGGTGGGGGCGCTGCCGCTCTACCCTACCAACATGCTCAAGTACAACCTGACCTGGTCCATCGACGGCCTGATCAACGAGTACTGCAACCCCTGCGAGGCGATCTACGGCGGCGAGCCGAGCGACCTACAGCCGCTGGAGGGCCTGGAGCACTTCGCGCTGGACGGCGTCGACTACGAGGCGTTCAACACCTCCGGCGGGCTCGGCACGCTGTGCGAGACCCTGTCCGGCAAGGTCAAGACGCTCGACTACAAGACCGTCCGCTACGCCGGGCACCGCGACCTGATGATGTTCCTGCTGCACGGCCTGCGGATGATCGATCGCCGCGAGCTGCTCAAGGAGCTGATGGAGGACGCCATCCCCTGCACCAACCAGGACGTGGTGCTGATCTTCAGCACGGTCACCGGCTGGCGCAACAACCGTTTCGAGCAGATCGCCTACGCCCGCAAGGTCTACCACGGGGAGCTGTGCGGCCAGGAGGCGAGCTCCATCCAGATCACGACCGCCTCGAGCGCGTGCGTGGTGGTCGACCTGCACTTCGGCGGCAAGCTGCCCAGCAAGGGCTTCGTGCGTCAGGAGGACGTGAAGCTGTCCGACTTCGAGGCGAACGAGTTCGGCAAGCCCTACGCGACCGCCAAGACCGTGACCGCGCCCACCACTCCACAGCCGCTGGCCTCGTAGCCAACGGCCCTTAGCGACTCGGCGCGTTAGAATACCAGAACCCCTACCCGAAGACGGAACTGCAAGGCGAATCCATGGATATCCCTGCTCAACTGCTCCCCCACCAAATCCACGGCTGCTACCCCGGGGTCGCGATCGGCGGCAAGTACGAGCTGGGCGGAGGCGACAAGTTCTCGCCGGCATCGCCGGTCAACGGTGAGGCGGTTTGCCAGAGCGGCGCCGCCACCGCGGCCGATGTCGACGCGGCGGTGGCCACCGCGCACGGCGCGTTCAAGGCCTGGCGGACCGTTCCCGCGCCCGTCCGTGGCGAGCTGGTCCGCCGCATCGGCGACGAGGTCCGCAAGAACAAGTCCGAGCTCGCTAAGCTGATCACCCTCGAGGCGGGCAAGATCCCCGCCGAGGCCGAGGGCGAGATCCAGGAGTGGATCGACGTGTGCGATTTCGCTGTGGGCCTGTCGCGTCAGCTGTACGGGCTCACGATCGCCAGCGAGCGGCCGGAGCACCAGCTCATCGAGCAGTGGCACCCGCTGGGCGTAGTCGGCGTGATCTCCGCGTTCAACTTCCCGTGCGCCGTGTGGGCGTGGAACTCGATGATCGGCCTGGTGTGCGGCGACCCCATCGTGTGGAAGCCGTCGGAGCAGACGCCGCTCATCTCGCTGGCGTGCCACGAGATGGTGGTCCGCGCCGCCAAGACCATGGACGAAGCGCCCGACGCGTTGTCGTGCGTGGTGCAGGGCAAGGCCGACGCCGGCGAGGCGCTCGCCAAGTCTGCCGACGTGCCGTTGGTGTCCGCGACCGGCTCGATCCCGATGGGCCGGGCCGTCGCCCAGACGGTGGCCGCCCGGCTGGGCCGCTGCCTGCTGGAGCTGTCGGGCAACAACGCGATGATCGTCACTGAGACCGCCGACCTCGAGCTGGCCGTGCGGGCGATTGTGTTCGCCGCGGTGGGCACCGCGGGGCAGCGCTGCACCAGCCTGCGGCGGCTGATCGTGCACCCGGACATCATCGACAAGCTGGCCGACCGGCTGGTCAAGGCGTACGCCACGCTGCCGATCGGCGACCCGTCGAAGGAAGGGACGCTCGTCGGCCCGCTGGTTGGCAAGCCGTCAATGGAGAAGTTCCTGGCCAGCATCAAGGCCGCCCAGGCCCAGGGCGGCGAGCTGCTGTGCGGTGGCGAGCAGGTCACCGACGGCGTGCCGGGCGGGTGCTACGTGAAGCCGGCCCTGATCCGCATGCCGGAGCAGACCGACGTGATGCGGGAGGAGACCTTCGCTCCGCTCACGTATCTCACGACCTACGACTCGCTGGAGCACGCCATCGAGCTGCAGAACGGCGTCGCACAGGGCCTGTCGTCTGCCATCTTTACGTCGGACGTCCGCGAGGCGGGCCGGTTCCTCAGCCCGGCCGGCAGCGACTGCGGCATCGCCAACGTGAACATCGGCACCAGCGGCGCCGAGATCGGCGGCGCCTTCGGCGGCGAGAAGGAGACCGGCGGCGGACGCGAGTCGGGTTCCGACTCGTGGAAGCAGTACATGCGCCGCAGCACCAACACCATCAACTACGGCTCGGCCCTGCCGCTAGCCCAGGGCATCAAATTCGACGTGTAGCGTGAACCCGTCGCATAGCGTAGCTTGTCCTGCGGCTGTTCCAATACAAGCCGCGGAGCCAATCTATGCCGACCGACCCTGCCCGTGAGTTCACCATCGCCGCCGAGCCCAGTCTCTCGGCCGACGAATTCGTCGACGTGCTGCGGCGTTCGACGCTGGCCGAGCGCCGGCCCGTGGACAACGCGGACCAGATCGCCGGGATGCTGGCCCACGCCCACGTGGTGCTCACCGCCCGCACGCCCGAGGGGGCGCTGGTGGGTGTCAGCCGCGCGATCACCGACTTCCACTACTGCACGTACCTGTCGGACCTGGCCGTCGATGTCGACTACCAAGGGCGCGGCGTCGGCCGGCGGCTGATTGAGGAAACGCACGCCGTGGCCGGGCGGCAGACCACGCTCATCCTGCTCTCCGCGCCGGCGGCCCGCGGGTACTACCCCCACATCGGCATGGAGCAGCACGACTCCTGCTGGATCATCCGGCCGACTGCAAGTTGATGGGGGCGGCCGGACCGCTCAGCCCGCTCCTTGCGAATCGAGCCACTCGCTGATGTGCTCCTCCAGCACGTCCAGCGGCACGGCGCCGGTCTCGAGCACGGCGTCGTGGAACGCGCGGACGTCGAAATCTTTGCCCAGCCGCTCCTCCGCCTCGGCGCGGAGGTCGCGGATCTTCAGCTCGCCGATCTTGTAGCCCAGCGCCTGGCCCGGCCAGCCGATGTAGCGGTCGACCTCCGCACGGATGTTGTGCTCCGACAGCGCCGAATTCTGCGACATGAACTCGATGGCCCGCTGCCGCGTCCAGCCCTGGAAGTGCATGCCGGTGTCGATCACCAGCCGGCAGGCGCGCCACATCTCCATCGACAACCGACCGAAGTCGCTGTAGGGGTCCTGGTAGCAGTCGATCTCCTTGCCCAGCCTTTCGGCGTAGAGCGCCCAGCCCTCGACGTACGCGGTGAACCCGCTGTACTTGCGGAAGTTGGGCAGGCCCTCCATCTCCTGCTGCAGGGCGATCTGCAGGTGGTGCCCGGGCACGGCCTCGTGCAGCGAGAGCGCCTCGAGCGCGTACAGCGGGCGGCTCGGCAGGTTGTAGGTGTTCAGGCAGAAGAAACCCGCTTGGGCGCCGTCGCCGGCCGGGGGCTGGTAGTATGCGCAGGTCGTCTTGGGCGCGATGTAGCTGGGGATCTCACGCAGCCCGTACGGCGTGCGGGGCAGCCTGCCGAACAGCTTGGGCAGCTGCCCGTCGATCTTCTTGAGTAGGTACGAACACTCCGCCAGCAGCTCCTTGGGCGTCTTGGCGTAGTACTGCGGGTCCGTCCGCAGGTGCTCGAAGAACGCCTGCAGGTCGCCTTCGAACTCAACCTGCTGGACGATCGCCTCCATTTCGCCACGGATGCGGGCGACCTCCGACAGCCCACGCTGGTGGACTTCCTCGGGCGTGAGGTCGAGGGTTGTGAACCGCCGCACGCGGTGGCGGTAGAAGTCCCGCCCGTCCGGCAGCGCCGACGCGCCGATGTTGGTGCGGCAGTTCGGCACGTACTCGTCCGCCATGAACCGCTTGAAGCGGGCGTACGCTGGTGATACTACCTGGGCGATCGCGTCGCTGCCCGCGGCCGCGAGCCGCTCTTTGTCCTCGGCGGAGAACGTGTTGGGGAACTCCTTGAAGGGCCCGAACAGCAGGCTCTCCTCGGGGTCGTCGACGATGTGCGGGTCGACCGACTCCTCCCAGCCCTCGAGGATGACTGCGGGCATCGTCACGCCGCGCCGCACGCCCTCGCGCATCAGCTCGATGTTGCCGTCGGCCTGTGCGCCGAACGCCCGCAGCCGGGCGGTGTAGTTGTCGTAGTCCTGGACGGTCCTGAGCGGCACGTCGCGGGGCAGTTCGGGGAACTCGATGTGGAACCCGCCGCGGTTGCTGACCGGCGTGAGGTGTGACAGGAACCGGTGCTCCGCGATGTCATCGGTGAGTTGCCGCTTGAACAGGGCCAGGTTGATCCGGTCGAGCCCGCTGAGCGCGTCGGCGTCGATTGCCATCGCCCGATCGTGAAACTCCGCCCGGGCCTCGGTGCGCCGCTGCTCGTCCGCCAGCGAGACCTTGGTCAGCCGGTCGTTGTAGCGGTGGTCGCCGGTGTGTGTGGCGAACTCGGGATGCTCCTCCATGCCGAACTGCCACGCGTCGTCCAGCAGTTGCTGCAATTGCTGCGCTGGGTCCCCAAGAACCGGTGTGGGGGCGAGAATAAATAGTAGAACCGCCGCTCTGGCGATTGACGGCTGGCTGCTGCTGTACACTGTGCGAAGCCCCCTGTTGCTGAATCCCACGGCCCGGCGGCGTTTCCCGCCAACTTGAGTAAGCCATGCAGAGTAACCTGTCGCCGCCCGACCTTCCACCTCGCCGGGGCGGGCGAGTGACGCGTTGGCTGGTCATCGTGCTGCCGATTGCCGTCGCGGTGGCCGGCGTCGCGATGCTGATCTCGATCGAGGCGCTCATCGGCGGCCTCCCCGCCTGCGCCGTAATCGGCCTGGTGCTGTCGTTTGTCAGCGCGCCGCTGGCGTCGTGGCGGCTGCACCTGTTTGCTGTTTCGGCGCCGCTGATGGCCGCGGCCTGCGCGATTATCATCTCATCCTGGCGGCTCTCTCCGGGCAACGCCTACGCCCCCATCAACTGCACGTGGTGGGTGTACGCGATATTCCTGATCGCGTTTTCTCGCGGCCCGATCCTGGACGTCTGGCGACGGGCCCACCCGGCACACTACGCCCCGGCGAACTGGCAGTTCAGCATCCGGTTCATGCTGTTGCTCACGGCGGTGCTGTCGGCGTGCTTGGCTACGACCAAGTGGATCATCGCCGGGGTCGAAAGCGACAGCGGATCGGGCTACACCGCCCGTGGCGAGATGATGGGGTTCGCCCTGGCCGCCTCGGCGGTGGTGTTTGTCATCGGCCTGGCGACTGCCCGTTTCTTGGCGTACAGGGCATAGCCCGCCGTCGACGCCACTCGCGACCATAGGGCGGGCCGAGGGGGGAGCAGAACTGCATACTCGGCCGTGGTAGAAACCGCATCACTCTCTTCACTGATTCCCTATCGTGATTTTTCTGGGGGTGAATCGGACGCTACCTTGAGCGGGCCACCGGGGTTGCATCCATGAATCTGCTAGTCTTTAGGCAGATATCTGGGGGCGGTTCACGGTTCCCATTGCGCCGTCTGTAGGAGTGCGACACTATGTTTGCTAGCCGGCATGCCAGGTGGTTGGGCGTCGTGGTCTGCGCAGTGTGCTGCCGGCCCGCACTCGCCACGCCGCCAGAGAAGCTGGCCGCCCGTGCCGACCGGCTGCTGTTTGAGGAGCTGGGGCAGTCGCCCGGAGAGCTCGCGCCGCGCTGCGACGACGCCACGTTCCTGCGCCGCGCGTACCTCGACATCGTCGGCGACATCCCCTCGCCGGAACACGTCACCGCGTTCCTGCTCGACCCGGCCGAAGACAAGCGGGCCAGGCTCGTTCGATCGCTGCTCGACGAGCCCCAGTACGGGCAGAACTGGGCCCGCTACTGGCGCGACGTGATCCTGTACCGCCGGCTGGAGGACCGCTCGCTGCTGGTCGCCGGCGCGCTGGTGCCGCAGCTCACCGAGCAGCTGAACCGCGGCGCCGGCTGGGACGAGATCGCCGACGGGTTCATCACCGCCGAGGGCGACATCCGCGACAACGGCGCCACCGCCATCATCGCCGCCCAGGACGGCCGCACCGAGGAGGTGGCCGCGGAGGTCTCGCGGATCTTCCTCGGCATCCAGATCCAGTGCGCCCAGTGCCACGACCACCCCTGGGACAGCTGGGAACGCGAGCAGTTCCACGAGCTGGCGGCCTTCTTCCCGCGGGTGTCGCTGCGCCCGGTTCGCTCGCCGCTGCGGCGCAGCTTCGAGGTCGCGGTGACCGACGGCGTCGGCCGCACGCCGCGGCGTAACGACAACAATAACCGCCGCGGCGTTACCGAGCACTACATGCCCGACATGGACGACCCGCAGGCGCCCGGCTCGCGGATGCGGGCCAAGTTCTTCCTGACCGGCGCCGAGACCCCGCTCGGCTCGCGGGACTCCTTCCGCCGCGGCGAGCTGTCCGAATGGATCACCGGCTCCCCCTGGTTCGCCAACGCCGCCGTCAACCGGATGTGGGCGGAGCTGGTCGGCGAGCCGTTCTTCGAGTCCATCGACGACATCGGCCCCGAGCGCGACCCGAAGGCGCCGGAGGCCCTGGCGTTGCTCTCCGCCGGCTTCGCCGACAGCGGCTACGACCTCAGGTGGCTGATCCGCGCCGTGATGGCGACCGAGGCCTACCAGCGTGAGTGCCGGCCCCGCCGCTCGCCGGACGCGACCCCAATGACAGCCAATGTGGCCCAGCGGCTGCGGGGCGACCAGCTCTACAACGCGTTGCTGACGTCGCTCGGCGTGGAGGAGCAGACCGAGGCCCGCCGCGGGGGCTACCGCCGCCCCGCCGGCCAGCGTGCCCAGTTCAACGCCGCGTTCGGCTTCGACCCGAGCGTCGACCGCGAGGCGGTTTCCGCCTCGATCCCGCAGGCGCTGGCGATGATGAACACGCCGCGGTTCAACAGCGCCATCCGCTCGGGACGCAACACCATGCTGGGCCAACTGCTGGCCAACGTCCCGGGCGACGACGCCGTGGTCGACGAGCTCTACCTCCGCTGCCTGTCGCGCGAACCGACGCCCGCCGAGCGTACCGCGGCGCTCGCCTACAACGCGTCGGTCGACAACCGCAACGCCGCGTTCGAGGACCTGCTGTGGGCGCTGGTGAACTCGGCGGAGTTCGCCCACCGCCGCTAGTATGACGTGTGAGGGGAACACTAATCGACGCTAATGACCGCGGAGTCGCCGTTCACTCGCAATATGTGGTTATTAGTGTTCCTGAGTTTCTACGGTTCGAGTTGAGGACTCAATGATGCCGCTGCAACATCAGATCAACGTTGGCCTGCGTGGCGGGCGTGTGGCTTCGCGCCGTGACTTCTTGCGGAACGTCGGCGCGGCCGCGACGACCGCGGGCGTGCTGAGCTGGACCGATCGGGTCGCGCTCGCCGCGTCCGATCTGCGGCGGCGCGGCAAGCGGTGCATCCTCCTCTGGATGGCCGGCGGACCCAGCCAGTTCGAAACCTTCAGCCCCAAGCCGGACCACGAGAACGGCGGCGCGACCAAGGCGATCGGCACGTCGGTCTCCGGGATCCAGATCGCGGAGAACCTGCCGCGGATCGCCCAAGCAATGGGCGACATCGCCATCATCCGGTCGATGGCCAGCAAGGAGGGCAGCCACCCCCGCGCCAGCTTCCTGATGCACCACGGCTACCTGCCGATGGGCGGCGTGAAGTTCCCCACGCTCGGCGCCAACGTGGCCCACCAGATCGGCGACGCCAGCAGCGAGCTGCCGAGCTTCGTCCGCATCGGCCGCGGCGGCCAGAACCCCGGCAACGGCGGGTTCCTCGGCGTCGACTACGACCCGCTGATACTGGCAAACGCCGACCGCCCGCCCGAGAACTCCCGCCCGGCCACCGACCGCGCCCGCTACCAACGCCGGCTTGGGTTGCTGAAGAACCTGGAAACCAGCTTCGGCGCCGTCGAGGGGACGGACGTGGTGGCCGACCACCGCAAGTTGATTGAGGCCTCCAGCGAGATGATCCTCAGCCCCAAGATGGAGGCCTTCGACCTCGACCTGGAGGACCAACGCACCCGCGACGAGTACGGCCAGGGGCAGTTCGCGTCGGGGTGCCTGCTCGCCCGGCGGCTCTTGGACTTCGGCGTCACGTTTGTCGAGGTCACGCTGAACGGCTGGGACACGCACGACGAGAACGCCCAGCGCACCGCCGACCTGTGCGGCCAGTTCGACCAGCCGATGGCGGCCCTAATCAACGACCTCAAGCGGACCGGGCAGCTCAACGACACGCTGGTTATCTGGATGGGCGAGTTCGGTCGCACGCCCCGCATCAACGCCCGCGCCGGCCGCGACCACTACCCCCGGGCGTTCAACGTGGCGCTGGCCGGCTGCGGCGTCCGCGGCGGGCAGGTCATCGGCCAGACCAGCCGCGGCGGCGAACAGGTCACCGACCGCCCCGTCAGCCCGAAGGACCTCTACCAGACGATCTACACCGCGTTGGGCATCGACCCGGACCACGAGAACATGAGCCTCGTCGGGCGGCCGATCCGCCTGGTCGACGACGGATCCCCGGTGACCGAGCTGCTCGGTTAGCGACCATCGCCGCCACGCGCCGCGACCCACGAGCCGCGGACGCCTATAATTGCTTCCCCTAACGAGAGAGGAAGCAATGGAATTCGACTGGCAGCTAGCGGGCGGGTACCTCCTGCGACTCGCCGTCGCCACGATGGCGGGCGGAGTAATTGGATTCGAGCGGGAACGCGGCGGCCACTGGGCCGGGCTCCGCACCCACATGGTCGTGGCGCTCGGCTCGGCTACCTTCGTTCTGCTGGGCAGCAGCGTGGCGGACGGCGACCCCAACGCCGGCGCCCGCGTGGTGCAGGGCGTCGCGGCCGGCATCGGGTTCCTTGGCGCCGGCACGATCCTCAAGCTCGACCACCGCGAGAAGATCAAGGGCCTCACCACCGCCAGCAGCATCTGGCTGGCCGCCGCCGTTGGTGCGGTCGCCGGGCTGGGTCGGTACGAGCTGATGGCCGTCAGCGTGCTGATGGCGGTCATCGTCCTCGCGGTGCTGCGTCCCCTCTCGCGCCGTATCGGCGACGAGGAAGATCACCATCGCTCGCCGCAGCCGCCGGTTGACCTGAAATAAGGTCATCGCGCTGATTCGACCAGGTGATCTCTCAGCCACTGAGCAAACTGCTGGTCGCTAACCTCCCCCGCGGCGAGGCCCAGCACGGCTTCGTACCATTCATTGTTCGAAGCCTCCACTAGGAATCCATTCAGAGCAAGAAACGTATCGCACACGACGCCCGCGGTGCGTTTGTTGCCGTCAATGAACGGATGGTTCTTCGCAATTCCATGCGCATAGACGGCGGCCATCATGGCTGGATCCGCCTGCGCGTAGGCCCACTGGTTGCGCGGACGCTGAAGGGCAGAGTCCAACAACCCTTCATCCCGTACGCCCTCCTGGCCGCCGAGCTCGTCGAGCTGCAGCTTGTGGACCACCCGAAGGCGTTGGGGGAGATCCAACGCGGCTCGCTTGCGCCACTCACTCCGCCAGGCGACGCAGCGCATCGCGGCGTCGTTCCATCACCTCTTTGGCAACCTCAATCTGCTCTGCCGTGTCAGCATCGACACGCTGAATGAGTGCGCCGTTCGGAGTGTCGATAAGTTGCACCTCGGCGCCGTCGAATGCTTGCAGGCGTTCGAGCACCTCAGGCGGCAGCACCAGGCCAAGTCCGTCGCCAATCGTAGTGAATCGCAAGGTAGTCATTGAGTACTCTCCTCGCTGCAGTACAGCGGCCCCCAACCTACCGCGGCCACCGCGCATAGACCCCGCTCTCCAGCCGTCGGCCGTCGTGAGTGACAAGCGAGTGCTCGCCGGTGTTCGCTGGCTGACCACAGGCGCCGAACACCCCGTCGGCCAGGTAGGCGCCAATCTCGGCCGGGCCGACGCCCGGTGTGTGGCAGGTGGCCAGCAGGAACTTCGGCCGACCATCAACCAGCTCCGCGATCAGCCCCAGCAGCTTGGGCAGATCGCGGGTCAGCTTCCACTGCTCTCCCTTGGGGCCGTGCCCAAACGACGGCGGATCGAGCACCACCGCGTCGTACCGCCTGCCGCGTTTCACCTCGCGCTGACAGTAGCGCACCGCGTCCTCGACGATCCAGCGGATTGGCGCTTCCTCCAGCCCGCTGAGCTCCGCGTTCTGCCTTGCCAGCTGCACCGACGGCTTCGAAGCGTCCACGTGCGTCACCTCGGCGCCCGCGCAAGCAGCGGCCAACGTGCTGCCCCCCGCGTACCCGAACAGGTTCAACACCGTTGGCAACTGCTCCTCTCCCCCCGTGGAGGAGGGGCCGGGGGTGGGGGCGCCCCGCAGTTCTTGCTTCCCTGTACCTATCCTTCCCACCCACTCGGCGATCCACCGCCAGTTTTCAAACTGCTCTGGGAACAGCCCCACCTGGCCGGCCGGCGTAAACTCCAGCTGCATCTGGAATGAACTGCCAGCAGCGATCGGCGCCGACACCGCAGCGTCCGAGCCCTTCAGCCCATCGGCGAGCTTCCACTTTCCATCGCCCACCCGGGCGCCGGTGTACACGCCGTCGGCCTGCTTCCAGGCGGCCGGGTCCGCCTTGCGGGCGCCCTCGGCGGCCGGCGCCGGGCGGTCGACGACCACGCGGCCGAAGCGTTCCAGCTTGCGGCCGTCGCCGAAGTCGATCAACTCGTAGTCAGGCCAGTCGTCGCTCACGCTCTGCCGATTCCGATAGGTGTGTCGTGACCTTGAAGCAGTGTCCTCAACGACAACTGCCGGCGGAGGCCGGCAGTATGCGGGGCTGCCTAACCAGCAAGTCAGCAGCAGATCCGCCGGTACCTGCCGGTAGTACCGCTTCACAGGCAATCCACCATTGGACCTCACAAGGCGGCCGGTGACAACGACACACCGGCCTGATTGTGGCGATCCTCCGCCCGGCAGCGTACGCTGTTTGTCGCTCCTCGCAATAACCGCCCCGCCCTGCCCCGAGAAAACCCCCAGATGCGGTTCCGTTTGTCACTACTGCTCTGGATCACCGCGGTCGTGGCCTTCGCGTGCAGCGCGTTCGGCGGCTGGGGCTTGGCCGCGGCGGGCTGCACGCTCTACTTCTGGGGGTTCCTGTTCGCCACGCGTGCTCAAGGTCCTCAACCGCTGGCCGGCGCCGATACCGCCATGTCCGTTACGCTGTTAGTCCTGAGCTTCATCACCGGCGCCCTGACGATTGCATACACGATTGGATCCCGCACCCAGAACGACCACCCGGCGGTCCGACTTGCCCTCGTGGCCTGCTTCGTCATTGCCTCGCTAGCTCCCATGGGCGCCTACCGCCGCAACAGGCGTTCCTGAGATAGCTTTGAGCACGTGATTGAACCACCAAGGCACGAAGACACAAAGATCGGCGCCTATGTCACCTAGGCTCCTCTTCGCGACCGGCGTTGTAGAAAGACAAGAACGCCAGGACGACCGGCGAGGCGTGTCTCGCCGACTAGATACACCTCAGTGCTACGCCGCATGAGATTCAGCCTCACTACCCTGCTCTGGTTGTTCGCGCTGCTCGCTTCCGCGCTGGTGGCGTTTGATGGCTGGGGACTGCTGGCTGCGGCGGCGGTGGCCGTCTTTTGGGTGTGCCTGCACCGCAATCCAAGTGGAACAGCGACTGGCTGCGTCTGGGTGGCGATAGGAGCATTCATCATGCTGCTGTTGCTTCCCGCGGTGAACGAATCACGCTCGTACAGCCGTACTGGGCACTGCATGAACAACATCCGACAAGTCGGGCTCGCGCTGGAGTACTACGATACCCAGCATGGCGCCCTCCCTCCCGCAAGCATGCAGAATCACGCTGGCCTGCCGCTGCACAGTTGGCGATCACTAGTCCTGCACAACATCGAACGAGCCGACCTGTTTGACGCACTCCGATGGGAGGAGCCCTGGGATAGCGCGAACAACAAGCAAGCTGCCTCCTCCCCCGTCGACCTCTACACGTGCCCATCACACTCGACCTACTCCACACAGCCTGAAACGAACTACTTCGTCGTAACCGGACCGGGAACGCTGTGGCCACCAGAGGGCCCGCGGTCGCTGTCCGACATCCGGGACGGCGCCGAGAACACCGTGATGCTGATCGAGGGCGACACCGCTATCCCCTGGGCCAAGCCCGCTGACCTCACGGTGACCGAAGCCGTGGCGCTGCTCACCTCGCCCGACAATCCACCCGCAGTGGCGGGCCACGTGTCCGACCCGGGCTACTTCTACCTGCCCGCTACGGTGCGGCACGTCGTGATGGCGGACGGTCGCGTCTTGGGCATCGAGTGCCCTATCAGCCGCGAGCTGGCCATCGCCCTCCTCACGGTCGACGGCGGAGAGGAAGTCGACTTCAACGAGATCAATCGCCACGTCGAGCCGCGGCTCGACTGGCGCCGCTGCGGCGGCCTGGCTTTCTTCGTGCTGGCCTCACTCGCGCCCGCGTTGTCGCCAACCCGCCGCTGGCTCAAAGGTGAGCTGGCCCACGCGCTGCGTGGCGGGACCGGCTGAGCGATCGATTGCAGCGGCGGGATAATCATGAGGAACCACCAAGGCGCGAAGACACAAAGCATCGGACCGTACACGACCAAGATCGTCCGTCGTGCCCTTCGTGGTAAAACAACCTGAACGCCACGACCGCCCACGAGGCGTGGCTCGCCGGCTGAATGCACGTCAACCATTGGCCCTATGCAATTCCGACTCACCACTCTCTTCTGGCTGGTCGCGCTGGTCGCGTTGGCGGTTCCGGCGTTCGGAATGACGGCTGCGATTCCGGCGGCGGCGGTCGGGGCTGCCCTGGGAAGCGCGCCGACTCGGAATGCACTCCTCCACGGCCGATCCGCTCCGACGGTGATCCGCGACGCCATGGTCGTGGTCGCCGTTGCCGCGGTGCTGCTGGCCCTCCTCCTCCCCGACACAAGGCCCCGCGCCACACAACGCCACCAATGCGCGAACAGGATGCGAACGCTCCTGCTCGCCATGCTTGCCTACGAGTCCGCCAATGGCGTGTTCCCCCCGGCAGCAATTCTGGGAGACGACGGCGCCCCAATGCATGGCTGGCGGGTGATGCTGCTTCCCTACCTGGGCGAACAAGAACTCTACGACCGGTACCACTTCAATGAACCCTGGAATGGCCCCAGCAACTCCAAGCTCGCGAACGAGATGCCGGCCGCCTTCCGCTGCGCGGGCTGCGAGCGGTGCCGTGGACTACCAGGCCTGCCGTGGACCCTGCCGCCCGCCACCAGCCCAAGCTTCCACCTGGTCGCCGACCCGAAAGCGGCTGTGCATCCCACACGGGGCGGGTCCGTGGCCGGCGTCACCGACGGCGCCTCGAACACCATCCTGCTCATCGAGTCCAACGACCGGAGTCAGAACTGGCTCGCGCCCGGCGGGTTGTCCCTCTCCGAAGCAGCCGAGCTGTTGTCATCTCGCGTCGCTACGCGACACGTCGACGTGGTGGACAGGTACTGGTTCACATCAGCCTACTCGCACGGGTTCGGCGAAGTAGGATGGTGTGACGGGCACTTGTCCTCCGAGGGACCACTCCCCGAGAACATCGCCGCCTCACTGCTCACCGCGGCCAGCGGCGACGGCGGCGCCAATCAGATCACCGACTACCGAACCTTCGCCGCGCGAGAGTACTCCGTCGACCGCTGGGATCGGGTCGTCCCGGCGATGCTGTTCGTGGGCTTAGTCGTCGGTCCCCACGTCGGGCGGCGCCGGCCCGCCGCTGACCGCGGGCAGACCCCGGCCGCCTGAACGATCGACCTACGCCGCATGAAATTCAGCCTCACCGCCCTCCTCTGGTTGTTCGCGTTGACCGCTGTCGGGATGGGGACGTTCGGCGCCATCGGTGGCCTCGCGGTTGTGGCGTTGGTCGTGCTGACCTGGGTCAGGTCCGGCTGGCGGGCGACGAGCGGCTGCCTCGCGTTCGGGGCAGTGGGTCTCACTGGGTTCTCCATGCTGGCGATCGTCTTCAGCGTGGCCGACGACGCGCTCGACCGGGAGCCTTGCATCCACAACAACCGGCGGATCATGGTGGCGATTCACAACTACCACGACAAGCACGGCGCCCTGCCGCCCGCGTGGACCGTCGACGCGGACGGGCGGCCGCTGCACAGCTGGCGGGTGCTGATCCTCCCGTTCGTCGGCGAGGAGGAGCTCTACCAGCAGTTCAGACTGGACGAGCCGTGGGACAGCCCGCACAACCAGCAACTGGCCGACCAGATGCCCGCCGTGTTTCGGTGCCAAGCCTGCGAGGAGTGCCGCGGCGCGTGGGGCGTGCCGTGGGATCTGCCGCCGCGGAATTGCCCCAGCTACCACCTGGTCGCCGATCCCGACGCCGCGTTCCACCGCACGTCCGGCGCGACCTTGGCGGCAACCACTGACCGCCGGAATGAGACCATTGTCCTCGTCGAGAGCCACGAGCGAACAAAGAACTGGCTAGAACCCGACGCTTACTCACTGGAGGAGGCGGTCGAGCTGCTCACTTCTATCGATGCGGTGCGGCACCCCAACCAGACGGACTGCTTCTGGACCACTGCCTACGCGGGCGGTCGCGGCTACGTCAGCTTTCTGAGCGGTGATTACTGGAACCTTGGATCTATGAGCGAGGAGTCCGCCCGGGCGTGCCTGACCGCGGCCGGCGGCGAACCCCGCGCCGGCGAGCTCTTGAGGATCAAAGCCGCCAGGGCGCCTAGCAAGCATGTCGTGCGTTGGGACCGCGTGGCGTTGATGCTGGCCTTCGTGACGATTGCGTTAGCACCCATGTGGGAGCGCCGCCGTTCTGCGAATACCGCGAACGAACCCCAACCCTAATAGGCAAACCACCAAGGCACAAAGTCACAAAGTCACAAAGCATCGGAGCATGCGCTACCAAGTACGTTCTCCGTGCCCTTAGTGCCCTTCGTGGTAAGACAATCGGAACCAACACCAGGACAACCGGCGAGGCGTGGCTCGCCGGCTGCTTCTATCGGAGACACCCCCTTGCCGCGATTCACCATCACGACCCTGCTCTGGCTGACCGCGTTGTTCGCTACCGGGATGGGGACGTTCGGACCGACGGTTGGGCTGCTGCTGGCCAGCGGGGTTTGTGTTCTGCATGCAGTGCGGTGGAGGAAGTTACCCTGTCTTGAGTGGCTCGTTGTCGGCGGCGTAGTGCTAGTGCTGCTTGCCCTCCTGCTCCCCGCGGTTGAGACTGCTCGCACATCAGCCCGTCGGAGTTCCAGCATGAGCAAATTGAAGATGCTGGTGCTCTCGCTGCACAACTATCACGACACCCACGGAAACTTCCCACCTGCTTTTACCGCTGACTCACAAGGGCAACCGCTGCACAGCTGGCGAACACTGATTCTTCCCTACCTGGAAGAGATGCCGCTGTACAGTAAACTCAACTTCGATGAACCCTGGAACAGCTCTGCCAACGCCAGATGGCTTAATGACCAAGAGCTCCACATCTACCGCAGTCCGCAGCGGCCAGAATCTAGCATTGCTGATGAGACGCACTACTTTTCAATCGTCGACGACGAAACGTTGCTCCGACCGGGCGGTGGCGTTAGCTTCCGTGACATTGCCGACGGATCATCGAACACAATCGCCCTCATTGAAGCCGCCGGCCGCGGCGTCCGCTGGCATGAGCCGCGCGACCTCAGCATGGACGAGGCGATCGATCTTCTAGTTGGCGAGTCCGATGAGACCCACGAGTGGGTTGAACCAGGCTTCTTCATCTCCACCCACTACCGGGGCGACGGGCTCTACCCACGAAATGTCGCGTTCGCTGATGGTCGCGTGCGTTCGATCGGCTACGTCCCCACCCGCGAACTCGCCAGGGCCGCGCTCACCCGCGCGGGCGGCGAAGAGATCCCCGCGGAAATCGACAGCGGGGAGTACAACCGCACCAAGACCGTTGTCGGCTACACAGTCCACTGGCGGCGGGTGCTGTCGACCACGCTGTTTGTGGGGCTAGCGGTCGGGCCGTTTTTGCGGCGGCGCAATCCGCTGGAAGCCACCGGCGTCGAGGAAGTGAACCACGAAGACACGAAGCAGTTGGTCTCCCGATCGACGAGCCACTCTTAGAAGCTGTCCCGAAATGGTCAACAGCCGGTTTCAGGGACGCAGCGTCGGGATAGCTGAGCTGATGGGACCTAGGCTTTCAGCGGTCAGCTCTCAGCCTGAAAACACGCGGGAAAAAGCTGACCGCTGAAAGACGGCCACGCTAACAGGGAGCTGTAGCAAGGCGCCGTCGACGCTTCATGATTTCGGGACAGCTTTTTAGTGACTTCATGTCTTGGTGGTTCCTCCCGGAACCCAGGCGAGGCGTGGCTCGCCGGCTACTTTACTTCGAGCATCCGCGCTACTTTACTTCGAGCATCCGCTCGAGCGCCACCAGGCTCCACTTGGAGGTTTCTTCGTCGACCGCCACGGTGTTGAGCGGGTTGCCATCGCGGAGGTTCTCGAGGGTCCAGCAGAGGTGCGCCAGGTCGATGCGGTACATCGTCGCGCACATGCAGACCACCGGGCTGAGGAAGTGGATCTCCTGCTCCGGGTGCTCCTGCTTCAGCCGGTTGACCAGGTGCAGCTCGGTGCCGATGGCCCACTTGGTCCCCGCCGGGGCGTCCTTCACCGTGTTAATGATCTTGCCCGTGCTGCCGTACTCGTCGGCCAGCTCGAACACGTTCTGAGGGCACTCGGGGTGCACCAGGATCTTGATGCCGGGGTGCTGCTCGCGGAACATCGCCACGTGCTCCGGCTTGAACATCTGGTGCACGCTGCAGTGGCCCTTCCAGAGGATCACCTTGGAGTTCTCGAGCTCTTCCTCGGTGTTGCCGCCCAGGTCGGAGTCGTACGGGTCCCAGACCGGCATCAGCTCGTTGCCGATGCCCATGCCCGCGGCCGTGTTGCGGCCCAGGTGCTGGTCCGGGAAGAACATCACGCGGTCGCCCCGCCCGAAGGCCCACTCGATGGCGGCCTTGGCGTTGGAGCTGGTGCAGACGATGCCGCCGTGGCGGCCGACGAACGCCTTGAGGCTGGCGGCCGAGTTGATGTAGGTAACCGGGATCAGCCGCTCGGTGTCGATCACCTCGGAGAGCTGGTCCCAGGCGTCCTCAATCTGTCCGATCGCTGCCATATCAGCCATGCTGCAGCCGGCCGCCATGTCGGGCAGGATCACGCGGACGCGCTCGCCGCCGCGTTCGGCCAGCTTCTCCGGGCGGTTGGCCAGGATGTCGGCGGTCTCGGCCATGAAGTGCACGCCGCAGAACGCGATCGCGCGGCAATCGCTGCTGTCGGCCGCCATCTGGCTGAGCTGGTAGCTGTCGCCCCGCAGGTCGGCGTGGGCGATCACCTCGTCCTGCTGGTAGTGGTGCCCCAAAATCAATAAGCGCGGGCCCAGCTCGGCGCGGACCGCATCGATCCGGGCGGAGAGCTCCTCGTTGGCGAGCGACTTGTACGGTTTGACGTCGGGGTAGGCCGGTTCGGCGGCGGTAGGCATGGTGATCGCAAGCAGGAGTGAGGTTCGCGGCGCCCCACCGGCCACGGCCGTGCGGATTACGTGCTAGCACGACTCGATGAGGGCAGGTCATTATACGCGCCGCCGGCGCCAGCAAACAGCGCGGCGGGCTGGGCAAAGATTGCCGGCTGGGCGGCCGATACAGAGGGTGAGGCCTTGTTCTCTGGCAGGGCCGATGTGGATTCACGCTAGCACCCTCGTCGAAACTTGTCTGAGCTGACGCCAGAAATCGCGGCCGACGTCATCGCCGCCTCGCAGGCCGGGGCGGAGGAGGCCGCCGGTGCGCTGTCCCGCGCGCTGGACCGCGAGTTCACGATGGAGGTCGGCGAGGCGACCACGCTCGACCTGGCCGCCCCGCCCGAGGGGTTCGGCGGGCCAGGGCTGGCGGTGGTGATGACCTTCGCCGGCGAGGGCGCCGTGGCGGTGCTGGCGGAGTCGACCGGCCTGACGCCCGACTGGGCGCCCGAGCCCGACCCGACCGGCGAGAGCAAGCTCGCCACGCTGGCCCAGGAACTGAGCATGCTGCTCGTTCCCGAGACCCTCATGGCCGACGACTTCCAGGCCGCCTGGGTCACCGACGCCGGCGAGGCGCTCGCCCGCGGCGGCGTGGCGGACAGCGCAGCCGCCGTGCCCATCACGCTCAAGTCGGGCGACGACCAGGGCGTGCTGTGGCTGGTGTGGCCCTGCGGCTCGCCGGGCGAGGTGCTCGCGCCGGCCGCGAACGCCGAGGAGGCGCCGGCCGAAGAAGACGACGCGCCGCCACAGCCGACGCCGACGCAGCCCGCCGCTAGCGGCGGCGACCCGAAGCCGCGGATCTTCGACTTCTCGCAGCTCCCGCCGTACAGCAAGAGCCTGCTGAAGGTCCGCCTGCCGGTGAAGGTGACGCTGGCCAGCAAGCGGCAGAGCGTGGAAGAAGTCATGGCGCTCTGCCCAGGCTCGATCCTGTCGTTCGACAAGCAGTGTGACGCGCCGATCGACATCTCAATCGGCGATCAGCCGATCGCCCAGGGCGAGACCGTCAAGGTCGGCGAGCGGTTCGGCGTGAAGATCAGCCAGATGATCCTGCCCGCCGAGTCGTTCAAAGCGCTCCGCTCAGACAAGGCCGGCTAGCGAACGGCCGCGATCTGCGGCCCGGCCTCCTAGGCCTTCCTGTTCCACTCCCGGCTCACCCTGCGCAGCTACCCACGGCAGAAGCCATGGGGTGCGAGCCGCATCCTTAAAGGGACGCCCGAAGCCACACCCCCACGGCTGCCGCCGTAGGTGAGGCAGTCGAACAGGTAGTTCCATCACTGGTTCGCTGCGCGCACAAAGAAAACCTGCCCCAGGCCGAAGCCTGGGACAGGTCACAAAAGGGGGATCCAATTGTCTTCGCTTGTGCTTAGCTAGCGGAGAGCTTAGCGGGCGAAGGCGGCACGCACGACGTCACGCTGACGACCAACCGAGGCGTTGGGGTCGGACATCGGAGCGGGCGGAACCGGGGTCGGCTCTTCGGCCTCAACCGGAGCGGGCGCCGGCACAGCAGCCGGGGCGCCGCCGCATCCGCAGCTGGTGCCGCAGCTGTCGCAGCCGCAGGACGGCTCGCAGCAGCAGCTCGGGTCGGCACAGCAGGAAGGCTCGCAGCAGCTGCCGCAGCCCTTCTTCTTACCGAACAGACGGTCCAGCAGGCAGCAGCTCTTCTTCGAGCTGCAGCAGCTGCCGCACGAGTCGCAACCGCAGGAAGGCTCTTCGCAGCAGCACGAGGGGTCGCCGCAGCAACCGTCGTTGCAGCCACAGCTCGGCTCAGCACAGCAGCTCGGGTCGGCACAGCAAGACGGCTCGCAGCAGCTGCCGCAGCCCTTCTTCTTACCGAACAGACGGTCTAGCAGGCAGCAGCTCTTCTTCGAGCTGCAGCAGCTGCCGCACGAGTCGCAACCGCAGGAAGGCTCTTCGCAGCAGCACGAGGGGTCGCCGCAGCAACCGTCGTTGCAGCCACAGCTCGGCTCAGCACAGCAGCTCGGGTCGGCACAGCAAGACGGCTCGCAGCAGCTGCCGCAGTCCTTCTTCTTGCCGAACAGACGGTCCAGCAGGCAGCAGCTCTTCTTCGAGCTGCAGCAGCTGCCGCACGAGTCGCAACCGCAGGACGGCTCGCAGCAACCGTCGTCGCAGCCGCAGCTGGGCTCTTCGCAGCAGCAGCTCGGGTCGGCACAGCAAGACGGCTCGCAGCAGCTGCCGCAGCCCTTCTTCTTACCGAACAGACGGTCCAGCAGGCAGCAGCTCTTCTTCGAGCTGCAGCAGCTGCCGCACGAGTCGCAGCCACAAGAGGGCTCTTCACAGCAGCAGCTCGGGTCAGCTGCACAACACGATGGCTCATCGCAGCCGCAGGATGGCTCGCAACATCCGCAGCTGTCGCTGCACATTTTGCCAAGCAGACCGCCACCCAGGGTGGGGCCCGCCATCGAAATGCTCAGCAGGAGCGCTCCCAACAGGTTCCACTTCATCACTAACAACTCCTGTTACGTTCGAACCAACCTGGGCGCCTTGTACTTCGCGAACTAACGACTCGGCGACGCGGCGCTGGCGCCAGGGCGGGGGACAACTCCAACCAGTTGGGATCCTGGCGAGCAGCTGCCGGTGCGCCGAGCGCTTGCGTTGGGCCAGGGGGCACCTGTTCCAGACGCGCCGAGTCGATCGTCAGCGGAAGGCGGGGGGGGCCAAGGGGGGTCCGCATTGTTGAGCGTCAACACCAGTCGAGCCAATCCTTGACTCGAAGCAGTCCGGGCCGGTTTGTTGACGCTTAGGCCTTAGTGCCTCACGGTGTCGCAGCGGTTTGCTGAGCGACATCAACGCATATCGGCCCCGCTGAAAACCGCCCTTGAATCATCGCAAGCTTTTTGAGCCGTTTGGGTTACAGCTTCGCTTAGGCAAGATCTGCTGGGTCCGGAACCTGTTCGGTCTGTAGGGGTTCTTCCGTTAGGCGGCCGTGCGCGCGGCGGACCACATAGCCCGCCGCGCACCGGCCTGATATCCTTTAACAGTCGAGTCTTCGGTCGATTCCGCCCCGTCCCCCGGGCCGGCCCGCCAAACCGCCTAATCGTCACACTCGCTTCCGACGGCACTCCCAGCATGACCCGCACTATGCCCACATCCTTCGTCCCGCGTTGGTTTCGGATCCCCGCTGCAGCCGCGTTGGCCCTCGCGGCCGCCCTGCTCACGCCCGCGGCGCCGGCCCGCGCAGCCGACCCGCTGGACTGGCCCAACTGGCGCGGGCCGCACTACAACGGCGTCTCGGCCGAGACCGGCCTGCCCGACGAGTGGGACCCGGACGGGGGCGAGGGGAGTAACCTGCTGTGGAAGAACCCCGCGCTGGCCGGGCGTTCCACGCCGATCGTGATGGGCGGCAAGCTGTACACGCTGGTCCGCGCCGAGCCCGGCACCACCACCGAGGGCGAGAAGGTCGTGTGCGCCAACGCCGCCACCGGCGAGGTGCTGTGGGAGCACCGCTTCAACGTCTACCTGTCCGACGTGCCGGACACCCGCGTCGGCTGGTCGAGCGTGGTGGGCGACCCGGAAACCGGCCGCGTCTACGCCAACGGCGTGAGCGGCTACTTCTGCTGCCTGGAGGGCGACTCCGGCGACCTGGTCTGGGAGCGGAGCCTGCACGAGGAGCTGGGCCTGCTGTCCACCTACGGCGGCCGCACCAACTTCCCCCTCATCTATAAGGACACGGTCATCACCAGCGCGGTGGTCATCGGCTGGGGCGACACCCCGCAGTGGGGCCTGCTGGCCAAGCCGGCCCACCGCTTCATGGCCTTCGACAAAGCGACCGGCGAGCTCCGCTGGCTGAGCGGCACCACCCTGATCCCCGAGGACACCACCTACAGCACGCCGGCCCTGGCCCGCATCAACGACCAGGACGTGCTGGTCTTCGGCTCGGGCGACGGCAAGGTCTGGAGCTTCAAGGCCGCCACCGGCGAGCACATCTGGAGCTACCCGCTGTCGCGCCGCGGGCTGAACGTCTCGCCGGTCGTGGGCCCCGACGGTATGGTCTACACGGGCCACAGCGAAGAGAACGTGGTCGGCAGCACCATGGGCGCCGTGGTGGCGATCGACGGCAAGAAGGAGGGCGAGCTCAAGCTCGGCGACGAGGAGTGGATCCTCCCGCAGGAGATGGTCGGCAAGAGCTCGCCGCTGCTGGTCGACGGCCGGGTCTACACCGTGACCGACACGGCCAAGATGAACATCTTTGACGCCGAGACCGGCGAGCAGGTCGGCAAGCGGACGCTGGGCCGCGCGATGCGCGGCACCCCGGTGTACGCCGACGGCAAGATCTACACCTGCACCAACGAGGGCATGTTCTACATCCTCAAGCCTTCGGGCCGCGGGGTCGACGTGCTGCAGCGCGAGCGGCTCGGCGGCGAGGAGGTGAACGCCAGCCCGATCGTCTCGCACGGCCGCGTGTACCTCGCGACCAGCGAGAACCTGTACTGCATCGCAGACAAGTCGGCGGCCGACACGCACGCCGACCACGACACGCACGTCGTGGCCGAACCTCCGCCGGCGGGCGGCAAGGCCGTTACGCACATCCAGCTCTCGCCGTGGGACTCGCTGCTGGCGCCCGGCGATTCGCTCAAGCTCACGCTCCGCTGCTACAACGAGAAGGGCGAGCTGATCGCCGAGCCGTCGGACGCGGAGGTCTCGTTCTCGGTCGACGGCAGCGGCGCTGTCACCCAGGACGACTCCGGCCTGACCGCCACGTACGCCGCGAGCGAAGACGCCCAGCACGAGTGCGCCCTGGTCACCTGCAAGTTCGGCGACCTGACCGCCCAGGCCCGCGTGCGGGTGGTGCCGCCGCTGCCGTGGGAGTTCGACTTCGAGTCCCGCCGCGACGTGCCGCTGACGTGGGTCGGCGGCCGGATCCGCTACAACCTGCGTGAGGACGAGTCCGGCAACCAGTACCTGGCGAAGCCGACCGAGCTGCCGACCCGCCCCGGGGCGCCGACCACCAAGCTGGGCACCCGCAGCCGCATGTGGATGGGCTCGCCGGAGATGTCCGACTACACGGTGCAGGCGGACATCCAGATGAAGGTGGGCGTGGGCGGCGAGTCGTCGGGCCCCGTGCCCGAGTTCCCGCCGGAGGCCGCGTCGTCCTCGGCGGTCAAGCTGCCGTCGGCCGGCCTGATCAACAGCCGCTACACGTTCACGCTGTTCGGCCCCAACAACGAGGCCCGGCTGTACAGCTGGTGCACGCACGACCGCCGCGCCCAGGCGACCGTGCCGATGGAGTTTGTCCCGGACGAGTGGTACACCATGAAGCTCAAGGTGCAGCCCGACAAGCAGTCCGGCGTGGCGCACGTGCTCGCCAAGGTGTGGAAGCGTGGCGAGGCCGAGCCCGACGAGTGGACCATGGAGGTGTACGACGAGGCCCCCAACTACAGCGGCAGCCCCGGGCTGTTCGGCGACTCGAAGGAGGCCGAGTTCTACGTGGACAACCTGAGCGTCACGCCCAACTAGCCGCGTGAGTCGGCCAGTCTCACCGCCAACCGACCGCCCGCGGCGGCCGGCGCCGGCGTCCCCCCAAAAACTTCGACCTACCAAGGCCACCCTACAATGAACCGCGTTTCGATCGCCGTTGCGACCTGCCTGACGTCGTTTGCCTGCTGCCTGGCCGACGAGCCGACCCTCGAGTGGAACCAGTGGGCCGGCGGCCCCTCCAAGAACAACGTGCCGGTCGCCGAGAACGTCCCCACCGACTGGGACGTCGGCGAGTTCGACTTCCGCACCGGCGAGTGGGACCCCTCCACCGCCCGCAACATCCGCTGGGCGGCGCGGCTCGGCTCGCAGACCTACGGCAACGTGGTGGTGGCCGGCGGCAAGGCGTTTGTCGGCACCAACAACTCGGGCGGGTGGATCGAGCGTTACCTGTCGGACGTCGACCTGGGGTGCCTGCTCTGCTTCGACATCAAGGACGGCAAGTTCCTGTGGCAGCACTCCAGCGAGAAGCTCAAGACCGGCCGCGTGCACGACTGGCCGCTGCAGGGCATCTGCTGCGCGCCGCTGGTGGAGGGCAAGCGGCTGTGGTTTGTAACCAGCCGCGGCGAGGTCCGCTGCCTGGACCCCGAGGGCTTCCGCGACGGCGAGAACGACGGCCCCTACACCGACGAGGAGCACACCGGCGAGGTCGAGGCCGACGTGGTGTGGGTGTTCGACATGATGCGTGAGCTCGGCGTCAGCCAGCACAACATGTGCAGCTGCAGCGTCACCGCCATCGGCGACATCCTGCTGGTCAACACCTCCAACGGCCTGGACGAGTCGCACATCAACCTGCCGGCGCCCAACGCGCCCAGCTTCATCGCTCTGGACAAGAACACCGGCAAGCTGCTGTGGACCGACAAGTCGCCCGGGTCCAACATCCTGCACGGCCAGTGGTCGAGCCCGTCGTACGCGGTGCTCGGCGGCCAGGAGCAGGCGATCTTCGGCGGCGGCGACGGCTGGGTCTACAGCTTCGACCCCAAGGGCGACGGCGCCGGCAACGCCAAGCTGCTGTGGAAGTTTGACGCCAACCCCAAGGACAGCGTGTGGGTGCTGGGCGGCCGCGGCACGCGGAACAACATCATCGCCACGCCCGTCATCTACGACGGCAAGGTGTACGTGGCGGTGGGCCAGGACCCCGAGCACGGCGAGGGCATCGGCCACCTGTGGTGCATCGACCCCACCAAGCGGGGCGACGTAAGCCCCGAGCTGGCGTTCAACTCCAAGAACCCCAGCGAGCCGATCGCGCACAAGCGGATCCAGGCCGTGGTGCCCGAGGAGGGCGACTTCGCCCGGCCGAACCCCAACTCGGCCGCCATCTGGCACTACAGCCAGGTCGACGAGAACGGCGACGGTGAGATCGACTTCGAGGAGGAGATGCACCGCAGCTGCGGCACCGTGGCCATCAAGGACGACGTGCTCTACATCGCGGACTTCAGCGGCCTGTTCCACTGCCTGGACGCCCAGACCGGCAAGCGGCACTGGGTGTACGACATGTTCGCCGCCGCGTGGGGCTCGCCGATGATCGCCGACGGCAAGGTGTACATCGGCGACGAGGAGGGCGAGGTGGCCATCTTCCGGCACTCGGCCGACCCGAATGTCGCGATGATGGACGACGGCGGCGAGATGGTCCCCGCGCTCGGCCAGATCGACATGAAGAACAGCGTCTACTCGACCCCCATCTTCGCCGACGGCGTGATGTACATCTCGAACAAGACGCACCTGTTTGCCATCGAGAACAAGGAAGACTGATTGGCCGCCAGCCGTTGGCTGTTGGCCAATCGCCGGGCGGCCAATCCCCCTCCCCGTCAGGGGGAGGGGCCGGCGGAGCGATCCTGCTCTGCTGAAGCGTCAGCCACCAGCTTCTCTTACAACGACTAACGGGACTGATGAAACGCATCCTCGACATCGGCAACTGCGGCCCGGACCACGGCTCGCTGACCCGCTTCTTCACGAGCCACTTCGACTGCACGGTCGACCAGGCCGACCGCGCCGAGGACGCGTTGCCCAAGCTGCGCGACAATGGCTACGACCTGGTGGTCGTGAACCGGAAGCTGGACATCGACTACACCGACGGCATCGACGTGATCCGCCAGATCAAGTCCGACGAGCGGCTGGCGTCGACCCCGGTGATGCTGATCACCAACTTCCCCGAGCACCAGGACGCCGCCGAGCAGGCGGGCGCCCTCCGCGGCTTCGGCAAGCTGGAGCTGGAGCACGCCGACACCGTGTCGCGCGTGAAGGCCGCGCTCGGCGAGTAGCCGGCGGCCGCCCAGCGCTTCACTCTCCCTGGTACACGCGGACGAAGTCCACGTACATGTCCGACGCGTTGCCGTACCGCTCCAGGTCGATCGACCAGCCGCTGATCCCGCCGATGGCGTAGTTGATTAGGAAGAAGTGCGGGTCGAGCGACCGCGGGTTGGTGGCGTGGCGGAACACCTCGATGTTGTCGAAGTAGTACACCGTCTCCTGCTTGCCGATCCGCACCGCGTACGTGTGCATGGTGGTGGACCAGTAGCTCTTGCCGCCGAGCTCCATCATCGGCACCACCTTGTTGGGGTGCGGCTTCTTCTCGCCGCTGGGCAGCTCCTGATTCCAGAAGTGCGACACGAGGCTGTAGCCCGGGTGGTTGGGGTTGCCGGCGCCCACGCCGCCGTACGCCTCGCAGATGTCGAGCTCGTCGGTTCCGCGCGGCTCGTCGGGCAGGGTGAGCGTCCAGAACGCGGGCCACGTGCCCGGCGCCGACTGGCCGGTGAACCGGCACTCCAGGTAGCAGGGCGCCCGCGCCGTAACGCCCTGGAAGTCGGCGTCGACCGACGCGATGAGGCCCGAGTAGGCGCCCTCGCCGGTCTTGCGGGCCTTGATCTTGAGGTAGCTATCGACCTGCTCGAACGGCTCTGGCGGGTTGGCGAACTGCCAGCCGCTGAAGTCGCCGCCGCCCGGCTTGTGGGCCGTGTACCGCGCGGCGCCGCGGCCGTCGGGGCTAATCGATAGCGGGGCGTCAAAGTCGTCGGCGAACAGCAGCTTCATCCCCTTGGCGCCCGGCGGGGTCTCTTTGGGCGCGCCGGCGTTCCAGTCCGCGCCGCCTGTGTTGTAGAGCTGCAGCTCGAACACGTCGCGTTTGCCCTCGCCGTTGCGGGCGTAGATCCGCACGTTGGTCGGCCCGTGAGGGAACTCGGCGGCGGGGAACGTGAACGCGCCGCGGCCCTGCTCGTCGAGTTCGATCACGCCGGGTTCCAGTCGCGCGTCGTGCCCCCAGCGGCTCGCGTGTTCGGCGGTCGGCTGCCGCCAGCACATGGCCCAGGCGGCCTGCATGCCGGGCGCCTGGAACCTGATCTGTACGTCGCCCGACACGCTGGACCGGAGCGCGGGCTGCGAGACCTTGATGGACTGCGTCCACTGATCGCCGCCGGTGTCCTGGCCGTAGTTGAAGTCCCGGTAGACCTCGCTCTGGCCGCGGGCGCCGCCCACGAGCAGCAGGCAGGCGAGGAGGCAGCAGAGCACGCGCGGAGGTGCAGGCATGATGGCGTCCCTGAGGAAGTTGCCGCCGCGGCGTCGGGGCGGTTCGCCCTAGAGCATGGGGGAGCGGTCGGGGCAATGCAAGCAATTGCGGGCCGCACCAGAGTCCGCGCGGCGCTAGGGGACTACTTGGCGAGCCACGCCTGGCGGTGGAATCTCCTCATCGTGACGCCAAGCGGACGCTGCGGTTCCTGGCCGGATTCTTGTAGAAACCGGCCACCTGCCGTGCTCCAATGTGGGGGTGCTCACCCGTACCCACGCGCGCCGATTCGGCCGGCGCGTGCCGGATGACGGCTGCGCGGTTGGTTAGACCGCCCGTGAGCCGCTGGGGTTTTGTCCGTTTTGTCCCGCCGCGTCGGCCACCAATCGGACAAAACCCTAGTGGCCGCTTTCCCCACGACGCGAGAGGCACCGCTATAGAAGCGTAGAACGACAACCTAGGGGAAAATGCCCCCGGAGTTTTGTCCGCTTCGCGCGTGTTTTTGGACAGAACGAATTGGACCGAGCGCTTGGGGCGCGACGAGCGCTGTTGCTAGGCGTTTTGGAGCGCAGGCGTTTCACGTCGACGCAGGTTACATCCGGGCTCAAAGTCGCTGAGGTTGGGCACGCCGCGGTTGGTTGGGGGGCTGCCGACGAGCCCGATAACGACCAGCGTGACCGAGCGGCGACATTACGCGTTGATTTCAGGTTGGCCCAGTGTCGCCGCTCCGGTTCGGGCGATTGTCATGTGCCCTGTTCAGTCATCTTCAGTGACATAGAGCAGATCCTGTTCTGTGTCCGTACGATACGCAGCGTTGAATTGAAGAACCATGTGGGAGCGAAAATAGACGAAGAATCCGGTGTGATTGATGAACAAGTTTGTGAATGTTGAGTTGATCCGTTTGGCTATGAGGTCGGAAACACACATTTGTTGAACGCCGATCGAGGTCCAGTCGAGTGTCACGGGTGGAGCACCGATGCGGAACTGCGGTTCGGCGGAGAGAACTGGTGAACTGTTTTGAAGTCGCCAACGAACAGCACCGTCGCGAATGAAGGAATGCAGATACTGATCGTTGGAGAAACGCAGAACACAGGCTGAGTACGACCAATAGGCTTCAGTCAGAGTCGAGTCTTTCAATCGTGCCGCGTCAGCCTCTGCTTCGGGGCGGAGTGGGTGGGACATCGAATACTCAACGGCAGATTCGACCGAGTCAAATGTCTTTCTGAACGGATAGGGTGCTACAGGGATTGGCTCCATTTCTTGAGTGTGCTGCTATTGGCACATAACTTGTCGCTTGACACAAGAAACGTGGATGAGAATTGATGCAGCGTGCTTACCTGCAGAACGAGTGGATAAAGTAGCCATCCGATTGTAGCAAAGCGGTACAGAGCTGGCTCTGCCGCATGTCCCCGCGGTGCTCGCCCTGTACCGCGATTTCCGGCTCCCCACCTAACGTCGGTTGTCACACCCTCGTGCAGATTCAGGACGGACCCCCGATCCTGCACCGGCTTCATCGTCCTGCGCATTCTCGAGCGCGGCGCCAGACCAGACAAAGAAGACGCCGGCGAGGCGTGGCTCGCCGGCTATCGGGGCTAGGCGCCGACACTCTTGAGCGCGGCGAGCGCGGCGTCGTGCAGCGCGCCGTTGGTGGCCAGCACGCCGCGGTTGGTCTTGAGCGTGCGGCCGTGAGAGAAGTCGAGCGGGCGGCCGTCGAGGTCGGTGACGCGGCCGCCGGCCTCGGTGATGACGATCGACCCGGCGGCCTGGTCCCAGATCTTCTCGACGTAGTCGGGCATCTTGGGAGAGATCAGCCGCAGCAGCATCTCGCCGCCGCCGGCGGCCAGCACCGCGTACTTGGCCTGGCTGTCCATTCCGACCGGGTCGGCCTGGATGCCGAGGGCCTCGGCGAAGTAGTCGATCTGGCCCATGTTGGTGTGGCCCTTCTCGACCGACCGCAGCACGCGGGCCTGGGCCGGGTCGGCGGTCGTGGACACGCTTGCCTGCCGCCAGTCGTCGACCCCGTCGGCCATCGATCCCACGTAGGCGCCCTGCCCTGCCGCGGCGATCAGCACCGAACCGGGGCCGCCCTTCTGCGGGGTCTGGCCGGCGGCCAGCTCGGGGCAGCCGAGCGCGCCCAGCACCACCTTGCCGCCCTTGATGTGGGCGAGCGCCACGGCGTACTGGTCGCCCCGCAGGAAGCCCTTGGTGCCGTCGATCGGGTCGAGCGTCCAGTGGGTGTCGTGCGAGTCCACGGCGCCCAGGTCGATCCAGTCGCAGACGTCGTCGGGCGTGGCGTCCGGGAACACGGTCCGCACAAACTTGACCACGTCGGCCAACGTCTGGGCGCCGGCTTCCTCGCGGAGGTCGGCGGCGGACTCCTCGCCCACCAGCACCGCGCCGGGGAACGCCTGGCTGAGCCGACGCGCCACCACCGCCTGGGCCGCAAAGTCGCCCACCGTCACGGGCGACTTGTCGCCCTTGGTGAGGGCGTCGGTGACCATCTCGGCCTGCACGCGGCGGACCAGTTTGCCGGCCTCACGGACCGCGGCGATAGCGAACTTGGCTTCGGGGGAGTCGATCATAGTAGCAGTCGGCTTTTTGCTATCGGCTGTCAGCACTCAGAAAGAAAGGCAATGCCTAGCGTCGAAACAGCGGAAGGCTGTCAGCCGAGAGCTGACAGCCTTCATTGAGCAACCCCGCCAGGACTCGAACCTGGAATGAGGGAATCAAAATCCCTAGTGTTACCATTACACTACGGGGCTGTGCCTGAACGCTCTATTCTACCGCACGGCGGGCGGTCTGCTAAAGGGGCCGGATTGAGGGCCTCGGGGCGGTTCCGCTGGTTATTCGGGCGGAGGGTCGTCCGGCTTTTCCTCGGCCTTCTCGCCGCCGCGGTTGGCCACCGAGAACGACAGCCGCTCCAGCTCGGTCGCCAGGTCGACGCTCACCAGGCTGACCCCCGACGGGAAGGACAGCGTCACCGGGGCGAAGTTCAGGATGCCGGTCACGCCGGCCGCCACCAGCCGGTCGGCCACCCCTTGGGCGGCCGCCGCTGGCACCGCCACCAGCCCGAACGAGATGGCCCGGTCCCGCACGATCTCGTCCAGCCGCATCATCGGGAATACGTCGACCCCCTCGATCGTCTGGTTGACCCGCGCCGGGTCCTCGTCGAACGCCGCCACGATCCGGAAACCCTGCGACGCGAACCCACGGTAACCGAGCAGCGCGCGGCCCAGGTTACCGGTCCCGACCATGCCGATGGTCCACTCGCGGTCGGTGCCCAGGATGCTGCGGATCGCGGAGACCAGCTCGTCGCAGCGGTAGCCGATGCCCGGGTGCCCAAAGTGCCCGAAGTAGGCCAGGTCCTTCCGCACCTGGGCGTCGCTGAAGCCGAGCAGCTGCCCCAGCTGGCTGGAGCTGACGGTCGCCTGCCCGTCGCGCAACAGGTGCTGCAGCTCTCGCAGGTACAGGCTGAGCCGGCTTACCACCGCCTTGGGGACGGACTCGGGATCGACGGCGCCGGGTTTTCGCTTGGGTGAACTCAAGTGAGGGGTCGCGGTCGGGCGGTCGTGGACCGCAGGACGCTGCGACTCACACGAAGGGGGGAAGGGGACTGCGGGCCCCGGAATCGAAGCCGTGGATCCAGGTTAGCCGTTCGACGGGCGTAGTTGTAGGGCTGAATCGGCGAAAAGGCAAGCCAGAACGGCACTTACGCTCGGCCAGGCGGCGCCGGCGCTGGGCCCCACACGGGTCCGCTACCGGTCCCGCTAGCAGTACGACCCTCCCCGGCGGCACGACCGCCCCAACCGTGCCGCCAGGCGCCCCCGGAACAACCGCTGCGAACGCACCGCCGTAGGGCCGCTACGGCCTACCCCAACCCCCTATCCTCAAAACACTTACGACGATTCCAACGAGGAAAAATAGGCCGAAAAAAGAATGCGATCCGACCAGTCAATTTAGGCAAGTCGGCTAAGGAACGATAGCAAGGCTGCCCGAAGTATTTACGGACGGAAACAGTCCGTCTTGACCAGCCCCCCTATATTCCCCGTGCAGTTGTCGAAGGAGGCGAACTCTACCATGAAACGTTTGATTGCAACGCCGCTGTTGGCGGGCCTGGCGATCGTGCTTGCGGCATCGCAAGCCGACGCCCGGTACTGTGGCGCAGTGCGCTACGGAAACTGCGGGCAGTGTTGTGTGCCCGAAACCCACACCGTAATGAAGACGGTGCGGTGCAAAGTCTACGAGCAGCAGGAAGTGACCTGCTACAAGACGGTTTACGATCAAATCTGCGAAGACAAGATCGTGAACTACACGAAGTACGTTAAAGAGCAGCGGCAGAAGGAAGTGAACTACACGGTCTGCAAGCCGGTCTGGGAAACCAAGACCCGCACCTACACCGTGTGCAAGCCCGTCTGGGAAACCCGTCAGAAGGAAGTGCAGTACACCGTCTGCAAGCCGGTCTGGGAAACCAAGACCCGCACCTACACGGTCTGCAAGCCTGTCTGGGAGACCCGCACCCGTGAGTACACCGTGTGCAAGCCGGTCTGGGAAACCCGCACCCGCGAGTACACCGTGTGCAAGCCGGTCTGGGAAACCCGTCAGAAGGAAGTCCAGTACACGGTCTGCAAGCCGGTCTGGGAGACCCGCACCCGCGAGTACACCGTGTGCAAGCCGGTCTGGGAGACTCGCACCCGCGAGATCAACTACACCGTGCGTAAGCAGGTTCCCTACACGAAGACCATCACGGTCCAGAGTGGTCACTGGGAGAAGCAGGAGTGGGAAGTTCCTGGCCCGATGCGGAAGAAGGTTGTCCGCGAGCCGGGTGAGTGGGTCTACGACGCCTGTGGCTGCAAGTGCTGCTACAAGCCCGGCGCCTGCCGCGTAGAGTGCGTGCAGTGCCCGCCGATCAAGAAGTGCAAGAAGGTCTGGGTGCCCGAGTGCATCGAGAAGGAGATCTGCTGCACGAAGACGGTCTGCGAGCCCCGCACCAAGACCTGCTGCTACAAGGTCTGCAAGATGGTCCCCGAGACCAAGACCTGCTGCTACAAGGTCTGCAAGATGGTCCCCGAGTGCCGCACCCGCACCTGCTGCTACAAGGTGTGCAAGATGGTGCCCGAGACCAAGACCTGCTGCTACAAGGTCTGCAAGATGGTCCCCGAGTGCCGCACCAAGACCGTGTGCTACACGGTTTGCAAGCCGGTTTGCTGCCAGAAGACGGTTAAGGTCATGAAGTGCGTGCCCCGCAAGGTGCCGTACACCGTCACCCGCTGCGTGCCGAAGATCGTCTGCAAGGAAGTCCCCGTGACCTGCACCCGCATGGTCCCGGCCTGCCCCTGCAACAGCTGCGACAGCGGCTGCGAGGGCGAGGCGTCGGCTCCCGCTAGCGACTGCGGCTGCAACTGAGCCGTCCGCGGCTGCGAGTGAGTAGTTGAGAGACCTTAGCCAAAGCCCCGCTTCCTTGGTACGGAAGAGGGCTGGTCAAAGCTAATCCGAGGCGGTCCGATCCCCCGTGGGTCGGGCCGCCTTTTTCGTTTGGCCCCAGGGGGTCGCCAACGATGCCAGCGCGGCTGGGCCTCTCCCCAATCGCTAACTTGGGCGCAGAGCGGGGGCCGCCTAGATCAGCCGCGACCCGTTGGGGACGGGCGCCGCGGGCCGGGTCAGAACGATGGCGCCGCTTACGTCCTCGAAGCCGGTCACCAGCACCTCGGACATCAGCGGACCGATCTGCTTGGGCGGGAAGTTCACCACCGCCACAATCTGCGTCCCCACCAACTCTTCCGCCGTGTAGTTCACGGTGATCTGGGCGGAGCTCTTCTTCTCGCCGATCTCCGGCCCGAAGTCGATCCAGAGCCTATACGCGGGCCGACGGGCCTCGGCGAAGGGCTCGCAACGCGTCACCGTGCCGACCCGCAGGTCGACTCGCATGAAATCCTGCCAGTCGATCTGGCCCGCCCCGCCCGATGGATCCGTCATGCCCGGCACCCTACCGCCGCCGCTGCGGCGGCGCCACCCGTGCGCTCAAGAGCCGGCCCCCACGCCAGCGCACCCCTTCCTCCGATTGGCGCATGCCCCAAGATTACCGAGGCTTCGGACGCCCGACCGCCGCGTGGATGCTCTGTACGCGGCGGACAAGCGGGCCATAATGGGGCTTTTAGGCGACTCCCCGCTCACCCCGCGTCAGAG
The DNA here is from genome assembly GCF_007859765.1 of Posidoniimonas corsicana. Lineage (NCBI taxonomy): Bacteria > Pseudomonadati > Planctomycetota > Planctomycetia > Pirellulales > Lacipirellulaceae > Posidoniimonas > Posidoniimonas corsicana. The sequence continues at coordinate 2,849,863 of NZ_SIHJ01000001.1, forward strand.
CTATGCGAAAATACGTCATCATGGGCGCCCCCGGTTGCGGCAAGGGGACCCAGGCCAAGCTCCTCTCCTCGCGGTACGACCTGGTCCACATCAGCGTCGGCGACATCTTCCGGCTCAACATCCAGACCCACACCAAGCTGGCCGCCCGCATCAAGCGGATCGTCAACGCCGGCCGCCTGGTGCCGGACGAGATTGTCGACGAGGTCGTCGACAAGCGGCTCAAAGAGCACGACTGGAACTACGGCTTCATCCTCGACGGCTTCCCCCGCAACCGGGCGCAGGCGGAGTTCTTCCTGGAGAACTACGACATCGACGCCGTGGTGCTGCTGGACGTGACCGACGAGGCCGTCATCGAGCGGGTGCAGGCGCGACGGCTCTGTTCCGACTGCGGGCTGGACTACAACCTGATTCACCACCGCCCCGCCGAGCCCGACGTGTGCGACGTTTGCGGCGGATCGCTGATCGCCCGTGCCGACGACGTCCAAGAGACCGTGCTCAAGCGGCTGGCCGACTACCGCGAGCAGACCGTGCCGGTAGTGGAGTTGTTCATGACCAAAGAGCTGGTCGTGCACATCGATGGCATGAAGTCGATTGAGCAGGTGAACGCCAGCATCTGCAACAAGCTGGGGCTGCCGCCGGCTGAGATGCTGCTGGCCTAGAGCGGCTCGTGGCGCCGCTCTACTCCTGCTCGGCCTGCGCTTCCTTCAGCTTGCGGCGGAAGTCGCGGATGTTGTGCTGCATTAGTAGCGGCAGCTTCGAGGCCAGCAAGTTGCGTCCACGGAACCACCCGTAGGGCTCGATGTACGCCGCGTGGCACTCGACCAGCACGGCGTCCTTTTCAAAGCCGAGCTGCGAAGCGTGCAGGTAACAGAAGAACCCACCAAACGGCGCCGGCGGGCCGAGTTGGGTGTCGTCTTCGGCGCCGCGGGGGATCGGCCGCCACACGGTCGGGTTCTGCGGGTCGTCCAGCAGGTCGAGCGGCGAGATTGCCGACTGCACCAGACCGCCGTCGACGTGCATGCCCGCGCTGCGCACCAGGCCGCTGACCACCACCTTCTCCAGCACCGGGAAGCGGTACTTCGACATGCCGGTCGAGAGCACGCCGGCCGGCGGCAGCTCGCTCGGCTTCTCGGCCGCTTCGTCGACCGGTTTGACATAGGTCTCGAAGCCGCTCTCGGCGACCGCCTGGCTGGTCTCCTCGTTGTTCATGAAGCCGCTGAGCAGGTTCTTCTGGTGGATGATGTTCAGGTTCCCCCGCACGACGAAGTAGAGGTCCAGGCGGCGGATTGTCCCCCGGTCGGCGGTCTTGCCGAGGTCTTGGATGTCGAGCTCGTACGACGCCACCACCGAGTCCTGCAGGTACTTGTCCATGCGCCGCTCGCCCACCAGGTCGGCGAACGCCTGACGCTGCTGGTCGGCCGGCATGCCGGGGGTCACAAGCGGGGGCAGCAGCTTGATCCGGGCGCCGCCGATCGCCTCGACGCCTTCGGTCGTGAGCTGCTTCACGACCGGGTGGTCTGTTGTGGTCGTGTGCTGAGCAGGAGCGGCGGTGGGCGCCAGCAGCAGAACAAGCAGGGCGGCGAGGCGGCGGTGGTTCATAGGGTTGGTCGTTCGCAATGGGGGAGCGGGCGGCATTGGTGTGGTGCGGTCCAGCGTTCCGTTTCGTCTCTCGTGCGGCAGGTCGGCGACGCGCAGCTAGCGCCGCTCGTCGCCGACGACGCGGCCGTCGCGGTAGGTCAGCAGGCGTTGGGCCCGGTCCGCGACCTCGCCGCCGTGCGTGATCACGACCAGCGTCACGCCGTGCTGCTGGTGGATCTTGTCGAACAGGTCCAGCACCTCCGACCCGTTCTTGCTGTCCAGGTTGCCGGTCGGCTCGTCGGCCAGCAGCACCTGCGGGTCGTTCGCCAGGCTCCGGGCGATCGCGACACGCTGCCGCTCCCCGACGCTCAGCTGCAGCGGGCTGTGCCGGGCGCGGTGCTCCATGTGGACGAGTTTAAGCAGCTCCCATGCGGCGGCCTGTCGATCGGCCGCCGACCGCGGGCCCTCGAACATCGGAACCTGGATGTTCTCGAGCGCCGTGAGCGTCGGCAGCAAGTGAAACGACTGGAAGACGTACCCCAGGTGCGTTGCGCGGAGCTGGTCGAGCGACGGGAACGAGCTGTACGGTGTGCCCTGGAACAGCACCTCGCCCGAGGTGGGAGTGTCGAGTCCGCCCAGCAGGTTGAGCAGCGTCGACTTGCCGCTGCCGCTGGGTCCCATGATCGAGAGGTACTCGCCCGGCTTGATCGACAGCGATACGTTGTCGACCGCGGTGACGTCGCCGTTCGGGTAGCGTTTGACCAGGCTGCGGGCCTCGAGGATCGGCGCGGGCGGCGCCGGCTTGGCGGCGGGCTGCGGCGTTGCGGCGGTCGAGGGGCTGGCCATCAGGCTCGGGTGTCGGCGGCTGGAAGAAAGTTTGGGCCTAGACCAATCGTACCGGCCGCGGCGGGCGACGCCTACGGCCCGCTGGTCTTCTCGTAGGCCGGCTCGGGCTGCCACAGGTAGAGGAACGTGGGCAGCAGGGCGCGGTCGACGCCGGGCAGGCTCAGCGGGATCAGGCTCTGGCCGGGGATGTTGGGCGTGATGTCGTAGGGGGTGAGCGCGCGGTCGTTGTCGCGGCGGTAGACGATCGTCTTGGCGTTGATCACGCCGGCGGCGCCTTCGGCCAACCGGATCGCGTCCTCCAGGTATCCCAGCTCATCCACCATGCCCAGGCGGACCGCTTCGACGCCCGTGAACACCCGCCCGTCCAGCACGTTGGCGTCCGTGTCGCGTGCGTCGTCGCTCGGCGAGGCGTCGGGCAGCGGGACCACCTCGGGCCGCGGCGCCGCGGACGCGACCGCCGGCCTGCTATCACGCACGGCGGTCTTGAAGCGGTCGTGGAACTCGCGGGCGATGCCCTCGAGGATCTCGGCTTCGGCGGGCTCCATGGTGCGGATCGGCGTGCCCATGTCGATCTTGTCGCCGCTGCGGATGACGTTCTCCACCACGTTCTGCTGCTGCATGAAGTCCTGCAGGTCATACAGGTTGAGGATCACGCCGACGCCGCCGGTGATGGTGGTGGGGTGGGCCACGATCGCGTCGGCCGCGGTGGCGATGTAGTACGCGCCGCCGGCGCCGACATCCATCAGGCAGGCCACCACCGGCTTGCCCGAACGCTGGCGGAAGTTGGTCAGCTCGTACCGCATGATGTCGCAGGCCGTGACGCCGCCGCCGGGCGAGTTGACCCGCAGCACCACCGCCGCGACGCACGGGTCGCGCTCGGCCTTCTGCAGCTTCTCACGCAGCAGCGCCACCGGGTTCTCGCCCATCGAGGAGAACCCCGTCAGGTTGCGGTTGACCAGCAGCCCGTCGATGTCGATCAGCGCCACGCGGGGGCCGCCGCACGGCTCGCCCGGCAGCGTGCGGGCGCAGACCTGCTGCACGTTGTTGTCCAGCTTCATGGAGGCCGCGGCGTCCAGGTCGCCCTGCATGCAGACCTTGATGGGCTGGCGCATCGAGCAGCCGCACATCGTCACGGCAGCGGCCAACAGCAGGACTCTACGGGCGTGGGCTTGGTGCATCGGTGGCCGCGGCGGGTGTCGGGGATTGCTAGCAAAGGGCGCACGACACGCGCCCTTGGTAGAATCGGTCCCCGTGGCACAACGCTCAAAGGCGTCCGCCGCGGCCGGCGCTGCTTACCAGGCTTGCCCGACCGGCCCCGCTAGAACGACTGCCCGCCGAACATGTTGCGGATGTCGTTGCTGAAGGCGAACACCATCAGCCCGATCAGCATCAGGAAGCCGACCGTGTGCAGCGCGACCACCACCCGCTCGTTGGCGGGCTTGCCGGTGAGTCCTTCCCACGCCAGGAACACCATGTGCCCGCCGTCGAGCACCGGGATCGGCAGGAAGTTCAGCACGGCCAGGTTGACGCTCAGCAGCACCAGGAACAGCAGCAGCTGCGACCAGCCCGCCTCGGCGGACTTGTACGCGACGCTGAGGATGCCCAGCGGCCCGCTGACGTTCTTCACCGGCACCTGGTCGGAGCCGATCTTGCCCAGCACCCGAAACACCGACGTCATGTCCGACCAGACCCGGTCGCTGGCCAGCGACAGCGCCTGCCCAAAGCTCTCGGCGGGTCGGGTGAGCACCAGCGTCTTGAGGTTGAGCCCCGGGTTGGGGTAGAAGACGCCGTCCTGCTCGGAGAGGGTCTGCTTCAGCTCGACTGGCTTGTCGTTCCGCTTGACGGTCAGCACGATCTCCGAGTCGAGCGGCGCGGCCTGCATCAGCGTGAAGAAGAACGGCCAGTTGGGGCTGTCTTCACTGAAGTTGATGGTGGTGCTCTCGAGGTCGGACTCGCCGCCCTTAGGCGGGGCGACCACGATCGAGGTAATGATGTCGCCGACGCGGAGCGGCTCGGCGCCGGTCGCGCCCTCGACGGTGGCGGCCACCTCGGTCGACACCTGGTACGTCAGGCCCACGGTCGACAGCGCGAACGGCGCGCCCGGCCCGTTGGGCGACTCGAACCACCGCCCCTCGCTTTGGGTGATCGTGGCGTTGATGGTCTGGTCGCCGCGCTGCAGCACCAACTCCAGCTCGCCCTCCTCCTGCGGCAGCCGGTTCGGCAGCGTCGAGGGGTCCCAGCTCGCCTCGCCCGGCTCGGCGGGGCCCACCGGGCGCCCGTTGATCGACGTGATCCGGTCGCCCGGCTCGATGCCCGCGTCGTCGGCCGGCGAGCCCGGCTGCACGGCGGTCACGTCGCCCATGGTGACCTGCACGCCCAGGCGGCGGATCTTGGCCGGCTGCACGGTCACCACCTCGGTGACCGGCGCGTCGCTGCCGGCCGACTCCGAGGGACGCTCGACCATCACGTCCAGCGGCTTGCCCAGGTTGGCGAAGAGCTGGACCTTGAGGTCGCGGTAGGTCTCGACCGGAGCGCCGTTGATCTCGACAATCTTGTCGCCGCCCTGGAAGCCCTCGGCGGCGGCGGCGGTCGAGCCCTTGGCGACCGGGTCGTCGGCGAACAGCGTGTTGGTGGCCGACGGGCTGATGCCGATCTGCATTCCCACGCCCTTCACCACGGCGGGCTTGAGCTGCAGCTCGACTTCGTCGCCGGTGGCGGCCTTCTTCACCACGCACGTGACGCCCTGGTCGCGGTCGCCGAGCATCACGTCCTGCCGCAGGTGGCCGAAGCTGGGCTCCTGGCGGTCGTTGAGCTTGAGGAACTCGTCGCCGGGCTCCAGGTTGGCCATGTAGGCCGGCGACGCGGGCGACACGCCGCCCACCACGCACGGGATGTAGTCCGCGCCGATGCTGAACGCGATCACCGCGAAGATGAAGCCGAAGATGATGTTCATGATCACGCCCGCGGAGATGATCGCCATCCGCTGCGGCACGCTCTTGGCCATGTAGCTGCGACGGTCGACGCGGTACTTCTCGCCACCGGGGCCGGTGATCTCCTTGGTCTGCGACTCGTCGATGTCCTGCGCAGCGGCCTCGGACTCCTTGAGCTGCTCGGCGATCTTGGACGGGTCGTCGTTCTGGCCGAGCATCCGCACGTAGCCGCCCAGCGGCAGGATGCCGATGCCGTATTCGGTTTCGCCCCACTTGCGGCTCAGCTTGTAGCCGCCGATGTCGAAGCCGACAAAGAACTTGTCGCACTGCACGCCGCACATCTTGGCCACGGCGAAGTGGCCCAGCTCGTGCACGAAGATCACGAAGCCCAGCGCGGCGCCCACCTTGAGGATGCCGAGCACGAGGTCTACGAACGAGGTATCCGCCAGCATCAGGCAAGCATCCATGTGCTTATCTCCTTCCGGGCCCAGGCGTCCAGCTCGATCAGCCGAGAGAGCGACGGCCTGGGCTCAAAGTTGTGCGATTCAAGGACGCTCCGGCAGGCCGGAACGATCTCGGTGAAGTGGAGCTCCCCGTCCAGGAACGCCTGGACCGCCGCCTCGTTGGCGGCGTTCAGCACGGCCCCGCTAGTCCCGCCGGCGCGGGCGCACTCGTGGCCCAACGCGATGGCGGGGAAGCGTTTCGGGTCGGGCGGCTCAAACTCGAGCGTCATGGCCTGCGTCCAGTCCACGCGGTCGGCGGGGCCGGGCAGGCGGTCGGGGTATTCTAGCGCGTACTGGATCGGCAGCTTCATGTCGGGCGGGCTGAGCTGCGCCAGCACCGACCCGTCCACGAACTCGACGAACGAGTGCACCATCGACTGCGGGTGGATCACCACCTCGATCTGTTCCGCCGAGAGGTCGAACAGCCACCGCGCCTCGATGATCTCCAGCGCCTTGTTCATCATGGTCGCGGAGTCGACCGTGATCTTGGGGCCCATGTCCCAGGTGGGGTGGGTCAGCGCTTCAGTGACCGTGATCTGCCGGAACTGCGCGACCGGCCAGGTGCGGAACGGCCCGCCGCTGGCGGTCAGCACAATGCGGCGGACCTCTTTCGGCTTGGCGCCCTGCATCGCCTGGAACACGGCGCTGTGCTCGCTGTCGACCGGGATCAGGCGGCCGCGGTGCTCGGCAATCGCGTCTTCGATGATCGGCCCGGCCATGACCAGGGTTTCTTTGTTGGCCAGGGCGACCGCCTTGCCGGCTTCCAGGGCGGCGAGCGTGCTCCGCAGCCCGGCCGCGCCGACAATCGCCGCCAGCACGACGTCCACGGCCGGGTCGCTGACGACGGCCTCCAGCCCTTCCTGGCCGGTCAGGCGCCGGATGCCGCCGGGCAGCCCGTTCCAGTGGTAGTCGTCGGCCAGTTGGGCATCGGTCGCTACAACGGTCCGCGAGCCGTGCTCCTGGGCGGCCTGGCTCAACTCGTCCAGCCGCGTGTGCCCCGACAACGCGAACGCCCGCAGGCGCCCGGAACTGCCGGCGATCACCTCCAACGCGCTCTGGCCGATGCTGCCGGTTGCCCCGAGGACCGCGACGTTCTTTGCGGAGGCGGCCATAGGGCGGGGGAACAACTGGGGTGGAAGCGGCTAGGACAAACGGGTCGCAAACCGACCACCCCGTGTCCGGGGCGTCGGCGCCGCGAATTGGCGCGACTGGTAGGGATCAAAACGGTCGTAAGAGGCGGCGGGCCAGGCGCCGGCTGCACTGCGGCATTTGCCCGCTAAGCTCAATGTAACATTTACGTTACGATAAGAGTGGGTGGCCGCCCCGCGGCCCCGCAATTCTAGAACCCAGCCGGTTTGCCAGCAAGGCGAGCCGGGCAGGGGGCCGGACATTCGAACCGTCCCGCCCCGGCCTGCGTTTAGAGAGTTGAGAACAGGGAAACCCGTCCCCCGACAGACCAGCGCCGATGGAATCCAGCAAAAAGCCCTCCCCCGAGAAGAACAAGAAGCCCGCCTCGAACGGCGGCAGCTACATGTGGTACCTGCTCGGTTTGGGCGTGCTGCTGCTGCTGATGGTGACCATCTTCTCCAACAGCGGGGAGAAGAAGGTCGCCTGGTCCGACCTCGTGGAACTGGTGAAGCAGAGCAAGGTGGGCGATCAGACCTCGCCCCACTGGATCGAGATCACCGACACCACCACCACGCCGCCCCGGCAGATCAAGCTTTCCAAGCTCTCGGACATCGTGGTCTACCCGACCAAGGTGAAGGGCAAGGTCACCCGGACGGTGCTCAACCGCACCGAGGGCGATGGGGAATCGACCGGCCAGGTGATCGAATTCACCAGCAACCGCGACCCCAACGACCGCCAATTCCCCAAGCTGCTCGAGCAGTCGGGGCTGGACTTCACCAACGGCGAGCTGCCGGACCCGCTGCTCAGCAACCTGATGTGGTTTGCGGTGTTCGTCGGCATGATCGGTCTGTTCCTGCTGCTGATCCGGCGGATCGGCGGCGCGGGCTCGCCGATGGCGTTTGGCCGCAGCCGCGGGAAGCTCTACGCCCAGGAAGACATCGAGGTCACCTTCGACGACGTCGCCGGTATTGAAGAGGCCGTCGACGAGCTCCGCGAGGTGGTCGACTTCCTCCGCAACCCCGAACGCTACCAGAGCCTCGGCGGACGCATCCCCAAGGGCGTGCTGCTGGTGGGCCCCCCGGGCACGGGCAAGACGCTGCTCGGCAAGGCGGTGGCCGGCGAGGCCGGCGTGCCGTTCTTCAGCCTCAGCGGCTCTGACTTCGTCGAGATGTTCGTCGGCGTGGGTGCCGCCCGCGTGCGGGACATGTTCCAGCAAGCGGAGCAGCGGGCGCCGTGCATCGTGTTCATCGACGAGCTGGACGCGCTCGGCAAGACCCGCGGCAGCGGCAACCTGGGCGGGCACGACGAGCGCGAACAGACCCTCAACGCTCTGCTGGTCGAGATGGACGGCTTCGGCACCAACAGCGGCATCATCATCATGGGCGCCACCAACCGCCCCGAAACCCTCGACCCCGCGCTGATGCGGCCGGGCCGGTTCGACCGCCACGTGCTGGTCGACCGCCCCGACATCGCCGGCCGCGAAGAGATCATCGAGGTCCACCTGCAGAACATCAAGGTCGACGCAGACGTGGACGTCAAATCGCTGGCGGCCATCACCAGCGGGTTCGTCGGCGCCGACCTGGCGAACATGGTCAACGAGGCGGCCCTGCTGGCCGCCCGCAACGGCAAAGAAGTCGTGACCATGGAAGAGTTCAACGAGGCGGTCGAGCGCAGCTCGGCCGGCCTTGAGAAGAAGAGCCGCATCATCCGCGACGACGAGAAGCAGCGCGTCGCGTTCCACGAGGCGGGCCACGCGCTGGTCGCGTACTCTCTGCCGAACACGGACCCGGTCCACAAGGTGTCGATCATCCCACGCGGCCTGGCCGCGCTGGGCTACATGATGCAGCGGCCGAGCGAGGACCGCTTCCTCATGACCCAGAGCGAGCTGGAGAGCCGCATCCAGGTCTGCCTGGCCGGCACGGTCGCCGAAGAGATGGTGTTCGACGACGTCTCGTCCGGCGCGCAGAACGACCTGGAACGCGCCACCGAGATGGCCCGCAGCATGGTCATGGACTACGGTATGAGCCGCCTGGGGCGGGTCAACTACCGCGACTCCAACCGCAGCGCGTTCCTGGCCGGGTCCGAGGGCCCGCGCGTGCAGCACCACAGCGAGCAGACCGCGCGTGAGATCGACCAGGAGGTCAAGCGGATCATCGACGAGGGGCTGGAACGCACCCGCCACATCCTGGAGTCCCGCCGCCCGGCGCTGGACAACATCACCCGTTCGCTGCTGGAGCATGAGGTCATCGATTCCAGCCAGCTGAAGGACCTCATCGAGCAGGTCTCGCCCAGCCCGCGGATCGTGCCCGGCACCGACGCCGAACGCAAGGGCCAGCCGTCCGCCGCCGGCGGGTCGGAGCAGGCCGACGGCGACGCCGCCAGCGGTTAGCCCCCGAGCCACCGGCCCAGACGGCCGGCGCGGTCGTGGTTTCCGCGTTGATCGCGCGGGGTCCGTGTGGGCCGGCGCTGCCCTGCCCCTCCGCGAGGTACGCTTTCTGGGGGCGCCGAACCCCGCGAAATGCCCCAGATTCCGGCCACCGATGCTGGAGCCGCTGGCGCGAATAGGTCACACTTAAGGTTCTTTCCCAGATCTCCCAATCCCCCGACACGGGCCCCACGGGGCCGCCGCGTCCCGGAACCCAACACAACTATGCGTAATGCCCTCGCCCCGGCCGTAGGCGTGCTGCTGATCGGCGTCCTCTGCGCGCCCGCCCAATCCGAGCAGCGCGTCGAGGTGCTCACCGACGGCTGGAAGTTTGCCGCCGGCCCGCAGACCGACGGCGCCTCGCCCGACACGAGCGACGCCAACTGGCGGCCGGTGCGGATTCCGCACGACTGGGCCATCTCCGGCGCGCCCGACGCCGAGCTGGACGGCGCCACCGGCAAGCTCCAGTGGCGTGGCGAGGGGTGGTACCGCAAGCGGGTGAACATCGCGGCCGACGACTCGACCCGCCGCGTGTACCTGCTGTTCGACGGCGTGATGTCCGAGCCGACGGTGTACGTGAACGGCAAGAAGGCCGGCGGCTGGGACTACGGCTACAATTCGTTCTGGGTCGACGCCACGCAGCACATCAAGTTCGGCGAAGAAAACCTGATCGCCGTCCACGCGGACACCACCAAACACCGCAGCCGCTGGTACCCGGGCGCCGGCCTGTACCGCAAGGTGTCGCTGCACGTGCGGGAAGCGATCCACGCCGAGCACTGGGGCACCCACGTCACGTGCAAGGTCTCGGATTCGGGTGAGGCGACCGTTTCTGTTCGAAGCGAGATCCGCAACCACCTGACCACGCCCCAAGACATCAAGGCCGAGCTGGTGCTGATGGGCCCCGACGGCGCCGGCGCCATCGCCGGGCCGGTCGAGAAATCGAAGACCATCCCCGCGCAGGGCGCGGTGGTGGTTGAGCACCAGTTCAAGCCGGAGGACTTCGAGGCCTGGGGACCACGCAACCCGAAGCTGTACTCGATCCGCCTGCGCGTGATGCAGGGCGACAACGAGCTGGACCAGACCAGCACGTCGTTCGGCATCCGCAAAATCGAGTTCACTCCCAAGTACGGCTTCTACCTGAACGGCAAGCGTCTGGAGCTGAAGGGCGTCAACCTGCACCACGACCACGGCCCGCTGGGCGCGGCGTTCTACCCCCGCGCGATGCAGCGGCAGCTCGAGATCATGAAGGACATGGGCGTCAACGCGATCCGCACCAGCCACAACGCGCCCGCGCCCGAGCTGCTGGACATGTGCGACCGGATGGGCCTGCTGGTCATCGACGAGCTGTTCGACAAGTGGGACGACACCGCCGACCTGCACGACCAGGAAGAGTTCGAACCGTTCATGCGCCGCAACGTGGCGAACTTTGTCCGCCGCGACCGCAACCACCCGTGCATCATCACCTGGAGCATCGGCAACGAGATCAGCGCCATCCTGGGCGCGAAGGACGAGGGCGCCAAGGCGAAGGTGGACTACGTGGTTTCGCAGTTCAAGCGGCACGACGACTCGCGCCCGCTGACCATGGCGTGCCACATGCCCCAGGTTCTGGACACGCAGACGCTCGACTCGCTCGACATCCAGAGCTGGAACTACGGCCACAAGTACAAGCCGTCGTTCGAGCGGTACCCGGACAAGCCACACATCTACACCGAGTCGGCCTCGACCCTCAGCACCCGCGGCTACTACCACCTGCCGCTGCCGGAGAACAAGACCGACTACGTCGACGCCGACCGCCAGGTCGACTCGTACGACCACAACGCCGCCCGCTGGTCCGACGTGCCCGACGTCGAGTTCGCCCGCATGGACGCCGACCGGCACGTCGCCGGCGAGTTCGTCTGGACCGGGTTCGACTACCTGGGCGAGCCCACGCCGTTTGACGACAAGTGGGCCAAGGAGCGTGGCGAGGGCGCCGAGTCCGCCCGCAGCAGCTACTTCGGCATCGTCGACCTGTGCGGCATCCCCAAGGACCGCTACTACCTGTACCGCAGCTACTGGGCGCCCGGCAAGACGACCATCCACATCCTGCCGCACTGGAACTGGTCGGGCCGCGACGGCGAGCCCACCCCGGTGTACGTCTACACCAACGGCGATGAGGCCGAGCTGATGCTTAACGGCAAGTCACTGGGCCGCCGCAAGAAGACCGAGGGCAAGCCCGACCCCGCGGCCTCCGCCGCCGAGCTGATGCCCTACTACCGCCTGCAGTGGAACGACGTCGCCTACGAACCGGGCGAGCTGACCGCCGTGGCCTACCGCGACGGCAAGGAGATCGGCAGCGCCACGGTCCGCACCGCCGGCGAGCCCGAGAAGCTCCGCTTGACCCCGGACCGGAACCGCCTGGCCGCCGACGGCCTGGACCTGTGCTACGTGCTGGTCGAGCTGATCGACCCGTCCGGCGTCCTCTGCCCTCACGCGGACTCCGAGGTGAAGTTCACCGTCAGCGGGCCGGCCGAGATCGTCGGCCTGGGCAACGGCGACCCGACCTCGATGGAGCCCTTCGTCGGCGACAGCCGCCGGCTGTTCCACGGCAAGGCGATGGTGATCCTGCGGACGCAGCCCGGCGCAGCCGGCGACGTGAAGCTGACCGCCACCAGCGAGGGCGTTGCGCCGGTCAGCGTGACGGTGAAGGCCGGCGAGTAAGGTCCGGGGCGCCGCTCAGGCGTCGTCGTTCGGCGCGGCGGCCGGTTCTTTGCGCACCACGGTCTCGACGACCACCGCCCCCCGGGCGGGGCGCACCAGGCCGTGCCGCGCCACGGAGACCGCGTGGGTGAACTCGGCGCCCAGCAGGAAGATCATCCCGCTGTAATAGACCCAGGCAAGGATCAGCACCACGGAGCCGGCGGCGCCGTACGTAACGCCCACCTTCGCGTTGGCGAAGTAGAGCGCCAGGATCGACTTGCCCACCACGAACAGCACCGTGGTGACCGCCGTGCCGATCCACACGTCCGACCACCGCACCCGCGCGTCCGGCAGCCACTTGAACATGGCCGCGAACATCAGCCCGGCGACCAGCAGGTCGGTGCCCAGGTTCACCGCGATCGGCGTGAGCGCGGTCATGCCGTCCGGCAGGAACGCGGTCATCCATTTGCTGAGCGCGGCCATCACGGTGCTCGCCACCAGCGAGATCAACAGCACGAACCCGACCCCCATCACCATCGCGAACGACAGCAGCCGCTTGAGCACGAAGCTGCGGGCGCCGCTGCGGCTGGGCGAGGGGCGGACGTTCCACACCTCGTTCATCGACGCCTGCAGCTGCACCATCACGCCGGACGCGCCGAACAGGAAGATCGCCAAGTGCCCCACCACGCCGAGCGCCGTGCGGGGCACCTGCTGCGCCCTGTCGATCATCTCGTCGATCTGCCGGGCGGGCTCCACGCCGAGCGACTCGCGGGCCTCGCGGCGGATCGCCTCACGCGCCTCCTGGTTGTCGACCAGGCTGCCCATGCTGGCCACGGCGCCGACGATCATCACGACGATTATCAACAGCGGCGGCAGCGAGAAGACCGCGTAGTACGCCAGCGCGGCCGCCATGCGCGGGCAGCCGTCCTGCGAGAAATCGGTGAGCGTCTGTTTGAGCAGCGACAGCATAGGCGGGCTTTACGCGGCGGGTGCGGGGCGACCCCATCGTAGTGGCGGGGCCGGCTCTTGGTAAGCTCGAACCCCGCTTGTACAACCCGCCAGCAATGCGGGCAGCGACCGCGCCACGCGCAGAGCGTTTGCCCAGGGGCCACCGCCGCGGTGGATCACTGCGCTGCGTTTCCCGCGTGGCGCTACTCGCCGAGGATCTCATCGCCGGCGACCGTGCTCATCGCCGCCAGCCAGAGCCACTGATCGTCCACACGGATGTCCTCAACCTGGTTGGGGTTCACGCCCGACGCGGACGGCCCGGTGGTGGCGAGGGCCTCGGTGTGGCCGTCCAGGAAGACGAACAGCGTGACGCCCGGGTGCGGGCCGCCAAACAATTGCGTGCTGCCCTCGTCAGGCGAGGTCGCCAGGCCGTCCTCGGTGCCGCGCAGGATCGCCTCGAGGTGGTCGGCGGCAAGGAAGCAGGTGTCGCCCTGTCGGAAGTGGACGCGGTCGGCGTCCCAGTCGGGCTGTGGGCTGGGCAGGTGCTTCTCACCGATGGCGAGCGTCTTGGACAGCCCGTCGACCACGTGACGCGACCGCACCTTCGACCCGCTGTAGATTGGTCCGGAGAGCGTGCGGTCGACCTTGCCGTCCTTGAAGTCGTTGCCCTCCATGCCCATGTCCTCCTCCAGCCCGGCGTTGGCCGCGTAGTCGCCCAGCACCGCGGAGCCGCGGACCAGGGGCGCCTGGTCGTCGTTGTCGAAGTCGCGGTCCGCGGCGGCCGATCGACGGCTGGGGCACGCGTAAGCGGGGATAGGCGTCCGCATGGCGGCCGCGTTCGCATCAGAGTCGACGCGTTCGGAGTCGATGTACGCGTCGTACACCGGCTGCTCCTCCAGGTACGGCAAGATCTCAAACGCCCACGACACGCCAAACTGGTCCGACCGGTTGCGGCCAGTGGGGAAGTGCCCGCGCGTGTCGTGGTGGTTCTGCACGGCCAGCCCGACCTCCTTGAGCTGACTGAGGCATTGCGTGCGCCGGGCCGCTTCGCGCGCCGCCTGCACCGCTGGCAGGAGCAACGCGATGAGCACGCCGATGATGGCGATCACCACCAGCAGTTCGACGAGAGTGAAACCTGTGCGTGCCAACGATGGGGTGCGGGGGGGCGTCATGCGATCGACTCCTAGGAAAGGATCGCCAGCCGAGGAAGGAGTGTGCGGCGGGCGGGAGGGGGCTTCGGGACTTACAACCCCGGCAACCGCGAGCGGGTTTCGCGATCGCCAACAAGCTGTAGGCGCACAATCGCCCGGCGCCAACCGATCGACAGCCCACGTACGCCGCGCCCGAGAGTGGCGTGCATCCGCATGGCCGGGCCGTGGCCACTTTGAGAGGAGCGCAAACAAAAAGCCCCTCCGGCAGACCAGAGGGGCTTTTTGGTTTCAAAATAGGGTCGTCCCCATTGGCTTCGGCCGATCCCGAAAGCAATCGAGTGCCTCGGCTTGCCGCCGTAGGCCAACGGGACGTTCCCTATTACGCTAAGCGGTGAGACGGCCATTCTGTGACGGAGAAATCCGAGAATAGTTCCCGGGGGACCGCATCCTCCGCGTAAGTCGCTATCAACTAACGCGTTGCATCGCGACGCAGGCGGCGCCAGGCGGGCCACGCCATGATCTCACACACCACCTCTCCGAGGCTGGCGGTCACAAGAATCGAGAAGTTGTTGAGCTTCGAGAACCGCGTGGGGTAGTTCTGCTCGAATGCCACCGACTCGCCAACGGCCGAATACACAACAACCGCAAGCAGCACGAAGCTGCTCAACAAGGACGGCAGGTACGCCCACCTGCGGCCCGTCGCAAGCTGCCACCCCAGCAACGCCTTGGGGCCATGGAACACGGACGCCACGAACGCCATGTCGAGGAGGTTCTTCAAGTACCCGCCGTTGGGCACAAACCCAAAGACCCACGCCAGGAGGGTCACCAGCAGCAGCCAGACAATCGTGCCCGTATGAAAGATCAGCGCGTACTTGCCGGCGAACTCCAGGCTGCGAGGTAGGCGCATCCACCGCACAATCTTGTCGGTGCGGCGCGGCGGCGGCACAGACACGCGTTCCCCGGCTACAAAGCGGTCCAGGTCGTCGGCAAGATCCGCAGCCAAGGCGTACCGGTCCCGCGGGTGGTGCTGCAGGCACTTGTTGAGGATCGCCTGCAGGGCGATCGGCGTGTCTGGCCTAATCTCCCTCACATCCGGCTGCTTGGCGCCGGACAACAGCTGCGACAACACGTCGTGGTAGGTTGCGTCTTTTCGCGGGGTCCGCTTGGTGATCAGCTCGAACAGCAGCAAGCCCAGCGAGTAGATGTCGGCCGGCCTCGAGTCGGCGCCGCCGGCCGCCGCCGCCTGCTCGGGCGCCATGTAGTAAGGGGTCCCGATCACCATGCTTGCCCGGGTGGACCTGCCGTCCGCCGAGAGCGTGCCCGCCAGTCCGAAGTCGGTCAGTCGCGGTGAGTAGTCGTCCAGCGAGAGGGGCCGGCTGGCGCTGGACTCGAGCAGCACGTTGCCAGGCTTAAGGTCGCGGTGGGTGACGCCGCGGTCGTGCGCGTAGTGCACCGCGTCGGCCAGCTTCGCCACAAACCGGGCCGCCGGCAGAAAGTCGACCGGGCGGGCCGCGCGGTCCAACCACACTCCTAGGTCGGGACCATCCACATACGCCGACGCGATGTACGGCGAGGCGCCTTCGAGCTGGGTGTCGTAGACCGGCACAATCCCCGGGTGGTCGAGCGACTTGGCGACGGCCGCCTCCCTGCGGAACCGCTGCATGCGATCCGTCTGCAGGATCACCTCGGGGCGGGGGATCTTGATCGCCACCTGGCGATCATTCTTCGGGTCGTCGGCCCGGTAGACCACCCCGAACGAGCCCTGCCCGATCACGTCGCGGAGCGTGTAGCCGCCGACCTGCCGCCCGTTGAGGTCGTAGAGCGGCGTGGGCCCCGGACGGTCGTCCCACAGCTGGTCGAGCCTCCGCATGATGTCCGACAGCCCCGACGTGATGTCCAGCGTGGCGTCGCTGTCGCTGTCACTGTCGCTGTCTGACGGGCTCTTGGGTTGCTGGTGGTCGCTGCTCAAGCGTTAGCCCTGCAGGTCGTTGGTGGGGACCAGTTGCTGCTTAAGCGCCCGCACCGCCCGGCTGTAGAGCTGCCGCGCGGCCTGCTCGGTGATCGACATCCGCGCGGCGATCTCCTCGTAGCGGAAGTTCTCGCGGTGCCGCATCACGATCACCTGCCGCTGGCGGTCCGGCAGGCTCTCGACCGCCCGGGCGAGCTCCTCGTCGGTCTCCTTGCGGCGGGCGATGTGGCTGGCGTTGGGCTCGTTGGACGCGATGTCGCGGTTGTCATCGGAATCGATGCACAGCTCGCGCGAAACGTCGCGCCGGGCGGAGCTCTTGTACCTGCGGGCCATGTCGATCAGGTTCTTGCGCAGCAGGGCCGCGATCCAGCGGCGGAACTCCTCTTCCGACTCGCCGACAAACTTCGACAGGTCCCGATTCACTTCAAGCATCGACTGCTGAACGACATCCGACGCGCCCATCTTGGTGCGGAGGTCGGCGCCGATCCCGTGATTGGCGATCGTCATCAGGTAGCGGTAGAACCGGTTGTAAACGACGCCCAACGCGTCGTCGTCCCCGTCACGCGCCGCGGCGAGCAGCGTGTTCCAATCAGAGTCTCCGGCGACGCCAGGTGTGCTCATAGACGGGTCTGCTTCTAAAGATGCCTGCTTGCTCATGCGGCCGCCCGTCTACGCCATCCGTGACGCCGACGCCCCTTTCTGCACCAACAGTCTAACCAGCCAACCACCCCGGTTGACCTCCGGATCGGTTTGCCGCACGCGGTTTTGCAACCGTCGCCGGTCACGTGTGCAAACCCCGGCGGCGACGTCAGGCGCCTGCGGCGCCGTAACCCGTAATGCCCGCATAGTGTCCGCTATCGCGGGTGGTGGCGCCGCGAAGTGAACACGTTCGCGAGGCAAACCGCAACGCGGATTCGAGCGTCGGTTGGAGCGGCTGACCGGCAGCAATGCCGGCAATGCAAGCCGCGGCGAACGCGTCGCCCGCCCCAACCGTGTCGACCAGCGGGTCGGGCGTCGGCGAGCCGGCGATGGTGGAATCGCCGTGCTCGTCGACGGCGCACGCGCCCTCGGCGCCGCAGGTCACGAAGAAGGCCTTGCCGTTGTAGCGCTCGCGGAGCTTGGCCACCGCCGCCGGCGCGTCAGCGGGGCCGTCGCACTTCATGCCGGACAGCTGCGCCAGCTCGTTGTTGTTGAGCTTGGTCCACGCGGCGTCCTGCAGCAGCTCGCCTGCCATCTCGAGGGTGAACCACGGCTTGCGGATGTTGATGTCCACGAATTTGGGCAGTCCGCTCTCGGCCATCAGCCGGCGGATGGTGGTGCGCGACGGCTCGCTGCGGAACGCCAGGCTGCCGACGTACAGCATCGAGAAGCCGCCCTCGGCGAGCAGCTCCGCAGGGAACTGGATATCGTCATAGGCGCGGTCGGGCAGCAGGTTGAAGGTTGGCTCACCGTTGTTGACGGTCACCTCCACCAGGCCGGTTGGCAGCCGCTGGGAGGTCTGCACGCCGGCGGTGCTCATGCCCCACTCCCGCATCCGCTCGAGGATCATCCGCCCGTTGTCGTCGTCGGCCACGGCGGTGACCATCACCGGCGACAGGCCGAACCCGGTGAGGTTCCAGGCCACGTTAAATGGCGCACCGCCGAGTATGCCGCGGCCGTCGGGGAACTGGTCGATGAGGACTTCGCCAACAATCAGCGGCTGGTCGGGCATGGCTCAGGCGGGGCTCCCTAGAAACAGTTTGCGTGCTTGCGGGCAGGGCAGGGGGTCTGCACCGCATCCTAGGCGCCGACCTGCCGGCCGTCGAGGCGCCGCCGCACTACGGTGCGAGCGGCGCGCCGAACGCGTGTTTTTTGACGCTGGGATGCGCGGTGGGCTAGAATCTCGGTTCTCTTACCACCCTCTATTCCAGCCGGCAGCACCGCAGCTATGAAGACGCCCCACCCCTGGACGCCCGCCCTCGCCCTCTGCCTGTTGGCGGCGGCCCAGCCAACCCTCGCGCAGCAGCGGACCGTCGACCCGCCGCGGGCGATCGGCCAGATCGAGATCAACGACCCGGCCGCCGAGTCGCTGATCGACCCCGACGCCGAGATCGAGATCCTCGCCACCGGGTTCGACTGGAGCGAGGGCCCCGTGTGGTCGAAGGAGCTGGGCGCCGTGCTGTTCAGCGACATCCCGCCGAACTCCATCTACAAGTGGAAGGAGGGCGAGGGGCTGTCGCTCTACCTCAAGCCGTCGGGCTACACCGGCGCGGAGGAGCGGGGCGGCGAGCCCGGCGCGAACGGGCTGGCAATCGACAAGCAGGGGCGACTGGTCATGTGCCAGCACGGCGACGCCCAGGTCGCGCGGATGGCGGCGCCGCTCTCCGACCCGGCGCCCAAGTTCGACGCCATCGCCGCCAAGCTCGACGGCAAGCAGCTCAACAGCCCCAACGACCTGGCGCTGCACTCGTCCGGCGCGATCTACTTTACGGACCCGCCGTACGGACGCGTCGGCCGGTTCGAGGACCAGGGCCGTGAGCTGGACTTCCAGGGCGTGTACCGCGTGTCGCCGGCGGGCGAGCTGACGCTGCTCACCAAAGAACTCGAGGCGCCCAACGGCATCGCGTTGTCGCCCGACGAGCGGACGCTGTACGTGGCGCAGTCGTCGGGCCGCCGGCCCATCTACATGGCCTACAACGTGCAGGAGGACGGCGGCATCGACGAGGGACGCGTGCTGCTGGACGTCAAGCACCTGGCCGCCGACCGCCCCGGCAGCCCCGACGGCATGGCCATCGACCGCGACGGCAACCTGTTCGCCACCGGGCCCGGCGGCGTGCTGATCATCACGCCCGAGGGCAAGCACCTGGCGACCATCCGCACCGGCGAGCGGATCGCCAACTGCACGTTCGGCGGCCCCGACGGCCGCACGCTCTTTATGACTTCTGACATGCACCTCTGCCGCGTGCGCGTGAAGACCGCCGGCCTCGGCTTCTGATCCGGGCGCTGGTTGGAGGACGCTGGGCGCTAGTTCTTTTGGTTCTTCCCTCTGGGGATCACCGTGCGCGCCGACCTGTTCCTCCTGCTTCTGCGGGCCGCGTGCGGCGGGTACCTAGAACTGCCGCGCGACGAAGTACGCCGCGGTGACCGGCGTTACCCCTACAGCCCGCACACCCTCTCTAACGCGGCCCGGCAAGCGGTGACGACCGGGCAAAAGGGGTTGTTTCGCTGATCGCGACCGGCTGGCGCGACGATATCAGGTGATGGATTTGGGAGGCGTGCCAGAAGGCAGCCGCCCGGTTCGAAGCGTGCCGGAAAGCCAAACCCGGATCGGTTCCCCTAGCGCCTTCACTGACAAGATCAAGAAGGGCGGTATCCGATGGGCGTGGCGCCGTTCGCGAGTGAAAGGTTTCCCCTCCCCCAAAGTTTCCTGAGGAGTGTGTCAAATGAATCTTCGTATTGCTTCGTCGGCGCTGGTCCTTGGCGCCGTCGTCGTGCTGGGCAGCGCCTCGAACGCCAACGCGTTCTTCGGCCTGCTCGGCGGTGGTTGTGGCGGTTGTTGTGAGCCGACCTGCGGCTGTGAGCCGAGCTGCTGTGCTGAGCCCAGCTGCGGCTGCGAGCCGAGCTGCTGCGTCGACTCGTGCTGCGACCCCTGCTGCGCCCCGCGTCGGTGCTGCATCCTGGACGGCCTGCGTGGCATGTTCAAGCGTAACCACTGCTGCGACTCGTGCTGCGAGCCCACCTGTGGCTGTGAGCCGAGCTGCTGTGCCGAGCCTTCGTGCTGTGCCGAGCCGTCCTGCGGCTGCGAGCCGGCCTGCTGCGACCCTTGCTGCGCCCCGCGTCGGTGCTGCATCCTGGACGGCCTGCGTGGCATGTTCAAGCGTAACCACTGCTGCGATTGCTGCGAGCCCACTTGTGGCTGCGAGCCCAGCTGTGGCGCCCCGAGCTGCGGCTGCGGCATGTAAGCTGAAGCGTTAAAGCGACCCGCCTTTCTTCCTCTGGACAGGCGGAACAGATACTCAGCCGCCGCGTTCATCTGAACGCGGCGGCTGTTGTCGTTTGTGGGCCGCGCTATCCACGGTCAGGTCTGCATTCGCCACCCGACGGCCCCTGCACGACGTTTACCTCTCGTCCTCTTAGTGCGTGCCGCACCCAGTTCGGAGAATGGCCGACTGCTGCCGGCGGTAGCTGGGTCCCCCGGCGCTGCCTGACCGGCGTGCCTTCAGTTGGCGGTTTTCAGTAGAAACCGGCCACCAGGCGCGGTCCAATGATAGGTTGCTGGCGCTGCTGCGTTCTCGACTGGTTGGGACTGGGGGCGGCGCCTGTCCGCGCTGCGCCCCCACCCTAGCCGTCCCCCAGAGAGGGAGGGGATTTCTATTCGCCCACTACCCGAAAACCGAAACCTATCGTGTCCGACTTTGTCCCTAACGACGGACTAGGGTGGACAAAAGTCGCCGACCGAGTCTCCCATGCGATTCGATAGACACTGCTATACCAGGCTGAAACGGGATCCGACGGGGGCGATGCCAGCCGACTTTTGTCCCTAAAAATCGATGCGTCAGAACGGGACAAAAGTCCGCTCGGGCGGGTTGCTTCCGTGATTGGAGAGCGGCGGGAATAATGCGGTGGGCGGCGGACGATTGCCACTCGACTGTCTCCCCAATCCCCGGCTCAACATTCCCAGGCTCAACGGAGAGAAGCCATGCGTCGTCGCTGCCTTGTGATGCTGGTCGTCGGTTTGCTCGCCGCGCCCGGACTGGCCCAGAACCCCGGCCCGATCAACGGCATCGCGCTGGGGCCGGGCAACAACAACGCGGTGCTTGGCTTCGGCGGCCAGCAGGCGCCGGGGCAGGGGGGCGGCGCCAACTACGACTTCGACGCCCTGATCGACCTGATCTCGTCGACCGTCGCGTCGGAGACCTGGGCCGAGAACGGCGGCGGCGAGGCCGAGATCCGCCCGTTCGTCGGCGGCGTGTGGGCCGACGCGCAGGGCACGCTCCGGCAGGCCGCCCGCGCAGAGAAAGCACTCGGAGGCCGGCTCGGCCTGAGCGCCGACCTGGCCAAGCTCCGCGAGCGAGTTGTTGAAGTCCCGCAGGCCCGCGCGAGCGAGTCCGACGCGCGGCGCCCGTCGGCGCTACGGTGCGTCTCGCTGCCGCGGCTGGAGCGTGAGATTGAGCGCCGCCTGGCCGCGGGCAAGCCGCTGGAAGAAGCGATGCTCACGCTGGCCGGGCTGCAGCGGGTGGAGTACGTGTTCGTGTTCCCCGAGACCGGCGACATCGCGCTGGCGGGCCCTGCGGGCGACTGGCGGCTGACCGACGAGCGGCGGCTGGTCTCCTCCGACACGGGGCTGCCGGTCGTGCGGCTCGACGACCTGCTCACGCTGATCCGCCGTGACCCGGCCAGCCCGTTCGGCTGCTCGATCGACCCGCGTCCCGAGGCGTTGGCCGCCGCGCAGCAGTACATCACCGAGCACCCGATCCCGTCCGGCCGCCGCGGCCGCGACCGCTGGCTGGAGCAGGTCCGCGAGCAGGTCGGGCTGCAGGACCTCACCTACCTGGGCATGCCCGGCGACACCCGCGTGGCGTGCGTGCTGGGCGAGGCCGACTACCACATGAAGCTGGTGGGCATGGGCCTGGTGGACGGCGTGCCGGGCATGGAGAGCTACCTGGAGTCGATCCGCGTGAAGCCGGGCGAGCCGGCGCCGGCGGTCGGCGCGGTGCGGTGGTGGTTCGGCATGAACTACGCCGCGGTGGAGCGGTCCGACGCCGGCGACGCGTTCCGCATCGTCGGCCCCGGCGTGAAGGTGATGAGCGAGAACGAGGCGCTCGCCGACCGCGGCGAGCGGCGTCCCACCGGTAAATCGGACGAGCTGTCGCAGGCGTTCGCAACCGGCTTCACCCGCAACTTCCCGGCGCTCGCCGAGAAGTACCCGGTGTACGCGGAGCTGCGGAACGTGTTCGACCTGTCGCTGGCGGCCTCGCTGATCGCGTCGGAGGGGCTGCTACAGCGGGCGGGCTGGCAGCCGGAGATGCTGACCAGCGCCAGCGCGCTGCCGCTGCCCAGGTACGCGGCGCCCACCACGGTGGATACGGTCGCTAACCTGCGGGTGGTGAACCGCCGGCACGTGGTGGCGGGCGTCAGCGGCGGCGTGTGGGCGCGGCCGACCGACGTGCTCGCCAAGAAAACCACCGCCGCCAAGCCGGACGGGCCGCTGCAGTACGCTCCCCAGGCCGCGGCGGCCGAGAGTGGCGTGTGGTGGTGGGACGCCGAGTAGCACCGCCGATGCGGGCCCGCTATTCCTGCGACATCAGGTACGCCAGCAGGTCGCGCAGCTCCGACTCGTCGAGCACGTCGAGCAGGCCGGCCGGCATGGGCGAGTTGCGGGATGGGTAACGGTCCTCGATGTCGTCGGCCTGGAAGGTCTGATAGTGCTTGGGGTCGGTGAAGTCGGTTGCGATCATCACCTCCTGCTTGTTCAGGTTCACCACGCGGCCGACGATGGTGCGCCCGTCGATGTCGAACGCGGTCTGGCGGTACTGGTCAGAGATGGTCGCGTTGGGGTCGACCAGCGCGGTGGCGAGGTCGCGCACCGAGAACCGCCGGCCCACGGCGGTCAGGTCGGGGCCGACCGCGCCGCCCTCGCCGCGGAAGCGGTGGCAGTTGAAGCACTGGGCCTCGGCGAACAGCCGGCGGCCGCGCGCCAGGTCAACGTCGGCGCCGGCTGCGGGCGTGGCGGCGACGACCTCGTCGACGGTCCAGCGCCGCACGAATGGCCGAGCCGCCACAGTCGGCGCCGGCGCTAGCGAGTCGCGGGCGGCGATTAAGTCGGCCACCGCGGCGCGTCCCTCATCGTCCAGGTTCTCGTCGGCCCGCGCGGCGATGCGCTCGGCGTAGGCCTGCATCGACCGGTTGCGGCCCGCGGCCAGCACCTCATTGAGAACGCGGTAGTAGCGGCGGCGGAGCTCGGGCGTCCAGCCACGATCGGCCTGGCAGAGCGCCAGGGCGTAGTGCATGCGCTCGCTCGCCAGCGGCGACTCCTCCATCAGCTTGACCGTCGGCGCGACAGCGGGCGGGTAGCCCACGGCGAGCAGGAACGCGGCCAGTTCGCGGTCGAGCACCGCGGCGCCAGACGGGAACGCGTCGGCGAACTTGGCGACAATCGCGCGGCGGGTCGGCAGCTCCGGCGGGCCGTACCGCAAGTGCGACACGCCCACCGCGCGCAGGAACGCGAGCTGCTGCTCACGCGGGAGCGATGCGAAGTCGGTGTCGCGGAACGCCTCGTACAACCGGTGCGGCGGGTCGACGGATTGATGGCGGGTGGCGGCCAAGAGGGCGTAGGGGCGGATGCGGGGGTCATCTTCGTTGTACGCGCGCTCGAGCCAAGACTCGGCCGGCTGCAGCTCCACGGCCACGCGCGCCGCGTAGCGGATGCGGCGGTCCTCGTGCCCCAGGTACGGCCAGACCGCATCGAGCGCGGTGGGGTCCTGCGCACCGTCGGCGGTGTGGTAACGCTCCAGCTCTTGCCGCAGCGCGATCAGGTCGACCGCGGGCGCCGGGGCAGGGGGGAGCGTGGGCGGCGCGTCGGCGGGGTCGTCGAAGCCGACGTAGACCACCCGCCACAGCGCCGACCCGACGCGCCGCCCGCCGGTGGTCAGGTAGAGCGCGCCGTCGGCCGCGTTGACGGCCAGGTCGGTCACCGGCAGCGGCGACGCGGAGAGGAACGGCTCGACGCTCGCGCGGTAGCCGGCGCCGTCGCTCGACACGTTGACCAGGAACACGCGGCCGTGGCTCCAGTCGCCGACAAACAACGCCGCGCTGTCCGGGAAGGGGAAGCTGGTCCCCGCGCCGAAGGCCACGCCGGTGGGCGAGCCGGGGCCGACCTCCAGCAGCGGCGCCACGCTGTCCTCGTAGTAGGCGGGCCATTTGCCGGTGCCGTGCCGCCAGCCGAACTCGCCGCCGCTCACCACGTGACAGACCCGCGTCGGGCGGTACCACGGGGTGTCGATGTCGTACTCGTTGTCGGAGTCAAAAGTGAACAGGTCGCCCCGCCAGTTGAACGCGATGTCGTACTGGTTGCGGAAGCCCATCGCGAACAGCCGCCAGTCTTGCCCGTCGAGGCTCACCTGGGCGATCCAGCCGCCCGGCTCTCGGAGGTTGGCGAAGCTGCGCAGCGGGTCGTCGATCCGCGGCACGATGGCGTCATCGGCCCAGACGCGGGGCGGGCGGCTCCACGCGAAGTCGGTCGGCGGCGTGATGTTGCCGCAGGCCACCAACAGCGACCGGCCGTCCGGCGCGGGGATCACCGCGTGGGGTCCGTGCTCGCCGCTCGCCGGCAGCTCGCGGAGCAGCTCGGCCTGGTCCCACAGGCCGTCGCCGGTGGTGTCGCGGGCGCGGTACAGGCCCGACGCGGCGTCGCCAGTGGAGTTGACCATCACGTACAGATCACCGTCGAGCACGCACATCCCCTGAGCCATGCCGATCTCCAGCGGCAGCCGCTCGACCACCGTGTCCGACGCGTCGGCGCTGGGCGTGATGACGAACAGCCCGCCGAACTGAGCCGATGCCACCAGCCGGCCGTCGCCCACCGCGGTGAGCGACACCCACGACCCCTCGGTCTTGGGGTCGACGCGGTGCACCAGCTGCAGCTCGTAGCCGGGGCGGATCAGCACATCGCTCAGCAGGCCGGCGTACGCTTCAGCGCACAGGGCGACCGACGGCGTCGCGGCGGCGGTGAGGGCGGCCGCGATCCAGGCGAGGAGGGGTTTCATGCGTCAATTATAGGTCCCCCGTTGCGGCGGACGCCACGCGCCGCAGGGGCTGCACGGCGGTCGGCAGTCGGATTGACGCCCGCGCCCCTAACCCCGGCCCGTGAAACACGTTAAGATCTCCGCAGCCGGCGCCGCGTCAAAGTGTCACACCCACGGCCCGGCGGCCGCACGCCTCTACGCCCGGGCGTTCGCAGCCTCTAGAATTCAAAGCAACCTTGCCCACCTCACCGGGCGTTTCCTTTGGCAGACCCAACCACGCCACCGAAGCTTACGCACCTCGACGAGGAGGGCGCCGCGCAGATGGTGGACGTGGGCGACAAGCCGGCGACCCGCCGCACGGCCCGCGCGTCGGCCCGGCTGCGGATGGCGGCCGCAACGCTCGAGCTCGTCCGCTCGGGCGGCGGCGCCAAGGGCGACGTGCTGCAGGTGGCGCGGCTGGCGGGGGTGATGGCCGCCAAGCGGACCGACGAACTCATCCCGCTGTGCCACGGGCTGCCGCTGGAGTCGGTGGGCGTGGAGTTTGAGTTCGCCGACGAGCAGTCGCTGGTGGTCACGGCCACGGCCCGCGTCACGGCCAAGACCGGCGTCGAGATGGAGGCCCTCACCGCGGTAACGACCGCCGCGCTGACGGTCTACGACATGTGCAAGGCGGTCGACCGGGGGATCGTGATAGGCCCGGTGCAACTGGAAGAGAAGAGCGGCGGCCGCAGCGGCCACTGGCGCCGCGCCGCAACCGGCGACAACCAAGCCGCGGGCGACAAAGAGTAAGGACCCAACCGACTTATGAGTCAGGCAGACCAAACGCTCGCGCACGGCGCCACCGACCTCCGCCAGCTGCTCTCCGGCATCGCCGACGACTTGGCCGCGGTCGAGCGGCGGCTGCAGTCCGAATTGCACAGCCGCGTCCCCCAGGTGGACGAGGTCGTGCGTCACGGCTACCGGCTGGGCGGCAAGCGGCTGCGGCCGGCGCTGGTGCTGCTGGCCGGCCAGGCCGCCGGCGGGCTGACCGACGAGCACCTGGTGCTGTCGGCCGTGGTCGAGATGATCCACACCGCCACGCTCGTGCACGACGACGTGCTCGACGAGGCCGACCTCCGCCGCCACGAGGACACCGTCAACGCGCGCTGGGGCAATGAGACCAGCGTGCTGCTGGGCGACTTCCTGTTCTCACACGCGTTCTACCTGGCCAGCACCACCGGCTCGGCAGAGGCGTGCCAGACCATCGGCCGCGCGACCAACACGGTCTGTGAAGGTGAGATGCAGCAGACGCTCTCCGAGGGCGACTTCGATCTCAGCCAGGACGACTACCTCGCGATCATCACCGCCAAGACCGCCGAGCTGTGCGCGTGCTGCTGCGAGCTGGGCGCCCGCCAGGCCGGCGCCGACGACGCCACGGTCGAGCGGTTCGCCTCGTTCGGGCGCAACCTGGGCGTCGCGTTCCAGATCGCCGACGACCTGTTGGACCTGATGTCCGACGAGGAGGCCACCGGCAAGACCACCGGCGCCGACCTCGCCAAGCGGAAGATGACCCTCCCGCTGATCCACGCCCGCGACGCGCTGGTCAACGGCCCGCGGGCGAACTTCGTCGACCTGCTGGCCACCGCCGACGTCGAGCGGATCCGCGCTCAGGTGAAACTGATGGGCTCGCTGGACTACGCCAACCGGACCGCGGCCGACTACGCCCGCCGCGCGGCGGCCGACCTGGCCGAACTGCCGGACAACCCGGCGTTGCAATCATTGGTGGGACTGGCTAACTTTGCGGCGGCACGCAGCAGTTAGCCTCGTCCTCATCAGGATTGCCATGGAAGCGGAGCCCGAGCATGTAAACCCCTTCGCTTCCCCGCTGGCGGAGGAGGCTGTCGTCAGTTCCGGCGCCCCGCTGGGCGTGTCGGGCGTCGAGGCCATCCGCCACGAGCACATCAAGCGCGAGGCGTCGATCCGATCGGTCGGTTGGCTCTACTACCTCGGCGCTTGTGTGCTGACGGTCAGCGCCACGTTCCTCGCCGCGTCGGCGTTTGTGGGCCCGGCCGCGTACGACCTTGGTCCCTCGCTGCTGGGCGCCGTCTTCGTCGCGCTGCTGGCCGCCCTCGGTTGGTGGGTGGGAGCGGGGCTGCGGCGGCTCAACCCGACCGTCCGGATCCCGGCACTGGTGCTGTCGATCATCGCGCTGTTGATCTCGCTCTTGGGGATCAACGTCATCGGAATGCTCATCCACGGCTATCTGGCGTCGCTGATGGGGAGTGAGAAGAGCAAGTACATCTTCTCGCCCGAGTACAAGGAGATTATCGCCGCCACGCCCCACATCCGTTACAAGTCGTCGACCGTGATGTGGGTGGTGCTGGGCGTGCTGCTGGTCGTGCTCGTGGTCGTCGTGGTCTTCGCCGCCCGCATGGCGCCGTAGCGACGGCGTCACCGTTTCGGCGCCTGACTCCCTCACCGATCAAACCAAGCAGAAAACTATGGATGCGGAACCGGAGCACGTGAACCCCTTTGCCTCCCCGCTGGCGGAGGAGGGGGCCGTCGGCCCTGACGCGCCGTCGGAAAACGCCGCGCTTGAGGCGATCCGGCGGGAGCACCTGTCGCGCGAGGCGTCGATCAAGTCGGTTGGGCTGCTCTACCTGATCCCCGCAGCAATCGGCGCCCTGATGTCGGTGGTCATGGTGTTCGGCGCGGTGGTCGCGGCAACGTCTGGAGAGGTTGGACTGGGCGAGGGGGCCGCCATGCTCGGCGCCATGCTGCTATACGCCGGCTTGAGCGTTCTCTTCTGGTGGATCGGCTCGGGCCTCCGGCGACTGAACCCGGCGGTGAGGATCTGGACCATCGTCCTGAGTGTGATCGGTCTGCTTGGCATCCCTATTGGGACGCTGATCAACGGTTACATTCTGTGGCTGGTTGCAGGGCGAACGGGCAGGTACATCTTCTCAGACGAGTACAGAGGCGTGATCGCGGCAACGCCACACATCCGCTACAAGTCATCGATCTTGATGTTGTTCCTTATCGCGTTCTTGATTGTCGTCTTGGTGCTGGTGTTTGGAGCTGTCATTACATCCGTTCGCCCTGACTAGTCGCGTAGGGTGGGGCCGATAGGCCCACCGCTGTTGTAGTTGCGGCCCGCCTGCGGTGGGCGTCCGCTTCGCCGACGCCCACCCTACGAACCTGCTGTGGCTGCTCTTCTCACTGCCGTCGATGAACCTGCTGACGCTCCTCATCAGCATCTGTGGCCTATGGTGCCTGATCGGTGCGAGGGCAAGGTTCATCTTTACGCCCGACTACCAACAGGTCATAGCCGCGACGCCGCACATCAGGTACCAGACCTCCAAGTGGGTCTGGATCTTGCTCGCGGTGCTGGTAGGCCTGATGTTGCTGGCAATCGCAGCAGCGTTCGTTCCCTCGCCGCAGTAGCCGGCTCGTGCAAGGCTCGGAGTGGGTTGCTACAGGTCCGATGGATCTCGCAGAGGCGCGGAGCCGCAGAGATTGCTCTAGCCTGCGACGTCTCAGCGACTCCGCGACTCTGCGTGAGGCAATCAATCTCGCTGGGTGCGCCGCTCGGACCACCGGCTTTGAAGAAGTGACCAGCCAGGTGCGAGAGTCGATTGTGATGCCGCCATGATAAAGACTCGCGCAGAGGCGCGGAGCCGCAGAGTTTGCTGTAGCCAGCGGCGACTCTGCGCCTTTGCGACTCTGCGTGAGACAACCAGCCGCAGCGCTTCGGCCGGCGAATCTTTGGGCGCCCGATCCGACTCGCGTAGCCCCGCGCCTTTGCCGTCTCTCACCCACTTGTCGTCGCCGGTTTGTTGTAGAAAACGGCCGCGCAGCGCGATCTAATTTAATAGCGCCGTGTGTTCACCGACCCTGCTAGTAGGTCTGGCAGGCTGCGGGAGGTGCTGCGCGCGTTGCCGCTGGAACCGCGAGAGTTAGAAGTGTGTCCGATCGACGCGCCCCAAAACGGACAAAACCCCCGCAAGCATTCTTGAAGGACTTAGCGTAATGGGCTAACTCAGAAGCACTTACGAAAAAATGGGGCGGAGATGCGCCCCGAGTTTTGTCCCCTCCGCGCGTGTTTTTGGACAAAACGAGATCGGACAAAACCCTGCCGAATCGTAGATGGAGCTGCTAAGAGAGCCCCGCCTGGGGGTCGGTGGCGATCCGCTCCGCGATGGCGGCAGGGTTGTCGTCTGGGCCGATGTCGATAAATCGGCACTCGCCCAGCCCGCGGAACCAGGTGCGTTGCCGCTTGGCGAAGCGGCGGGTGCGGGCCTTGATGAGCTCGACCGCCTCGGCCAGATCGTGCTTGCCGTTGAGGTAGTCGATCACCTCGCAGTAGCCGACCGCCTGCCGCGCGGTGCGGCCGAGTTGCTTGCCGCCGTCGATCAGCCCTTGGACTTCCTCGACCAGGCCGTCGTCGAACATCTGGTCGACGCGGCGCTCGATCCGCTCGCGCTGCTCGTCGCGGTCGCGGCGGAGCACGAACACACGACACTGGTCGGCCGGCACGCCGTCCTCGAACTCCATCTGCTGGTGACTGATCGGCTCGCCGGTGGAGCGGTACACCTCGAGCGCGCGGACGATGCGGCGGGTGTCGTTCACGTGGATCAGCGAGGCCGCCACCGGGTCGACCTGGGTGAGCCGCGCGTGCAGCGCCTCGGAGCCGACCGTTTCCAGCTCGGTGAGGATCTCGTTACGCAGGTCCCAGTCGGCGGGCGGGCCGTCGAAGAAGCCCCGCAGCAAACACTTGAGGTACAGCGGTGTGCCCCCCACGAACAGCGGCTGGCGGCCCCGGTCGCGGATCGCGCGGATCGCCTGGAACGACAGCTCGCGGTACTGCGCGACGCTGAATTCTTCGTCCGGGTCGACCACGTCGATCAGGTGGTGCGGCACGGCCCGCCGCAGCTCGGCGGGCGGCTTGGCGGTGCCGATATCCATGCCGCGGTACACGGCCATCGAGTCGAGCGACAGGATCTCGGCGTCGAGCCGCCGGGCGAGCTCCATCGCGACCGAGGTCTTGCCCACGGCCGTGGCGCCGGTCAGGTACCAGCAGTCGAGGGCCGGGTTTTCGGTGGTGGGGGTCATGTGTGCTGCTCCGCCAACCCGGCACGATTGCCTTAACGCCCGCGGCTGCCTAGACTTGAGGTTTGTTTTCGCCGCATTTTCCCCTGCTGGGGCCGGCTTTGCCAGGGCCCGGGCCCGTTCCTTCCCCACCCGCACCACCGCCATGCCCGAAGCCGCCCGGCCGATCGACGCCCTGGAAGAGACCATCCGGCAGCGCGCCGAGCTGGCGGCCGGCGACGGCCTGGGCAAGTCGTACACCGCGAAGCTGCTGACCGGCCCGCTTGAGAAGCTGTGCGGCAAGGTCACCGAGGAGGCGGGCGAGCTGGTCGAGGCCGCGCTGGAGGAAGGCGACGATGGCCGCACCCACTTCATCTACGAGGCGGGCGACCTGCTGTACCACACGCTGGTGCTGCTGCGGCGCCGCGGCGTTGACCTGGCGGAGGTCGAGAGCGAACTCGCCCGCCGGTTTGGCGTCTCTGGGATTGAAGAGAAGGCCTCGCGCAGCAAGTAACCAGCGGGCCCAGCCAGGCCGCCGCCTAGTCCCGGCCGGCGGCCGCGGGCCCCGCACCGACACCCGAAACCCGACGACATGTCCAACATCCTCCGCATCGGCATCCCCAGCAAGGGCCGCCTGGCCGACCTGGCCGGCGACCTGCTCAAGGACGCGGGCCTCAAGTTCCGCCGCCAGGACCGCGCGCTGTTCGCCCGCGTCAAAACGATCAGCGACGAGCAGCCGGAGATCGACATCACGTTCCTCCGCACCGACGACATCCCCGTGCTGTGCGCCGAGGGCGCCATCGACATGGGCATCACCGGGTCCGACTTGGTGGCCGAGGCCCGCATCGACGGCGAGCCGGTCGCGCTGACCGAGCGGATGCGGCTCGGTGTGGGCGGCTGCCGGCTGGCGATCTGCGTGCCGGCGAACAGCCCGGTGGTTGGCCCCAAGGACCTGAGCGGCGACCGCATCGCCACCAGCTTCCCCAACGTGACCCGCGCGTACCTGAACCAGCACGGCGCGACCGCGCACATCGTCGAGCTGACCGGCTCGGTCGAGGTGATGATTGCGCTCGGCGTGGCGGACGCCATCGTCGACCTGGTCGAGACCGGCAGCACTCTGGCCGCCAACAACCTGCGGATCCTGGACGAGATCGGCAAGTACGAGACCGTGCTCATCCAGAACCCCAACACCAAGCACGGCGAGTTGTGCGACCGCATCACCCGCCGCCTGGAGGGCGTGGTGATCGCCCGCAGCTACTCGCTGCTGGAGTACAACATCGCCGAGAAGAACCTGGCCGCCGCCGAGAGGGTGACGCCCGGCTTCAGCTCGCCCACCATCAATAAGCTCGAGAAGAGCGGCTGGTACGCCGTGCGGGCGATGGTGAAGCGGGGCGAGGTGATCGGCATTATGGAGCGGCTCGAGGAGCTCGGCGCAGAGGCGATCCTCGAAACCAGCATCAGCAACTGCCGGCTGTAGCCGGCGCCCCAACCTCCCCGCGCGGTTAATGCCCCACGAGCCGCAAACGCCCCGCGTCCGCGCGATCGCCTGGCTCGTGGTGTTGTCGCTGATCATCGGGCTCGGCGCCTACAAGGCGAACGAGAACCAGCGCGACCGTGACCAGCAGGCCGCGTACCAGCAGGAGCTCGACCGGCTGGAGAAGGAGGGCAGCGCGGAGTACCAGAAGCTGAGCGCCTGGACCAAGAACCTCTTCAACCAAGATAACGCCCGCCAGGCGACCCGCGACAAGTTCAACGGCGGCAAGCCCTGGCCGACCCGCGAGGAGGGCGACTACGAGGTCGCGACCTGGCAGCACCCCAACTACGGCATCGAGCTGCAGTTCACCTTCAACGGCGACAACCTGGTCGGTTTTGGCGCGTCCACCGGCACGAGCCTGCTGCAGAAGGTCATGCCAGAACCGCCAGCGTTCTCGCGGAGCGGGCCGGCGGAAGAGTTTCGACGATGGGTCCCTCCCATCACCGGGCCGGTTTGGATTGTTGCGTTCGCCGCGGCCGTCTTCGCGCCGCGGCTCGGCCGAGTCGCCGCCGAGTTGATGCTGGCCGCGTCGCTCGCCACGGCCGCCGCTCATGTAACGGCGCCTTACCACTCGCTTTCTGCGCGGGGCCTGCTCACCAACGACGCCCTGTTCTTCACCTTGGTGATGTACGCGGCAAGCGTTGTGATGCTCGCCATGCGCACACCCCCGTCGCACACCCGCGTGCGTTTCGGCGTCCGCGACCTGCTGCTGCTTACTACCGCCGTCGCAGTGCTGCTGGCGCTGGGCGCGTTCGGCGTGCTCTCGCTCGCGGTGCTTTGCGTCGGGGTGTTGATCTACGCCGCTGTTCGCCGCCTCCGCCCGGCCTCGGCCGCCCTCACAGCCGAAACAGTGGCGGGCGGCGACGCAACCGACTAGATTCTCAGGCATGCCAACACCCAACGACCCGATCGAGCCGCTCCGCGCGGCGCTGGAAGTCTCGCCCGACAACGAACCCCTGCGCCGCCACCTGGCGGCCAGCCTGACGGCCGCGGGCCGCCACGGCGAGGCCGTGGAGGAGTACCGCCGCCTGCTGGAGGGCAATCCGGCGGCCGCCGACCTCAAACTGCTGCTGGCGGACGCGTACCTGCAGGACGACCGGCTGAGCGAGGCCGCCGTGATCCTCGAGGCGATGCTCGACCACCGCGACCCGCCCGCCCAGGCGTGCGTGATGTACGCGCGGCTCTGCCTGCGCGAGGGCCGCGTCGAGGACGCGGTGACCCGGTACAAGCAGGCCCTGGAGGCCGACCCGGAGTCGCACGACGAGGAGCTCTCCGAGCGATTGGGCGTCAGCGCGACGCCCCAGACCAGCATGGGCTCCGACTGGGAGGTCGACGAGGGCCGGCTGCTGAACCACGCGGGCGACGCCGCCGGCGACTTCCAGCATGAGGTGGAGCGGCCCAAGATCGCGTTCGACGACGTCGGCGGGATGAAGGACCTGAAGGAAGAGATCCGCGTCAAGATCATCTACCCGCTGGAGCACCCCGAGGTGTACGCCGCCTACGGCAAGACCATCGGCGGCGGGATCATGCTGTACGGCCCCCCCGGCTGCGGCAAGACCTACCTCGCGCGGGCGACCGCCGGGCAGATCAACGCCGGCTTCCTCTCGATCGGCATCAGCGACGTGCTGGACATGTACATCGGGCAGAGCGAGAAACAGCTGCACCAGGTGTTCGCCCAGGCGCGGGCCAACACGCCGTGCGTGCTGTTTTTCGACGAGGTCGACGCGCTGGGCGCCAAGCGGAGCGACCTCCGCGGCGGCGGGCAGCGGCAGATGATCAACCAGTTCCTGGCCGAGCTGGACGGCGTAGAGCACTCCAATGAGGGCGTGCTGGTCCTGGCCGCCACCAACGCCCCCTGGCACGTCGACCCGGCGTTCCGCCGGCCGGGCCGGTTCGACCGCGTGATGTTCGTGCCCCCGCCCGACGACGAGGCCCGGGCCGACATCCTGCGGCTGCACCTCGCCGGCAAGCCGACCCGCGACATCGACTACGCGCACCTGGCCAAGAACACCAAGAACTACTCCGGCGCCGACCTCAAGGCGCTGGTCGACCTGGCGGTCGAGGCCAAGCTGACCGAGAGCATCAAGCGTGGCTCGCCGCCCCAGCCCATCACCGGCGCCGACCTCCGCGCCGCCGCCAAGAAGCACAAGCCGACCACCACCGAGTGGTTCTCGTCCGCACGCAACTACGCGTTGTACGCCAACGAGGGCGGCCTGTACGACGACGTCCTCAAGTGGATCAAGTAGCCCGTTGATCTCCCCCCACCTACAGCGTGCTCAGATCCTGATCGAGCAGCACCGCTGCCGCGACGCCGAGAAGGAGCTGGGCCTGGCCATCGGCCAGGACCCCGACGACGCCTGGGCGCACGCGCTGCTGGCGATCTGCCTGTCCGACCGCGGCGCCCACCACGAGGCGAGCGAGCGGGCCAGGCAGGCGGTTGGCCTGGCGCCCGACTCGCCACAGGTCCGGCAGCTGGCGGCGCGGGTCGAGCTGTCCCGCAACGCGCTCGACACAGCCGAGCGGCTGTTCACCGAGGCGATCCAGCTGAACCCGGGCGACGAGGACTCGTACGCCGGCCGCGCGTCGGTTCACGCCCGCCGCAAGGCATGGCGGGCCGCGTTGGCGGACGTCGACCAGGCGCTGGCGATCGACCCGGAGAACATCGAGGCGATCAACCTCCGCTCTCTGGCCAACCGCGGGCTCGGCCGCTCGGACGCGGGGCGGCAGGACGTGGAGCAAGCGTTGCGGGTCGACCCCAACGACGCCGCCTCGCACGCCAACCTCGGCTGGTCCTGCTTGGAGCGGCACGACCTCACCCAGGCCGAGCGGCACTTCCGCGAGGCGCTGCGACTCGACCCGTCGCTCGAGTGGGCGCGGGTCGGTGTGCTGGAGACCACCAAGGCCCGGTTCCCCATCTACCGCTGGCTGCTGAGTTACTTCCTGTGGATGGCGCGGCTGACCGGGAAGGCCCAGTTCGCCATCCTGTTCGGGCTGTACTTCGTGAACAGGGCGGTCAGCAGCGCGGCCGAGGCCTACCCCGCCTGGGCGCCGGTGCTGCAGCCCCTCTCCTGGCTGTACCTGATGTTCTGCGTCATGACCTGGTTCATCCAGCCGCTGGGCAACGCCACGCTGCTGCTGCACCCGTTCGCCCGGATGGCGCTCAACAAGCGCGAGAAGACCGAGGCGCTGATCGTCGGCGGGCTGTTCACCACAATGCTGTCGCTGATCGTAGGCAGCTTCTTCGACCCCACAAACATTTGCAAGGCGCTGACGTTGCTGCTCGGAGTACCCGCGCTGCCATTTGGCTTGAGCTGGCGATTCAAGCACCCCAAGCCATGGCGGATCATGATGCTGATCACTTCCGGCGTGCTGCTATGTGAGCTCGCGTTCTGCATTCAGGTAGCCTTGAATGTGGGGTGGGTTGCACTTCCAACCGGGTCACTCGGCCTGGTATCGCTGGGCGCACAGCTGTTCCTGTTCTCGCCGCTGGCGGTGCTGATCGGTGCCAACCTGCTAGCGGCCAAGAACTGGCGGCTGCAATAGCACCACCAGCCGGCCGACGGCGATTGACGTTGCCAGCATCCTGCCGCCTGCCTAGACTCCGCGGCCTGCCTCCCCACCGCCGAGTCACGGATGCCCCGGTCACCGCGATATGCGCTGCGCGTCGCCCTGCTCTGCGGGCTGGCGTGCGCGCTGGCGGGGTGCAAATCGACACCCAAGCTCGACCCAAAGCTGGCCGACCGGATCCAGCCGTCCAACTTCCGCGACTGGATGCCCGACCAGGCCGTGCTGCCCACCGCCGACATCCGCGGCAACCAGGTCACGGTGAAAAACGTCCGCTACTGCAAGCACCTGGCGCCGGGCGAGTACGTCGTGGACTACTACGACAAGTCGTTCGACATCGAGCGGGTCCGCGCGGTCGACTTCATCACGATGCCGTTCGGCGCCGTGCCGAGCCTGGCGCACACGCTGGTCAGCTTCGAAATCGCCCCCGAGGCGCCGATGGCAGAACCAGAGCACCTGGCGATCAGCGTCGAAGTGCGCAAAGAGAAGGACGAGCCCAACTACAACCCGATCCTCAGCGCCATGCGGCAGTACGAGATCATGTACGTCGTGGCGGACGAGCGGGACCTGCTCCGCGAGCAGGCCGTGGTCAACTGCGAGGACGTTTTCCTCTACCGCACTACCGCGCCGGCGGCGGCCGCCCAGGAAATGCTGCTGAGCATGCTCAACCGCGCAAACGAGCTGTCCCGCGAGCCGCAGTTCTACGACCTCTTCACCAACAACTGCACAACCAACATCGCCGAGCATGTCAATCTGATCCGCCCCAACCGCATCGTGTACGACGTTGGCGTGCTGCTGCCTGGCCTGTCGGATCGCAAGGCTTACGCCGAGGGGCTGATCGACGGCGAGGGGAGCTTCGAGCAGATCAAGGCCCGGGCCAACATCACCCGCCGCGCACAGCTTGCCGACGGCAGCGAAGACTTCTCGCGGGCCATCCGACGCTAGCAGCGGTCGGCTTGTAACGATTCTTCAAGTTGCAGCGGTTCTGCGGCCGATCCCTACAAGGTGATGCTGCGCACAAAATCCATCCTGACCGCGGTGCTGCTGGCGGCCGCCTGCCTGGCGCCCGCCCGCTCCAACGGGGCCGAAACCACCGAGCTGGCCGCCGAGCCGCTGCCCACCTCGGCGCCGGCCGGGCCCGCTGCCTACCAGATCCCGCCGGCGTACGGGTGCACGGGCTGTGCGGGCGACGCGCGTTTCGCCCAGTTCGCGCCGGACCCGGCATTGCGGCGGCTGGGACCCCACCCGGGCGCCTGCGAGGTCGACTGGCACTCCGGCCGGCTGTGGTTCAAGGCGGAGTACCTCGCCTGGGCCACCAAGGGCGCCGACTTCCCATCGCTGCTCACGACCGGCGACGCCGCCACGCCGGCTGCCGACGCGGGCGCGCTCGACCAGCCCGACACGGTCACCCTGTTTGGCGGCAGCAAGCTGCACGACGACTTCCGCTCCGGCGGCCGTTTCACCGTCGGGCTGTGGCACTGCCCGGAGCAGCTCACCGGAGTCGAGGCCACCCTGTTCGGCATCGACGGCCGCGACATCGAGCTGGAGCTTAACAGCGACGACTACCCGGTGCTCGCCCGCCCGTACACCGATGCGGTGGGAGGCGACGAGGACTCGCTGCTGATCGCCTACCCCGGCCTGCTGGCCGGCTCGACCCGCATCGACGCGGACCTGGAGCTGCTCGGCGGCGAGGTGATGCTGCGGCAGGCGGTGATGTGGCGCACCCAGGGCCGGATCGACATCCTCGCCGGCTACCGGCACGGCTACCTGAATGACCAACTGGTGGTGCGCGACACGAGCGTCTCGCTCAACGCGGGCAGCGGCTACTTCCCGGGGACCGAGATCTACCGCGAGGACCTGTTCCGCACCAAGAACTACTTCCACGGCGGTCAGATCGGCCTGGCGACCCGCCTGTGGCGCGGCTGCTGGTCGTTGAGCCTCACCACCAAGGCCGCCTACGGCGGGACCCGCACCCGAAGCACCATCAGCGGCGACACCACGGTGGTGACCGACCCCGGCGGCATCCCGGTCTTCACCCACAACGACGGCGGCCTGCTCGGCCAGCCCACCAACAATGACTTCCGCGAGTTCAATGACGAATCGTTCATCGGTGAGCTGGGCGTCACGCTCGAACGCCAGATCGGCACGCACACCCGCGTGGGCCTCGGGTACACTTTCTTCTACTGGGACAGCGTCGTGCGGCTGGCGCCGCTGATCGACACCAACGTCAACCCGACGCAGCTGGGCGGCGGCGCGCTGGTCGGCCCGGCCGTGCCGGCGTTCACGCTCTCACGGAGCGACTTCTGGGCGCAGGGGCTCAATGCCTCGTTCGAGTACCAGTGGTAGGCGTGGAGTAGACTGAAGAGCGACCCCCTCCGCCTCCCCCACCGCCCGCCGCATGTCCCTCGCGCGATTCGCGTACAGAATCGGCAAAGCGCCCCTCCGCCGCATGCCGGCGTGGATGCTCCGCGTCCGGCCGTTCACCGTGTACGCGATCCCAACCGGCCACTTTGCGGAGCTGGCGGACCGCCCTGTGGCGCCTCCCACCGAAACCGTTCGTTGGGCCACTCCTGACGACACTGCGTTGCTAGGCGAAGTGGCGGGGCACGAGTGCGCCGCACAATGGGACGGCGTCAACCGCCGGGCGGCGATCGTGACTGACGACGGCCAACCGATCGCGTGCGTCTGGGTCGCTCGCCAGA
Organism: Posidoniimonas corsicana; assembly: GCF_007859765.1. Classification (NCBI taxonomy): domain Bacteria; kingdom Pseudomonadati; phylum Planctomycetota; class Planctomycetia; order Pirellulales; family Lacipirellulaceae; genus Posidoniimonas; species Posidoniimonas corsicana. Next base: position 2,887,607 of record NZ_SIHJ01000001.1, read on the forward strand.
ACTACCTCGACCCCGACCTGGATGTCGACGTCCGGCTGTACGACGGCGACCGCTGGCTCTACGCGGCAGTGGTGGCGGCCGACCGCCGACGCGAGGGCGTGTACAGCCGCCTGCTTCGGTTCGTTGGGCAAGAGCTGCACGCCGAGGGCGCCAAGCGGATTGTTCTTGGGGTGACCACGGGCAATCACGCCTCAGTCCGTGCGCACGCTAAGTGGCGACCGACGCCGCTGGGCAAAGCAACCGTGCTGCGTGTGCTGGGCTGCGTGTTCTGCCGATGCTCGGGCAGAGTCGGCCGCGTCTCGACCTCAAGCGGAAACAGTCGCAACCTGATCACTCTCCAGATCGAACGCTGAGGATTGTGCGGCGGGGTCGCAGTGGGCCGATTGCCCACCTGCTCGACGGGGAGCTCACTCCCCGATGATCTTCACCAGGGCCCGCTTCTTCCGGCGGCCGTCGAACTCGCCGTAGAAGATCTGCTCCCAGGGGCCGAAGTCGAGCTTGCCCTCGGTGATCGCCACCACCACCTCGCGGCCCATGATCTGCCGCTTGTGGTGCGCGTCGGCGTTGTCCTCGCCGGTGCGGTTGTGGTGGTACCGCTCGGGCGAGGCGTCAAACGGCGCCAGCTCCTCCAGCCACTTCTTGTAGTCGCGGTGCAGGCCGGGCTCGTCGTCGTTAATGAACACCGATGCCGTGATGTGCATCGCGTTCACGAGCGCCATCCCCTCCTGCACGCCGCTCTCGCGGACGTACTGCTCGACGTCGGAGGTGATGTTCACAAACTCCATGCGGGCGGGCAGGTTGAACCACAGCTCTTTGCGAAACGACTTCATCGTTCTTTCTCGGAGGGACGGGAGACGGCCGGACGCGCCATGCTAGTGGGGCGGGCGGGAGCCGCCAAGGATGCCCGACCGCTGCTCGGGCTCCACCCCGAGGATGACGCCCCCGCGGGTAGGGCCTAGAATAAGGTTTTGGCTCCGACCGTCCGCCGCCCCCTTTCGCTGCCTATGCCCGGCCAGACTACCTTCTTCCTGCGACGCTGGCCGATCCTGCTGGGGCTGCTGATGATCGCTATCGGTGCCGGCGTGTGGGCCGACTACCGCCGCGCCGCGCCGCCTGACGCGATGGCCAAGGCGACCTACGTGGGGGGGCAGGCCTGCGTCGAGTGCCACCAGACGGAGCACCAGGCGTGGGCCGGCAGCCACCACGACCTCGCCATGGAGCTCGCCACCGACGAATCCGTGCTGGGCGACTTTGACGACTTCACCTTCGAGCGGCTGGGCGTCACGACCCGGTTCTTCCGCGACGGCGACCGCTACATGGTCAACACCGAAGGCCCCGACGGCGAGCACCACGACTACCACGTCAAGTACACGTTCGGCTACGAGCCGCTGCAGCAGTACATGGTCGAGTTCCCCGACGGCCGCGTGCAGGTGCTGAGGGTCTCGTGGGACACGGCCAAGAAGGAGTGGTTCTACGTGCCGCCGCCAGATGTGACCGAAGAGCGGCTCCTGCCCGACGACCCACTCCATTGGACCGGTGTGGCGCAGAACTGGAACACCACCTGCGCGGAGTGCCACTCGACCAACCTGCAGAAAAACTACGACCTGGCCACCGACACCTACCACACCACCTTCAGCGAGATCGACGTCAGCTGCGAGGAGTGCCACGGGCCGGGCAGCCTGCACATCGCGCTGGCCAACCGCAACTCGCTGTTCTGGGACCGCAACCACGGCTACGGGCTGGCGAAGCTGAAGTCGCTTGACTCGGAGCCGCAGATCCAGACCTGCGCCAAGTGCCACTCCCGCCGGCACGGCGTGCACCCCGAGTTCCGGCCCGGCCCGCACTTCAATGACAGCTACGAGGTGACTCCGCTGTACGCCGGCCTGTACCACGCCGACGGCCAGATCCAGGACGAGGTGTACGTTTACGGCTCGTTCCTGCAGAGCAAGATGCACGCCAAGGGCGTCCGCTGCACGGACTGCCACGACCCTCACTCGCTGAAGCCAAAGTTTGAGGGCAACGCGCTGTGCGCCCAGTGCCACATCCCCGCCCAGTACGACACGCCCGCCCACCACCACCACGTTGCCGGCACGCCAGGCGCGAGCTGTGTCGAGTGCCACATGCCGGAGACCACCTACATGGTGGTCGACCCGCGTCGCGACCACAGCATCCGTATCCCGCGGCCCGACCTGTCGGTCCAGCTCGGCACGCCCAACGCGTGCAACAAATGCCACGTTAAGCCGGACGAGGACGCGCAGTGGGCGGCCGACGCGGTCGAGAAGTGGTACGGCCCCAACCGCCGAGACGACCCCCACTGGGCGCCCGCCATCGCGGCGGGCCGCGCCGGCGAGCCCGAGGGCGAGCCGCTGCTTACCGCCGCCGTGCGCCGCGAGACCACGCCCGCCATCGTGCAGGCGACCGCCGTCGAGCTGTTAGGCCAGTACAACACGCCCAGCAGCAACGCGGTCAAGGAGCAAGCCCTGGAGTCGTTCAGCCCGTTGGTGCGGCTGGCGGCCGTGCGATCCATCAGCCCTGAGACCGCCGCCGGGATGGTCGAAACGCTGGCGCCGCTGCTAACCGACCCGGTCCGCAGCGTGCGGATCGAGGCCGCGCGGCGGCTCGCGCCGCTTCCTGAGCAGGCGTTTACCAGCCAGCAGTTCCTCGACCGCAAGGCAGGGCTCGAGGAGTTCCGCACCGAGCAGCGCATGCACAGCGAACGCGCCGCAGCCCACAACAACCTGGGCGAGCTGGCCCGCGTGCAGGGCGACCCCAAGACCGCCGCCCGAGAGTTCCGCATCGCGATGAAGCTCGAGCCTTGGCTGGCCGGCCCGCGGCGGTACCTGGCGGAGGTGCTGAGCAGCAGCGGCGGCGACCCCGCTGAGATCCGACGGCTGTACGACGAGGAGATCCCGCTGCTCGAGCGCGACACCGAGCTCGCGCCCGGCAACGCGGCCCTGTGGTACGAGCTGGGCCGCCTGCGGGTGGTGACCGGCCAGTACGGACCGGCCGTCGAGGCGTTCCGCCAGGCGTGCGAGCTGGCGCCCGGCGACTACCGATTCCGGCTGATGCTGGCGCTCGGCCTGGAGCGGCTGCACGAGCAGACGGGCGAGCGGCGGCACTTCGACGAGGCGGTCGAGTCGCTCCGCAAGCTGGAGGAGCTTAACCCCGACAGCCCCGACGCCAAGGGGATCCTGCAACGGATGATCCAGACCCGCCGCGGGCAGGACGGGCGGAGTACTCGGCCCGACCCCGAGCCTGAATCGGCCGGTGAATAGACGTCACGCGTTTTAGAACGGGTCGTCCCCGCCACCGCCGCCGAAGGGATCGTCGGACCCACCTGCGCCGCCAAACGGATCGTCGGACCCGCCTGCGCCGAAGGGGTCGGGGGCCCCGCCGCCGAACGGGTCGTCGGCCCCGCCCCCAAGGAACGGGTCGTTGCCGGTTGGATCGTCTTCGGGCTCCGGCTCCTCTTCCATCGGCTGCTCGACGGCGTCCTGGGCCGAGATTGGCTCCTCGACCGCTTCGCCCGGCGCGGGCGCGGCGGCGTCGACCTTTGGCGCGTGGAGCTTAGGCTCTTCTAGCCCGACCTCGTGCAGGCACTGCAGCAGGCCGTTGTCGGTAAAGATGTACAGGCGGTCGGTCTGCTCGTTGAGCACCGCGTGGTACTCCCCGGCAATCGGCGCCCGGCTGCGGACCGTGCCGTGGGCGCGGTCCAGCACCACCATGTTGCCGATCCGGTCGAGGGCGTAGACCCGCTCTGGGCTGGCGCTGACAAACCGGTCGACCCCGCGGGCCACCCACCGCACCTCGCCGGTCTTGGCGTCGAGGCAGTGCAGGGCGGGCTCATCCGAGACAACCATTACCGAGTCATCGACCGCCACGGGTGACTCGGTCACCGGCGATCCGCACGCGTACCGCCAGGCCTGGGCGCCGTTCTGCTCGTTCAGCGAGTAGACGTACCCGTCGAGCGAAGCGGCGTAGATTGAGCCCTGGTAGGTAGTCGCGGGGGCGACGATCGGCTGCGTCGACTCGAAGCGGAATCGAACGCTGCCGGCGTCGGGGTCCGCCACGTAGAGGTAGCCGCGGTCGGTCGACCACACGATGCTCTTGGGGCTCGAGACGGCGTCTTCAAAAATGCGGCCGGCGGAGGTGAAGTGCCAGGGCATCACCGCCTTCTCGGTGATCGGGAACGCGTCAACACGGCCGCTGAACTGCGGGACGTACACGTAGCCCGACGAGATCGCCGGCGCGGCCGCGATGCCGCTGGACGTCGAACGCCGCAGCACCACCTCCCCGGTGGTGCGGTCCAGCACGTACACCTCGCCGCCGTTGACCACGGCGATGTGCGTCGGCGACGCCACCGGCCCCATGCTCGGGTACCCCGGGTTCCCCACCACGGCGGTCCACATCACCTCGCCCGTGTTGGCGTCGAACGACTGCAGAGCGCCGGCGGACGTCAGCACGAACAGCCGGTCGCCCTCCAGCACCGCGCTCTCGATGCGCGACCGGGCAGGGTCGACGCGGGCCTGCGAGAACCACTGGCGGGTAAGGCCGTGCCGGCGGGCCTGCGAGTTGGTCACGAGGTCGCCCGCGGCTGCGACGCCTGTGGTCGCGACCAGGGCTGCGGCCACGCACGCTGCGCGGAGCGCGGGACGGGTGATGAGCGTCAAGAGCAAAGCCATAGAACTGAATGCGGCTGCGTGTGGTGCGTTGATCGATTCTGCAGGTCGTGCCTGCGGCTGGGGCCCCGCTTGGGGGGAATTTCCATTGTAACCAGCCGCGACGCGTCCCGCAGCAAACCGCTGCCGGCGCCGCGGGCACCAGCGGTGGTGGGTCGGCCTGCAGCGGTCGTGACGCCGGGCGGCCGCGGACAGGGGGCCGCTAGACCCCGCCTCCCGGCATCACGTAACATGAGCGGACTCTGAGGCGGCCATGAGGGCCGCCCGACGACCCCTCGGCTCCGCGGGACGCTAGGCAGCCACAGGCCCCGTTCGGGGGCGTCTGAGGGCCCGCCGACCCGCCCTGTTCCCTCCCCTGGGCAATTGATGCCAAGCGACGCGCCGCAGCCCGACCCCGCTCACGCCCGCATGCTCCGTGAGGTGATCGGCTACCTCAACTTCTCCGAGGGCGCGTCCGACCCCGCGTTCACCCGCAACATCAACACGCTGTTCGCGGCCGCCGAACGCGACGCCCCCGACGCCAAGCCGCTGGACACGCTGGTCGAGCGGCTCGAGGCCGCGATGCGCGACCTGAGCCAGGCGGACCCGGCCTTCGCCGACGTCACCCAGGCCGAGGCGGTGCTGCGGCTCTCGGCGGTCGACTTCCGGATCGCCTACCGCGAGTTTCACCGCGACCTGATGTGGCACCGCAGCCAACGCGAGCTGTGGCGGCCGTTCTTCCTGGTCCGCGTCATCGAGGCGGTGCTCGCGCAGGGCCCCCCGTGGGACGAGCACGACCGCATCGTCCGCGCCGCCCGCGACAAGCTGGACGACTACATCGGCTACCGCCCGGTCGCAACCCTGGAGTCCGAGGAGCGTCACGCGCCCTACCGGCACGAGTGGGTGCGGCCGATCCCGCTCTACGTGCCCGAGGTCGGCGCGTCGCACGGGCCGTACCAGGAGCTGATTGAGCAGACGCTCACGATCCTCCGCGAATCCGACCCGGCTCTGCTCCGCGACGCCTGGTTCGACCTCGACCTGATCGAGGAGCTGGCAGTCGACCCCCGGGCGTACGACTTCGACCACCCGGTCAATAAACGCCCCAACTACCACTTCGGACAGTGGGACCCGGACCGCATCGATAACCGCGGCTACTACCGCCGGTTCGTGCTGCAGCCGATCGCGCTGGACGCGCTGCTGAGCCGCATCGAGCAGGGCGCCGGCGTCGAGGGTGGGCCGACCCGCGCCGAGCTGACGTTCGAGGCCGCCGCCGTGCTGGCCGGCACCATGCTGATGGCGTCGGGCACCACCGGCAACTCGCCCAACTGCCACGGCTCGGAGGTGACGCTCTCGAACCTGATGCCGCACATCGCCGCGTACCGCGACCGCTTCTACATCGACCTGCTGGAACGGGCCGCCGGCGAGCACGGCGACCGCTTGCGGGCCGAGGCGCAGCGGCTGCGGCAGCCGTTCGCCGGCGCGCGGCAGCACCTGAACCAGGAGCTGGCCCGCCGCCGCGCGGCCCAGCTGCAGCACGTGCACCTGGCGCAGCTGTTCGCACGGATGGGCTACCCGGAAGCCGCCGACCGCCAGGCCCGCACCGTACGCGTTGCGTCGGCGCGGATGCTCAGCCGCATCTACTGCCGGCTGACCGACGGCCACCACGACGTGGACAAGCGGCGGCTGGACAACGTCGCGAAGCAGCTGGAAGAGATCGAGGACCTGCTGCACCGCGGCATCGAGTGCGGCGCGCTGGTCGACCCCTGGTGCATCATCGGCTTCGGCGGCAACTACAGCCTGTTCCCGGCGCTCGAGAACACGGTGCACGACTACCGGGTCGACGAGCTGATCCGACTGGTCGAGCAGGTGCTCGACCTCTGCTCGCGGGCCTGGACCGAGGCGGCCGCCGTCGACGACTCGGCGCTGGAGGAGGTGTTCAGCGGCACGCTCACCCGCGTCGCGGACTGGTGGGACCAGTTCGGCTCCGCCGCCGTGAGCGACGTGCGTCGGCTCGTGGGCAAGGAGATCGAGGTCTCGACCAACCTGGTCGCCGGCGCCCTGAACGCCTGGCACAAGGCGGGCGCCGCCGCCGGCGACGTCGGCTTCTGGCGGATGTTCGTCGACCAGTTCGACACGCCCAAGGCGTTCCAGCTCGTCATCGAGGCGCTGCTCGACAAGGACGACCTGGTCTCGTCCCGGGCGTTGATGATGCAGTGGGTCAGCCAGTGCGAGCTGACCCCCCTAGAGGACGGCGACGCCGCCTTCTACCCGCTGGTGCAGCGGTGGCTGCGGCTGGTCGAGAGCCGCGAGCGGTGCACCGGCGAGTCGCAGTGGCCGCTAGTGGTGAAGTTCTTCGAGCACCTCGAGGCCAGCGCCGAGCAGATCTGGCACGTGCCGGAGTTCGAGATCGGCGAGGAATGGGACGACGACTTTGACGACGAGCTCCTCGACAGCGACCTGATGGACGACAAGCTGGAGGGCGACGACGGCGAGGACTACGACGACTACGATGAGGAAGACGAGGACGAGCTCGACAACCTGTTCGAAGCCGCCTGGGACGACGTCACCTTCCGCGACAGCGCCGACGACGGCGGCGACTCGTCGATCTTCGACCCCAGCCAGCTCGACACGCAGTACGAGCTAGAGGACGAGGCCGAACGCATCGCTGAGCGGCTGAACTTCCTCACCACCGTGGCGCGGCTCTGGAAGCACACCGCGGTCGCCTGGGGCCCGCTCGGCCCGCGGGCCGGGGACCAGGACGGCGACCGCCGCGAGCGGCTGACCGCCTGGGAGCACGAGGCCACCAACCGCTACACGCAGCTCACCAGCCTGCTCGAGTCGGTCCACACACACCGCATCCCGCCCCCCCGCGGCACGCACGAATCGCTGGTGGAGTACGACCGCCGGCGGGTCATCAAGGACTCGCTGCTGGAGCAGATCATCACCACGTGCGTCGAGATGTCCGACGCCGGCCGCCTGCTCCGCGCCGCGGCCGGTCACGGCGACCTCGACCCTGAGTCATCCGACATCGCGCGGACCATCGCCGTGCTGCGGGCCGTGCTGGGCGGCGACGCCGACAGCGTCCGCGCCTACTGGAGCGGCTTCTGCGACTCGCTACTCAAGCAGGAGCTGCTCTACGTGCCGCTCGGCAAGGGCGGGGCGCCCGGCCGCATCGTCAAAGCCCGCGCGCTGCACCAGCTGATCTACGACCTGCTGGCGTGGCTGCCGCGATTGGGCCTGGTGCGCGAGACCTGCCAGCTGCTAGACGTCGCCCAGCACATGGAGACCGAACACCCCGTCGGGCCCGGCGCGGTCACCGAGTACGACCGCCTGTTCGAGAACGGCTACCAGGCGGTGGTGCGGTGCCTGGTGGCGTCGGCCGACCGTTGGGACGACTCCGCGCCGCCATCGCTGGGGGGGTCGCGCACCTCCGACACGCTGCTGGTGCAGGCGCTGCAGGACCTGACGGAGTCGCAGCTCGCCCGCTGGCTGCGGCACAGCCGCACGGTCCGCTTGAGCGTCGTGGAGAAGCTCTCCGACCCGCGGGCCTGGGTGCGGTTCGTCGAGTTCGTTCAGCGTTACGGCGGCGACCTCTTCGATCAGCGATTCCTCAGCCTGGCGAACCTCCGCGCCATCCTGCACCAGGGCGTGGCGGTCTGGCTGTCGAACCTGGTGGAGGAGGACGAGGACCACGAGCTCCGCATCGTCGACGAGCTGGGCAACGTGCTCCCCCGCGACGACGCCAACGAGCTGCTGACCCTCGCCATCGAGGCCGTTGTGGAGAACTACCGCGAGTACCGCGACTACAACTCCACCACCACCCAGTCCGACAGTGGCGAGCTGCTGTACACGTTCGTCGACTTCATCCGCCTGCGGAACGGCTACGACCGCATCGCGTGGAACCTGAAGCCGGTGTTCTTGGCGCACAAAATCCTGGTGCGGCAGGACCGGCCGGCGGCCGCCGAGCTGTGGCGCCGCGCCGTGGCCGAGCGGACCTCCGAGGAGGCCGACGCGCAGCTCCGCAAACTCGCCATGCTGTGCGAGCAGTACGGGATGCGGCTGCCGAGCATCGCCGAGCGGATCGCCGAGCGGTTCGTCAGGCCGCTCACCATCGACCGGCTCCGCGGGCTGGTCCGCCCCGCCATGCAGGCGATGGCCGACCACGGCGAAGAAACCAACGCCGTGTTCGCCGTGATGGAGGACGAGATCGAGAGCCTGATGCAGGAGCCGTGCGGCGCGGGCCTCGACGTGCCCGACTGGGTCCACGCGATCGAACGCGAGGTGAGCGAGGTCCGCCAGCAACGCCGCGACAACAACACCTCCGACGAGTCGTGGCGGCGGCTCGAGCAGGCCCAGCTCACCTGGGAAGAGCTGCAGCAGCAGCTGTCGGACGAATCGGAATAGAACCGACGTCGCACCGAGTGCCTCGCCTTCTCCGCGCTCCCATGCGAGTTGGTTTGCCTGCGAGCCGCTCTCAGGCTGCAAGCTGCTAGCACCCGCCGCCCCGCGCTCTTTGCGAACATCGGCTCAAGTCCCCGCGTAATAGAGTTCCCGCACCGAACGCCGGACGCTCGTCCGGCGTCATTTCGCTTGGAGGCGTTTCACGGGAACGGAGGACATTCGATGCAAGCGGGCAAGAGATCCCTCGTGGGGACTAGGGTCACCCCCCTGCAGTTGTGGGCCAACGGGCTCATCGTCATTCTCACGCTAGCGCTGCTGGCGACCGAGTCGCGCGGCAGCGACATTATCGGCCTCGGGGGTGAACTGCCGGTGCTGGAGTTCGACGTGCCGGCCGCCATCACCTGCCGCGACGTCACCCCCGCCGACTACCGGCCCGTCAACGCTGGCGATCGGCTGCTGGAAGTGCGGGTGCCGGTGTCGGTGGTCGTATTAAAGGGGGACGTGCACCGGGTCCGCGAGGTGATCGTCGAGATCGACGGGGCGGAGGCCGGACTCCGCGTGCACGACTTCGCGCCGGACACCCACTTAGCCAGCGAGCAGGCCAAAGACTTTGAGGTCAAGCGTACCGAGGAGCACCGCGAGGGGATCGACGCGTCGCTCGGCGGCGCGTTCCCGATCGCCGGCGCCACGGCGCACGTGACTCCGTCGGTCACCGCGGGCAAGTCAACCCTCACCACCTCGACCGTCACCGAGACCCGCCTCGCCCCCAAGCAGGCGGTGTTGGTCAGCGGCGCCGTGAACCGGCGGCAGGGCGTCTACTTCAAGCTGCGGCAGTCGTCGCAGACCACGCTGGAGGGAGAGCACGAGCTGAGCGTCACGTTCGTCGCGCCCGCCGACTGGGCCGGCGGCGACCTGCAGGTGGAGTGCGTCGGCCGCGGCGAGAAAAAGTGGCTGTTCGTCAAACAGCGGAAGGTCTGGAACAGCACCCGCACGCCGATCGAGCTGCGTCTGGCGCGGCACACGGTGGCCAAGCCGCCGCGGGCGCCGGACTGCGAGTGCTGCTGCAACGAGGAGCCGGCCGGCGAGACGCCTGACGCGCAGCAGGCTCCTTAGGGCGGCGCGCAACGCCTTCGCAAGCCGCCGTGGCTAACGCGGAGCTGGGGCGGACGCGGCTGCTCGGGGACTGCGGCGTCCGCCGCGGGCGGCCGAGAGCGGCCGCCCTGGCGAGAGATTACTTCTTGCGGTGACGGATCTTGGCCCGCATGCGACGCTTCTTGCGGCCAAGCTTCCGACGACCCTTGCCTGATTTCTTCGTACCCAACGAACGACTCCCAGAACTCGCGGGCGGCCCCCGTGGTGTGTACCCGCGGCCGCGTGTGTGAATGGACTGACCGCTCCCTGCGGGAGGGGGAATCGCGGATTCTATCCCAAAATCCCCCCCGGCGACAAGCGGCCTGGGCGGGGGCTCCGGCGATCGGGCAGGGCAGGGCGGCCTCCCTGGCGGCGGGCCGGCGGCCTACACGTTGAACAGGAAATGGCAGATATCGCCGTCTTTGAGCACGTATTCCTTGCCCTCCACCCGCAGCTTCCCGGCCTCGCGGATCGCCTTTTCGCTCTTGAGTTCCATCAGATCCGCCAGCGAAAACACCTCCGCGCGGATGAACCCCCGCTCGAAGTCGGTGTGGATCACGCCGGCCCCCTGGGGCGCCGTCGCGCCGATCGGCACCGTCCACGCGCGGACCTCTTTCTCTCCCGCGGTGAAGTAGCTCTGCAGCCCCAGCAGCTGGTAGATGCCCCGCGCCAGCACCGCCAGCGCCGGCTCTTCCAGGCCGACGCTCTCCAGCATCTCGGCCCGGTCCTCCTCATCCAGCTCGATCAGCTCACTCTCCAACCGGGCGCAGACGGCTACCACCTCGCCCCCCTCGGCGGCGGCCCGCTCGCGGACCTTCTGCACCAGCGGCCCCTGGCCCTCCAGGTCGTCCTCCTCGACGTTGGCCACGTACAGCACCCGCTTGGCGGTCAGCAGCTGGAGCATGGCAAACTCTTTGCGGTCGGCCGGGTCGTCCAGCTGCAGCCCGCGGACGGGCTGGCCGTCGTCCAGCAACGCCTTGCACTGCTCCAGCAGCGCGACGCGGCGTTTGGCGTCCTTGTCGCCGGTGCGGGCGGTGCGTTTCGCCTTGTCGGCCATCTGGTCGACCGACTGCAGGTCGGCCAGCATCAGTTCAGTGTCGATGGTCTCGATGTCGCGGATCGGGTCGACCGACCCGTCTACGTGGGTGATGTCGCCGTCCTCGAAGCAGCGGACCACGTGCACGATGGCGTCCACGTTGCGGATGTGCGACAGGAACTTGTTGCCCAGGCCCTCGCCCTCGGACGCCCCGCGGACGATGCCGGCGATGTCCACCAGCTGGAGGATGGCCGGGATGACCTTCTGCGTGGGGATGAAGCCCTGGATGGTGTCCAGCCGCGGGTCCGGCACCGCCACGGCGCCCACGTTCGGCTCGATCGTGCAGAACGGGTAGTTCTCGCTCGCGATGCCGGCGGCCGTCAGCGCGTTGAACAGGGTGCTCTTGCCGACGTTCGGCAGACCAACGATTCCGGCTTCCATCTCTCGGTGCTTCCTGAATCCTGGGGCGGGGAGCCCAATCGGGCGGGTAAGCCGAGGATTCTAGAACACCCGCCCTGCCCGCGTAAGCCGCGCGGCCGGGCGGGGTGGCGGGCGGGGGCAAAAATGCCGTAGTCTGGCGGTCAGCGGACCGCAATAATAAGCGCTACGCATTGACCAACTCCCCCAACCTGCCGAAGCGGCGCTTCGGAGAAAGGAGACGCGGCATGGCCACCCGGACGGCTGCGCTCGCCCTCATACTCACCCTGGTCTTGGCCCCCTTCGCTCCCGCTCAGGACGCGGTCGAAACGCCGCCGTCGAACCCCGGCCAGGCCGACCTGGACCAGGCGATTGAGCTGAAGATCAACGCCACGGACCTGAACGAGCTGAACAAGGTTATCGAGCTGCTCGACTCGGCGCTCGACAAGGGCCTGGACGACGACAACACCGGCTTCGCCAAAGAGATGCTGGTCGGCGCCCTGTTGCAGCGGGCCACCTCCATCAGCGGGGTGCTGCTGAAGCAGGCCTCGGGCGACCCGCGCCGCAACCCGCAGTGGCTGCAGCTGCGGATGATGGCCCTCACCGACCTCAACCGGATTGTCGGGCTGGACGACAAGCAGATCGACGCGTACCTGCTGCTGGGCCGGCTGCACTCGATGCCGCGCCCGCTGGGCGACCCGGTCGCCGCCCGCGACGCGCTGACCAAGGTCATCGATGCGCAGGACGTCGAGCCCGCCAAGCTGGCCCAGGCCTACGCCCTGCGCGGCGTCACCCGCAGCGACGCGGGCGACCGCCTGGCCGACCTGAACAAGGCGATCGAGCTGGAGTCCGAAAAAGTCGAGTACCTGGTGCTGCGGGCCCGCCAGCTGCACGCCGCCGAGCAGACCGAGCAGGCCCTGGAGGACGTCAACACGGCGCTTGAGCTAGACACCGAGAACCCCGCCATCCACCAGCTCAAGGCGTTGCTGCTGATTGGGCAGGAGAAGCTCGACGAGGCGATGGAGAGCTTCGACAAGGCTGCCGAGCTGGCGCCGGAAGACATCTCGTCCTACCAGCTGCGGAGCCAGCTGTTCGAGAAGATGGGCGACACCGAGCACGCGCTGGAGCAGATCGAACGCGCCATCGAGATGAAGCCAGAGAATCTGGGCGCGCGGCTGCTGAAGGTCAACCTGCTGATCAAGGCCCAGAAGTACGAGGACGCGCTGGCCGGCGTTGACGAGCTGTTGGAGATCCAGCCCGGCATGGTCCAGGCGTTGATGATCCGCGCGCAGCTGCTCGAGCAGCTCGAACGCGACGACGAGGCCCTCGCCGTGCTGGAGAAGCTGGCCGAGGCGCTGCCCAACCAGCCCGAGGTGCACCTGCAGCTCGCCGCCCACTACATGGACAACCAGCGGCCCTCCCGCGCAATCGACGAGCTGACCAAGGTGCTCAGCGTGGCCCCCGACAACCAGATGGCCCTCCGTCTGCGGGGCGACATGTATCTGTCGGTCGGCAAGCACAAGGAGGCGCTCGACGACTTCGCCCGCGCCTACGAGCAGACCCCCGACGACTCCGGCCTGCTGAACAACTTCGCGTGGACGCTGGCCACGAGCCCGGTCGACGAGCTCCGCAACGGCGAGCGGGCTATCGAGCTGGCCAAGCGGGCCTGCGAGGTGACCGACTACAAGCAGCCGCACATCCTCAGCACGCTGGCGGCCGCCTACGCCGAGACCGGCGACTTCGAGTCCGCCATCGACTGGTCGACCAAGGCCGTGCAGATGTCCGAGGAGGACGGCCCCAGCAGCATGACCGAGGCCCTCAGCAAGGAGCTGGCCAGCTACATGGCCGGCAAGCCGTGGCGCGAGCTGCAGCAGGAGGAGGACCTCGACCCGCTGACCGACGAGCTCCCGGAGAAGGAAGACGCGGCCGACGAACCCGCGCCCGCGCGGTCGCTCGACTTCTAGCCGCCGCCTACGGAACCCCCGGACACAGATGCCCGACGGCGCCACCTACTTCGCCTGGTTTATCCTCACGCTGCTTGCGGGGGTCGCCGTCGGGCTGATCGTGTGGCTCGGCTCGCTGCCGGGTGCGATCGCCGCGCGGCGCAACCACCCGCAGGCCGACGCCATCAACGCCCTCAGCTGGTTCGGCCTGCTGCTGGGCGGGTTGGGCTGGGTATTAGCGTTCGTGTGGGCCCTCTACCGCCCCGCGGGCGGCGCGGCAGCAGACCCCGACGCCCTCTCGCGTCTGCGGGGCGAGACCGACGCGCTCAAGCAGCGCGTGGCCGAGCTCGAGAGCCGCCTGGCGGAGCAGAACAAAGGGGGGCCCGCGCCGTGATCGCCATTGTGACGCTCTGCTACATCACGCTGATCATCGTCATCTACAAGGTGCTGAAGATCCGCCCGAACCCCAAGAACGTCGCCGCGATGGTGGTGCTGGGCGTGGGGATGATCGGGGCGATCGTGATCTTCTGGAAGTTCTCCTCGCCGATGTCGGGGCGCGCGGTGGTGGGCAGGTACACGGTGTCGCTGGTGCCCCAGGTGAAGGGGCCCATCACCAAGATCCACGCCGAGCCCAACACGCCGCTCAAGGGCGGCCAGGACATCCTGTTTCAGATCCAGCGGGACACGTTCCAGAACATGGTGGACCAGCTGACCGAGTCGCTGCGCGCCGCGCGCAAGAGCGTGGACCAGCTCGCCGCCGCCGCCATCGGCGCCGAGTCCGCCGTGAAGAAGGCCGACGCCAGCCGCGCCGCGGCCGCCGCCGAGCTGTCGGTCGCGCAGGAGACCGCCAAGCAGAACGCCGACGCAATCAGCGAGCTGCAGCTGCAGGAGTTGACGCAGAAGCTCAACGCCGCAGACGCCGCCGTCGAGCAGGCCCAGGCGGTGCTGGTGCAGGCCAAGATCGGCCAGCAGGCGGGCGAGAGCACCGCCAAGAGCCTCGAGTCCCAGCTCGCCAACGCGCAGTTCGACCTCGACCAGACGACCGTCTACGCGCCGGCGGACGGGTTCGTCACCAACTGGACGGTCCGCGAGGGCGCCATGGCGGTTCCGCTGCCGCTGTCGCCGATGGGCACGTTCGTCGACACCAGCCGCACCGTGGTGGTCGCCAGCTTCCCGCAGAACATCCTGAAGAACGTCCAGCCCGGTGACCGCGCCGAGCTGGCCTTCAAGGCCCGCCCCGGCGTGGTGCTGCCCGCCGAGGTCGAGACCATCATCCCCGCCACGGGCGAGGGGCAGTTTACCGTCAGCGGCACCCTGCCATCGGCGGCCAGCATCGGCTCGCAGGGGATGCTGGCGGTCAAGTTCCGCCTGGACGATCAGCAGGCAGCCGACGAACTGCCGATGGGGGCCGCCGGCGTGGCGGCCATCTATACCCAGACCGGCAAGCCATTCCAGATGATCAGCAAGGTCACGGTCCGCATGAAGGCGTGGCTGTACTACCTGCTGCCGTTTTAGAGCGACGTCCTAAGCAGACGATTCGGCCCACGGGACGCCGCGGCTAGTCGTCTTTGTCGAGCAGCTCCTGCAGGCGCTGGTTGAGCGGCGTGGGCGCCGCCGGCTGCTGGTCCGCCCCCGCGTCGTCCAGCAGCCGCTCGAGCCGTGGGTCGCTCTGGGGCTCAGGAGTCTGCGGCTGTGGCTGGGGCGCCTGCAATGAAGGGGTGGGCGTGGGCGGCGGGACCGGCTCGGCCGGGGGGGCCTTATCTGCGCGCGGCGGCGGGTCTTGCTCGCGTGGCGGGACAATGCCGATCGTGCCGCGGGTGGGGTCGTCCTCTAGCAGCGGGGGCAGCGAGCTGACGCGGTTGCGGCAGCGGATCTCCCACCCGCCGCCCAGCGACTTGTAGATCTGGATCAGATTTAGCACGGCCGCCGCGCGGCTCACGACCAGCTCGTCCTGCTGCGAGAACTGGAACGCCTGGATCAAGAACACCCGGTTGAAGTCGGTCGCGCCGGTCTTGTAGAGCGTCAGGGCGATCTCCTCCGCCTCGTTGACCTGTCCCACGGCCTGGGCGAGCTTGTCCGCGCGGTCCTGCGCCTTGAGGAACCCAACGATCGCGTCCTCCACCTCCTGCTGCGCGGTCAGCACGGTCTGCTGGTAGTTGTAGACGGTCTCGCGGAACCGCTCCTCCTCCAGCTCGACGCTGTGCCACAGCCGGCCGTAGTTAAGAATATTCCAGCTGAAGCCCGGGCTGATCAGCCCGAACACGCTCGCCGGCTCAAACAGGTCCTCGATCCGCTCCGCCTGCCACTCAAACGATCCCACCAGCGAGATCCGCGGGTACAGGTCCGACTCGGCCACGCCGATCCGCGCGCTCTGCGCCTGCATCTGGCGTTCGGCGACGCGGATGTCGGGGCGGCGGCGGAGCAGGTCGGCGGGGATGCCCACCTGTACCAGCCGCGAGACCGCCGGGATCGGCGCCGGCGGGAGTTGGCTGACAAAGTCCTGTGGCGGCATGCCCAGCAGCACGCAGAGTCGGTTGTTGGCGGTCCTTAAATGCGACTCCAGCAACGGGATCGCGGCCTCGGTGACGTCGATGTTGTTCTGCGCCTGGATGACGTCCAGCTTGTTGGTCTGGTTGGCGTCGAACCTGGCCTGGGCGATGTCGAGGCTCCCCTCCTGCAGCCCGACGATCGACCGCGCAATCGCCAGCCGCGCCTGCGCGGTGCGGATCTCGACGTAGGTCGCCGCGACGTCGGAAAGCAGCAGCACGGCCACCTCGTCGTAGCCGGCGATCGACGCGTCGAGGTTGGCGTCGGCGACCTCGATGCTGCGACGGTACCGACCCCAGAAGTCGAGCTCCCAGCCCGCCTGCAATCCGAGGTCGAACTGGCTGAAGTTGCGCACCGGCGACGGGACCGCCACGTTCTGGCTGGCCTGCACCCGCTGGTAGTCGCCCACCGCCTGCTGCACCTGCGGGAACAGCGCGCCGACCGCGATCGACCGGATCGCGTCGGCCTGGCGGATCCGCGTGGCTGCCTCGCGGAGCGTCAGGTTCTGGCCGTAGGCGGCCTCGACTAGGCCGTTGAGGGTCGGGTCGCCCAGGGCCGTCCACCAGTGCGACAGGTCGACCGTCTCGCCCACGAGCCGCGGGTCCGACTGCATGTCGATCCACTCCACCTCCAGCGGCGCCGCCGGGCGGCAGTACTCGGGGCCGACCTTGAAGCCGTTGCCCACCCAGCTGCGGCAGGTGGTGTTAGCCGTGCACCCCACGGCGAGCGCAAGGGACGCCAGGCACGCCAGCCGGGTAACTGTAGTTGCGGTACTGCGTGGCACAGCGCCCGCCCTCCCTGGCGTGCGGAATTGGTCGGCCTGTTGGCCGTGGGGCGGGGCCGTCCGTCGCCCCGCATGCACTGCCGGCGCCGCGCCGGGAGCGCGTCCCTACAGCGTGGAGATTCGTCACAACCGGCCACGCGACGCCTGCCTGATGCGTGCGGCCGCCAGCGATGATCCAACCGGCAAGGTTTGCCGCGACACCCGGCGGGTCTAACCCCGCTCGGCCCGGGCGCGGATCCGGCTGATCGCGGCGCGCAGCGCGCGGGCCCGCGGGTGGTCGTCGTGGGCCTCGCAGCACCTTGCTAGCATCGAGGCGGAGAACTCGCACTCCACCGATCGCAGCTTTTCCGCCGGCGCGCGACGCAGGGCGTCGTAGGC
This sequence comes from Posidoniimonas corsicana, assembly GCF_007859765.1. Taxonomy (NCBI): domain Bacteria; kingdom Pseudomonadati; phylum Planctomycetota; class Planctomycetia; order Pirellulales; family Lacipirellulaceae; genus Posidoniimonas; species Posidoniimonas corsicana. The sequence goes on from NZ_SIHJ01000001.1 coordinate 2,904,902, forward strand.
CCGCCGCCAGTCCTTCGCACGGCAGTGCTGCAGCGCCAGCGACACCCGGTAGCCCCACTCATCGGGCGCCAGGCCGACGGCCCGCTCCAAAACTGCGACGATGCATTCCGGCTGGTAGCCGAGCTTGGACATCTGGGTCGCCATGGCGAAGTAGACGGCGTCGTCTTCCGGGTAGTGCTCGATCGACGCGCGGCAGGCCGCCACGGCCAGCGCAGCCTGGCCCAGGCGTTTGGCGCCGGCGTAGATCAAGGCGTACGACTCGGCCGGCAGCCGCGGGCGTGACAGCAGGTGCTCGTACGCCGTCGCGGCCTGCTCGGCGTCACGCAGGTGGGAGTAGGCGTCCGCCAGCGCCAGCCAGGCCTGGTCGGGCAGCGGGGCCTCGAGCAGGGCCGCTTCGCCCGCGCCGACCGCCTGGGACCACGCCTGCTCCTGGTGACGCAAGATAAGGCATTCAATCAGTTCATCGAAGTCACCAGCCTGCGGCGGGCTCGAGGTTTGGCTGGCCGTCCAACGCGGTTCGCGCCGTGATTGATCTTCGCTCACAGGGACTCCCTTCGCGGGGCGAACGTTTCTGGGAAATCTTTTGAACAGGCCTTGATGCCAAAATCACGGCCGCTATCTTATTGCTATTGAGACTGGTTATCAAGACTTGTCGGCTGATTAAGTCGCCTACCTTGAAAGCCAACCTTCTGAGCCCACCTAGGCCGCTCGCTACGAGACGCCACGCGCGTCTCCCGCCAGCAACTCCGGCAACCGCTTCTCGAGCGGCAGTGCGCGTTTCCGACGCGCCTTCTCAGACAGGTCCCGCCGCGCCCCGGCCCCAACGCCTGGCCGCGACCTCACCTGCGCACCGGAGAACCCCATGGATGCATCGCTGCGAGCCATTGAAGAACTAGCGACCGACTACCTGCTGCAGGGCGAGCCCGCGTTGGCGTTGGCCGAGCTGTCCGCCGTGGTCGATGCCGCCCCCGATGAGGGACGCCTGTGGGAGCTGCTGGGCATCGGCCACTGGGAGATCGGCCAGGTCCGCGAGAGCATCGCCGCCCTCGAGACCGCCATGACCCTCGTGCCGCTGGGACCCGAGGCGACACTCGCCCTGGGCCTGGGCTACGAGGTGATCCAGAAACTGCCGCTCGCCAAGGACCTGTTCATCGACCTGGCGGGCAGCGACGCGTTGCCGCTCCGCGTGCTGGAGCCGCTCGCCCGCGGACTGGGACGGGCCAATGAGTCGGGCCTGGCGCTCGCCATGTGCGAGCGGGCCGCGAGCACCCAGCCGGACGAGCTGGGACCGCTGATGGGGATGGTGTTCTACATGGGGCGGCTCGGCCGGCCCGCCGAGCACCTGCTCCCGGTGCTGCTGCGGGCGCTCGGTCTGGCGCCGGAGGACTTCACCATCCGCATGCTGGCGGCCCGCTGCCTGCACGACTGCGGGCTCGCCGAGGACGCCGCCGAGCTGCTGCGCGTCGCCGACTACCTCGACTCCAGCTGCCCGAGCTGCCTGCACGCGATGCAGGAGATCTTCCTCGCCGCGGGCGACGAGCCGGCGGCCGCCGACGTAGTCGAGAGGCTCGCCGACGTTGCGCGGCAGGCCGGCGACGACCAGGACTGCTGCTGAACCACAAGACTTCCCACCTACTGATGCTTGGAGAGAGTAATGAACCGCAAGATTACCGCCGCCGTCGCCGCGTGGACCATTGCGTCCTCGGGACTCCTGATGGGCGACACGATCACTCCTGTCGAGGATGTCATGACCTCCGGCTTCTTTACCGGGGCTAACCTGGTCCGCGGCTACGACGCCGACGACCGCAACGTCCAACGGGTGAGCACCCCGGGCGCGTTCGGCGTCGCCGGCGCCGAGACCATCTACGTGTCGTTCGACGCGGCCGACTTCGCGGGCTTTACGGCGCCGGTCGCCAGCGCGGGGCTCACGCTGCAGAGCGTCAGCGGCGGGTTCGGCGCTGACGCGGACGCCGCCAACCCGTTTACCGTGTCGGCCCACGGGGTCACGGCGGACCCGCTGACTACTATCACCGACGACGACGCGCCGGCCGGACTGGTGTCGTGGGTCGACTTCTACAACGACAACATCCTGGCCGCGGCGCCGGGAGCCTCGACGGTGGTCGACTCGTTCGGTGCGGTCACCTTCGACGTGACCTCGCTGGTCAACGACTGGCTGACCGGCGCGAACTCGGTCTTCGCGGTCGCGCTGACCGGCGACAACCACACGGCGGGCGGCGACTACCTGCACGGCTTCCTCAACAACTCAGAGAACCCCGGTTCCACCTTCCTGACCGTCAATCAGGCCGACCCCGTGCCCGAGCCCGGCGCGTGGCTCATCGTGCTGGCCTCGTGCTTCACGCTGGCCGCCTGGATCACCCGCCCGCTCCGGCCCACCCACCACCACAACTTCCTTTAGGACCCCGCCATGTCACGCTACACAGGCCCCAAGGCCCGCGTTAACCGCCGGCTCGGCGCGCTGGTGTTCGAGAGCGCCGGCGCCGCCAAGGCGTACGGCCGCCGAGACAACCCGCCCGGCATGCACCCCGCTCCGCGGAAGATATCCAAGCACGCCGAGGCGATGCGCGAGAAGCAGAAGATCAAGTACTACTACGGCCTCAGCGAGAAACAGCTCCGCAAGCTGTTCGACAAGGCGCGCCGCAAGGAGGGCGCCACCGGCGACAACCTGCTGCTGATGTGCGAACGCCGCATCGACAGTGTCGTCCGCCTGGCCGGCCTCACGAAGACGCGCCCTCAGGCGCGGCAGGGCGTGGCCCACGGGCACTTCCTGCTGAATGGCCACCGGCACAACATCCCCTCCGCGCAGGTCCGCGCCGGCGACGTGATCCACGTGCTCCGCCGAGCGAACATTGTGGAGCTGTACCGGTCGTGCATCGAGGAGTCCGAGGGCGAGGCCGCCGACTGGCTGGCGATGGACGCCGAATCGCTGAAGGTCATCGTGCACCGCGAGCCGACCATCGAGGACGTCACCCTGCCGGTGGACGTCGGCATGGTGGTCGAGCTGCTGTCGAGGTAACCAGCGAGGAGTGAGAGATGAAGATTGGAGTGTTCTACGGGTCGACCACCGGCGCCACCGAGCGAGCCGCCAACCAGGTCGCGCTGACCATGCGGCAGCACGTCACGATCGTCCGCGACGTGACCGACGCCACCGTCGAGGAGTTCCTGTCGGTCGACGCGCTGATCTGCGGCGCGTCCACCTGGGACATCGGCGAGCTGCAGGAGGACTGGGCCGCGTGCCTGCCGCTGCTAGAGGGCGTCGACCTCTCGGGCAAGACGCTCGCCATGTTCGGCATGGGCGACGCGCTCACCTACTCGTGGAACTACCTGGACTGCCTCGGCGAGCTGTGGGAGACGTTCTCCCAGACGGGCGTCCGGCTCATCGGACGATGGCCGGCCGACGGCTACGAGTTCGACGAGTCGCGCGCCCTCGATGACGACGGCGTGCTGCTCGGCCTGGGGCTGGACGACGACAACCACCCCGAGCTCACGCCCGAACGACTCTACGCCTGGCTGGCCCAGGTAAGCGACGAGCTCGGTCTGGGCCGCAAGCTGGTGCCGCCAGCGGACAACCAGACGAGGGCCGCGTCCTAGCGACCCGCATCGACAAGCACGACCGGGCCCCGCTCTCCGCCCGGCGTTACCAATTCCCCGCCGCTACGGCCTTTCCCACAGGCCCCGCGGCGGGCGGGCGACGCGTCTGCGCCGCCGAGAGCACGTGAACGACAACAGGAGGCCCCCGATGCTTTGAGTCGCCGGCGGTCAGCACCCCCGCCGACCGCCCCCCGCCTTGCTTGATACCCACCAAGACTTCCAACCCACCAGAGATAGATCCAATGCTCAAAACACTTTCCTGCCTTGCTCTTGTTGCCCTGCTGGCTGGCCAAGCCAACGCCGCTTTCGTCGTGCCCGACAGCACCGCGGCGCCGTTCGAAGACTGGTCCCGCGGGGCCGCCGACTCGGTGTACGCCGAGTGGGACAGCTTCTCCGTCGCCTACGATGCGCCTGGCAACGCGCCGGACGTCGGGGCGTCGCCTAGCAGCGGTTCGCCCAGCGGCGCCGACGCCGTGCTGACCGGCCTGGAGCCGTCGGTCTTTGTTGTCAGCAGCGGCAACATCTACTCGTTCTCCGCGCCGCCCGCCTTCAGCCTCAGCACCCCCGGGCACGGCTACGGCGGCGGGTACAACACCCGCGTCGCGGCGCAGATCGGCGTGCAGGGCAACCCGCTGGACTCCGGGTCGCTGCTGCTCACCTACAACGACGGCTCGGCCGACGTGACCGCCACGCCCGACTACCTGCTCAACCGCGGCCTCGACGGCGCCAAGACCGAGTGGCTCGCGGTGTGGGACATCGCCGGCTACAACCCGGCCGCCACGCAGATCGACTTCATGGCGAGCGGCTCGTCGATGAGCCTCGACACGCTGGCGGTCGACACGTTCACCCAGACCGGCGCGTTCACCGCGCTGCCGGCCAACGTGCCCGAGCCCGCCGCAGCGGCGCTCGCGGTGCTCGGCTGTGTGCTGCTGCGGGGTCGCCGCCGGGTGATCGGCTAACCCTCCGGCCGGCCGGCGGCACGGATCGGCCGCCGGCCCTGCTGGTCCAAGGATACGGACAACTATCGACGCGGATGGGCCCCAGGTTCGGCCCCAAGGACTGATAGCCCCCTCCGCACCCGCCCCGCCGGACGCTGCCCACCACCATTGCAGCCCCGGCGGGGCCCCTTTGAAACACCTTCCCCCAATCTCCAACACCTCAACAACGGAGACACCAGCCATGCACCGCAGGCATGCGGCGGTAGTCGCGGTCGGCCTTCTCGCAAGCGCGGCGGGCGTGGACGCCAACCCGGGCGCGTTCACCTACGACAACGCCCACCCAGAAATCCAGATGTGGTCCTACCCCGCCGGATCGGCCAACGGCGCCGGCGCCGTCCGGGACCGGGCCTCAACGTTCGCCAGCTTCTCCTACCTCAATGGCGATACGAACGAGCCGGTTTTCTACCCGGGCAACGGCCTGGACCCGTCCCGACGCGGCAGCTTCCTGATCGTGGCCGACACCTCCGAGAGCATCCCGCTAGGGCTGCCCCTGGACCGCTACCAGATCGACTCGCTCCGGGTCACCACCACGCTGCTCGGCAACCTGATCTCCGAGGCCGCCGGCCGGGTGCTGCCGTACGACAACACCCTGGACGACGCCGAGTCGCTGACCGTCGGCCAGGACGCCGACGCCGGCCACCCGATCGAGATGTACGGCCTGGGCCTGCAGGGCGACTTCGACGCCGTCAACTTCGACGGATCGCCGACTCAGAACGAGTTCCGCCTCGGCTCGCCCCGCTGGCGGCAGTACCGCGAAGGCGAGGAGGGCTACGACCCGCAGCTCGACCCCGCCGACCAGTCGTTTGCGCCGTACCAGTTCTTCGGCGTGGACACGCAGGGCCGCGACGTGGAGAACTCGGTCAACGGCGGCTACAGCGCCACCGCACCGGAGAACGCCACCGCCCGCTTCACGCCCGACCCGTTCGCGATCGGCAAGGTGTACGACGCGCAGGGCGGTGAGTTCGTCCCCGGCGACCTGCTAGACGTCGGCGACCAGTTTGTGTTCGAGCCCAACCTGCAGGATGCGGGCGTGCTCGCGTACCTGCAGCAGAGCCTGTCGGACGGCCACCTCGGGTTCTCGTTCTCGTCGATGCACCAACCGGCCGGGCACACGGGCACGATCGCCTACCCCGACTTTTACCTCGACGATCTAGATGTCGGCAACAATCCGGATGGCGCCGCGCCGCGGATCGAGCTGTCGGTCACCATCCTCGATCCCGTCCTCGCCGGCGACTACGATGCCGACGGCGCGGTCGACGCCGCGGACTACCAGCTCTGGCGGGCGCAGTACGGAACCGCCGGGCCGGAGGCCGATGGCAACGCCGACGGCGTCGTGGACGCCGCGGACTACACGCTCTGGCGCGACAACGCCGCAACAGGCTCGGCGCTCGCCGCCGGCGCAGTCGCCGTGCCGGAGCCGTCCGGCGCCGGGCTGGTCGCGTTGGGCGGCATGGCGGCCGCGTTCTGCGGCTGGGTGGAGTGGTTCATCCGTCCCAAGCGTCCCCAGAGCTAACGATGAAGGCCACTACCCGCGCCCCACACGGTTTCACCATCGTCGAACTGCTGGTGGTCATCGGCATTATCGGCCTGCTGCTCGCGCTGCTGCTGCCCGCGGTGCAGTCGGCCCGTGAAGCCGCCCGCCGCACACAGTGCCGCAACAACCTCAAGCAGGTGGGCCTGGCGGCCATCGGCTTCGAGGTGGCGCACCAGACGTTCCCCCCGCCCCAGGTACTGCCGCGCGGCGGCGGCCTGGTCGGGGGAGGCGGGGGCGACTACGGGCACCTGGGGAGCGTGTTCGTGCTGCTGCTGCCGTACCTGGAGGAGGGCAGCCTGTACGACGGCTACCGCATCGACGAGTCGCCCGGCTCCAGCAACAACTCGCGGTACACCTCTGGTTCGCTCCCGCCGTACCTCTGCCCCACCATGCAGCTGCCCCGGCAGGTCCCGCACCCCTGCGGCGAGTCCCTCGGCCCGGGCAGCTACCTCGCCAGCACGCGGGTGGCGTACGGCACGCCGGGCGGGCTCGACGGCGCGTTTGACAACCCGCCCGGGCCGGGCCGGCGGTACCGCATGCAGCCGCGGCACGTCACCGATGGACTCTCCAACACGCTGCTGATCGGTGAGACCAGCTACGGCCTTGAGAACTACCGCTGGGTGGAGCACACGTCAACCAAGTGCCACTCGCTGGGCGGCCTCTGCTGGGGCGACTACAAGTGGGCCGAGGGGTACTGGCACTTCGCGTTCGGCCACACCGGCTGGACCCGCGGGCAGCAGTCGAAGTACCACTTCAACAACACCACCGCCGGCTTCGACTCGCGGCAGCGTACCACGTTCCGCAGCGACCACCCCGGCGGCGTCCACTTCGTCCGCCTCGACGGCTCGGTCGCGTTCGTGAACGAAGCGATCGAACGCGAGTCGCTCTTCGCGCAGATCACCCGCGCGGCAGAGGATCTCCTACTTAGCGGCGAGTAACCACCAACGCGGACCGCTCCGATCCCTCTCACCGGGATCGTGTGCTGATTCCTGCAATTCTTGCAGATTCCCTCGTAATTGCGGCCGCCGCGAGCGGAGCAATCTCTGCCGGCCGAAACCCCGTCTTGGTCTGCAGACGCCCCCAGCAAGTCCGACGCTCTCACCACGACCGTTGGCCCCTCCGGATAGCGGCGCGGCTCGCTCAGCCCAGTACAATCTACAGTCCCCGGCATGGCACACGGCGACGGCCCGGCCTCCCGAGGGACCCTCCTCCCCGCGATGGCGCCGCTCCCCCGACTCGTCAAACAACCTGCCCCTGCAGCAAGCGGATTAACTCATGAAGTCAACCACGATCGTTTGCGCCCTGTTGCTAAACACGCTTCTCGCTGGCCCGGTCCGGGCAGCGCAGGACGCCGCTCACCTGGACCCCTACGCCAACGAGACCGAGGCCGAGCGAAACGCGCGGATGGCCTGGTTCCGCGAAGCCAAGTTCGGGCTGTTCATCCACTGGGGCGTGTACGCGGTGCCGGCCGGCACCTACAACGGCAAGCAGATCGCGGGCATCGGCGAGTGGATCATGAACCGCGGCAAGATCCCGATGGCCGAGTACCAAACCTACGCTAAGGACTTCAACCCTGTTAAGTACGACCCCGACGCCTGGGTGCGGCTCGCCAAGCAGGCGGGGATGAAGTACATCGTGATCACCTCCAAGCACCACGACGGCTTTGCGCTGTTTGACTCGGAAGTTTCTGAGTGGGACGTGGTCGACGCGACCCCGTACGGCAAGGACTTGATCGGGCCGCTCGCCGAGGCGTGCCGCAGGCACGGTCTCAAGCTGGGACTGTACTACTCGCAGGCGCAGGACTGGAACCAGGGCGGCGCCAGCGGCGGCTGGGACCCCGCCCAGAAGCACGACATGGACAAATACATCCGCGACACCGCCGTTCCTCAGGTCCGCGAGATCCTGACCAAGTACAGCCCCGACGTGCTGTGGTGGGACACGCCCCACAAGATGACCAACGAACGGGCCGAGCAGTTCCTGCCGCTGCTGAAGCTGCGCCCCGGAATCATCCACAACAACCGCTTGGGCGGCGATTACAAGGGCGACATCAGCACCCCCGAACAACACATCCCGGGCACCGGCCTGGAGGGCGACTGGGAGTCCTGCATGACGATGAACCGGACCTGGGGCTTCAAGAGCTACGACCACGACTGGAAGTCCACCGAGACCCTCATCCACAACCTGGTAGACATCGCGAGCAAGGGCGGCAACTACCTGCTGAACGTCGGGCCGACCGCCGAGGGCGTGATCCCTGCGCCGAGCGTCGAACGCCTCCAGCAGATCGGTGAATGGATGAAGGTCAACGGCGAATCCATCTACGGAACCACCGCCAGCCCGGTCCGCACGCCCTCCTGGGGCCGCGTCACGACCCGCGTCGAGGACGGCGACGCCACGCTGTACCTCAACGTGTTTGACTGGTCCGAGGAGGGCAAGGTATTCCTGCCGTTGACCAGCCCGGTCGCCGCCTGCCACCTGCTGACCGACGAGAGCCGCCGCTTCGAGACCCGCGCCGACGACCGCGGCACGACCGTATTGCTCACCGGATCGGCCCCCGACCCGATCAGCTCCGTCGTGGTGCTGCAGCTGGAAGGGCTGCCACAGGTCAGCGACGCCGACAAGACCGTCCAGGGCGAAGACGGCGCCGTCCTTCTGCCGGCCCAGAAGTCGATCATCAACAACCTCAACGGCTCCCACACCATCTACGACGCCGAGCAGGACAGCATCGCCGACTGGGCCCACAACCGGGCCTCAGTCGACTGGGACTTCACCATCAAGACTCCCGGCAAGTTCAAGGTCACCCTGCTGGCGGCGGCCGAGGAGAACACCTCCCTCAAGGTCTCCGTTGGCAAGAAGTCGCTTGACGTTACGGTCCCCGCGACCGGCGGGTTCAACAGCTTCCAAGCGGTCGACGCGGGCACGATCCAGATCGACACGCGCGGCGCCCACAGCATCCACCTCGCGCCGGTGCGGCGGGACTGGTCGCCGCTCCACCTGCGGTCCGTGCGGCTGAGCCCCACGAACTAGCGCCGCCCAACGCAACGCCCGGCCTCCCCCAGAGACAACGCCTATGCTGCGCCCGACCCTGTGCTGCGCCCTGCTGGCCACCGCCCTCATGTCCGACCGGTCCTCCGCGCGAGGCGAAGCGGCTACGCGTGCGCCCGCGCCCCCCCCGGCAGACGCCGCCCCCCTGGTGCTGGGGCACGGGGTCGGTCTGTTCACCGTCGGCGAGCTGGTGGTCGAGGACAACTTCGACGACCTCGACAACTGGGTCGTGCAGGTGCAGGATCGGCCGGGCTTCGCGCCGACGACGGTCGCCGCGCGGGACAACTCGCTCGACTGCCTCACGCCGGGACGCGGGTGCACGGTGTGGTTCAAGCGTAGGCTGCCTACGCGCGTGACCATCACGTACGACGTCCTCTGCCCGACCCACTCGCCGGCGATCAAGGGCGTCGCGCCCCGCGACATCAACAACTTCTGGATGTGCTCGGACCCGGCCGGATCGGAGGACGACCTGTTCGACGCCGCGCGGTACAACGGCGCATTCGATTCCTACGACAAGATGCGGGGCTACTACGCCAGCACCGGCGGCGGGGGCCCCAATGGGAACCGCACCACGCGGATGCGGCGCTACCCCCGCGCGGTCGACGGCCGGCCCGCAGAACACGTCGCGCTCACCGACAAGGACGGCCGCCGCCCGTACCTCATCGCCCCCGACCGCTGGCTGAGGGTTCAGCTCGTGGCCTTTGACGACATCGTTCAGTACATCGTCGACGGCAAGCTGGTCTACCAGTTCGCCCACGGCGACCAGGTTCAGCTCGAGTCCCGCGACGCCGACGGCCGCCGCACCAGCCACGCCGGCGAGTGCACGCCGGAACGCTGCCCCGTCTACCGCGAGGGCTACACGGGGCTGCGGATGGTCGGCACGCACCACCTTTACAGGAACTTCCGCGTGCACGCGCTCGACCCGGTCGAGGGCGGCGTGCGGAGGCCGACCGTCCGCGTGTCGTCGCTCGAGGAGCTGCGGCAGGCGGCGGTCCACAGCAACCAGCAGGTGATCCTTGAGCCGGGCGAGTACACCTTCGACGACCGCCGCGGCTATCGGCTGACAGGGTCGAACAACGACTTCGACCTGACCGGCGCCCACATCACCATCCCGCTGAGAGTCGACTCTCCCCGCCACATACTCCGCCTGCAGGGCGACAACATCACGCTCCGCGGCGGCCGACTCGAAGACGTCTACCCAGACGGCCAGACCGAGGTCACCGACTACGGCGCCTACAACCAGGGCCCCACGTACGGCGGCCGCATGACCGACGTGGTGGTCTCCGGCGACGGCGGCCGGGTGGTCGGCCTGCAGATGACGGTCCGGGGCTCCTACCCCTACGGGTACGGAAACATGTTTGGCATCGGCGGGGGCGCCAAACTCCGGCTGCGGAAGCACTGCGGCCTGCTGGTCACCGGCGACCACTGCGTCGTCGACGGCTGCGACGTAAAGAACGAGGCGTTCGGCCACGCTATCTTCGTGCAGCAGAGCCAACACACCGTGGTCCGCAACTCGGTGGTGGAGGGCACACTGCGGCCCAGCGACGACTGCTACAACGAGACCGACCCAGGCGACTTGGCGGCCCGGCACGACTTCCGGATGCAATGGCCCGACTGGGCGGAGGGCGTGCCGATCCCGCGCGGGCACATGATCAACTGCACCGAGGACGGCATCCGCGCCTACAACGGTGTCGGACACATGGAGGTAGAGTTCTGCGAAGTGCGCAAGGCCCGCGGCGGGATCAAGGTCTACATGGCCAAGAGCGCCCGTGTGACCGACTGCCGCGTGCTCGACTGCGTGGTCCAGGGCTACTCGGTCCCCAGCGGCGGGGTGATCTCCCGCTGCAGCGGCAACGCCGCATACGGGCCGCTGCTGTACATCCACAGCGACAACAACCGGCGGCAGACGATCGACCTTGAGGTGCTCCCGGCGCCCCACGGGATCGGCGACCACCCGCTGGCCGCAATCAAGGGCTCGCGGCACACGATCCGCTTCGCGGCGGGGCCCGGCTCGTCTCCGGAAACGATGCGGCCGATCATCGTCGGATACCCGCTGCGGTTCGACTTCCTCAGCGTCGACTTCCCCGCAGTCCCGCACGATCTCCAGCAGAAGTACGAGAAGTTCGCCCCCAGCAGGTACAAGGCCGAGCGCATCCGCATCGAGAACGAAACCCGGCACCCGGTGGTGCTCGCCGAGCTCTCGGAAGGGAACCAAATCGAAAGCGTCGGCCCGGTCCGCGACCTGGGCCGCGACAACCACGTGACGCAACTGACTGCGATCGAGTCGGCGCGGCGGGACTAAACAGCCGCCATTCCGAGTCTCACGCAGCCTCGGGAATTGGGGGAGCCTGATCCCACAGCTAATCTACCGGCACTCGACAGCGCCGGGGCATGCGAGCTAGGCAGACCAGTAACGCCAGCAGCGCCGCCGGCTCGGGCGCCGCGGTGGCGGCCGGTTGGGCCGCCGACTGGCCGAAGTTCGCCCGCCAGGTTGCGTACTGCTCGGGGCCAACAGGGGCGCCGGTGGGGTCGTTAGGCAGCGTGCCGGCCGGGGCGCCAACCTGGTCCCGCCAGACAGTGTAGTCGGCGGCGTCGACGACGCCGTCGTTGTTGAAATCGCCCGGCAGCCCGCCTCCGACGCCCAGCAGGGTCACCTCCCCCGTGGTGTACAGGCCGGTCAGGTCCCACGAGTGTTCGCTCTCGACGGTGAACGCCCCGCTGGGCGCGACGCCCGTCCAGTCGAACAGGCGGAACGTGCGGCCCACCTGATCGGCCAGATCAACGTCCACCGTGAACGCCAGGTCGAGCACGCCGTCCAGCGTCACCGCGATGCCGGCTTCGAAGAAGATGATCGAGTCCCACGCGTCGGACTCAAAGAGGACTTCGATCACACTCTCTGGCGCCGTGGTGAACCCCTCCTCCACGCGGATCGCGAGCGGCGGATCGGGCGGGTCGTAACCGTTGTCGTAGCCGTCGTAGTCGCGGACTATCCACCGGTTCTCGAGCGTCAGGTCGAGGCCCGCAACGCTGCCGTCCGGGTAGATCATGTTGTCGGTGGTTGCTGCGTCGCCAAAGTAGGCCTGGGCGCCGCGGGCGTCGGCGCCGGTGAAGTCCGCCAGGTGCGTGTTATCGATGCCCGACGCGTTCATCTCCGCGTTCGCCAGATAGGCGTGGCGAAAGCTGGCGCCTTCGAGATTGGCTGAGAGGTTAGCGCCGAGGAGGTTCTGGCCCTCGAAGTCCCAGCCAATCAGGTCGTTGATGAGCAGTGACACCCCACGCAGATCCCCGGCCTGATAACTTGCGGTTGAGTAGAGCTGCTCGGCGGTCCAGCCGGAGTAGGTGGCTTGCCCGAAAGTGGCGTTGCGGATGTCAGCGTCGGTGAAGTCGGTATCGACGAGCGAACCGCCGCCGAAGGATGCCCCCTCCAGGTTGAACCCGGCAAAGTCCCAGCCCGCCATATCATTGCCGTACAACTTGACTCCGGGCAGGCTCTTCGCCTGGTAGCTGGCCGTGGAGTAGAGCTGATCCACAGTGAAACCGCGGGATGTGGAGTTCTGAAACCACGCGTTAGCGACTTCGGCGCCGGCCAGACTTGCGCCCGCCAGCTCCGAGGCACTTAAGTTGACGCCCGTCAGGTCCTGGCCGGCGAAGTCCCAGCCGGCGAGATCGTTGTACCCCAGATTGACGCCTCGCAGGCTGCCCGACTGGTAGCTGGCGGTCGAGTAGAGCTGATCCGACGTGAAGCCCTCCGACGTAACGTTGTAGAAAGTTACGTCTTCGATCGTTGCGCCGTTCAGGTCGACATTGAGCAGCGTGGCGCTGAGAAAGCTGGCGCCGGTTAGGTCCTGCCCGGCAAGGTCCCAGCCCGTCAGGTCGCAGTTGCTGAGCAGTACCCCACGGAGGTCTTGGTTCTGATGACTGGCCGAAGAGTAGAGCTGGGCCGCGGAGAACCCTCCCTGAGTCGCGCGGTGAAGATTCGCGTCCCGCAGGACGACGCCGGTGAAGTCGGCGCCGGTCAGTGTTGCGCTGTAGTACCTCGTTCGGGACAGATTCTGCGAAGAGAAGTCCCAGCCTGTGAAGTCGTTGCCGTCGAAGATGATCCCCGACAGATCCTGGTTCTGGTAGCTGGCGGTCGAGTAGAGCTGAGCGGGCGTGAAACCACGGGAGGTGACGTCGGCGAGCACCGATTCGCGTATCTCGGCCTGCGCCAGCACCGCGCCTGTGAACGTGACGCTGGCCATGCTGGCGTCGGTTAGGTTGGCGCCGCTGAGGTCGGCGTTGGTGAGGTTCGCGCGGTACACGTAGGCGTTGGTCAGGTCGGCCCCGATCAGATAGGCCTTGGTGAGATCGCGCCGGTCGAGGAACGCGCGCGGCGCCGCATCCACGCCCGCCCCTTGCGGCGCGAGCGTCGCACTCGGCTGCTTGCCCTCGCTCGGGTTGGCGGGGTTGATGTACTCCCACTGGTAGATGTCCGCCCGGAGGGTCGGCCAACCGGCAGACAAGCCGGCGAGCGGTAGCAACGCACAGAGCAGAGTCCGCTTCATCACGCCCGCACCTTCACCACGTCCACGAAGAGAAAAGAGTCCGAGGAGCGCCAAGCGTTCGACTGGCGCACCGCGGTACGCATCCTACCGCCGCGCTTGACCGCGTGCGAACGCCGGCCGCCTCCAGAGCCGGCCCCAACGCGCCTTGGGCCGCTCTCCCTCTGCCCGATTTCTTGTCGAAACCGGCCACCTGCCGTGGTCGAATGAAGGGTTGCGCGGACCGGTTCCGCGGCTCTTTGGCAATCTGGAAGGCACATGGCCGCTGCCAGAGCGGTCGCCTCCGCGGTCACGAGTTTTGTCCGTTTTGTCCCCGCGGCAGTGGTCAATACTGTGCTGACGGGAAGGCCGCTCGGTTTGCGATAAGTCGTTACCTCACGGAGAGTTAAGCCGCCACTGACCGCGGCGCCGGCGGAGGGTTTTGTCCGCTATGTGCGCACCGTTTCGGACAAAACCCGCCGCGATTCTAGCGACGAGAACGCCGTAAGGTCTTTACAGAAAAACAGTTAGGGATTTCCAGTCGGCGCTGTGGCGGGGAGTTTTGTCCCTAGCAATCGATATTGGCCCTTTTGGGGACAAAACCCCGCTTCGGCTAGCGGCGCCAGCAGAGGTTTCTGCGGCAAAGTCGCCCAAATGTCAAAGTTTGCCGGTTAGGCCGACGATACCAACTGTGCTGATTGTCCTGCCATCGGTTGCGCACGGTGCGTGACGGGTGGCCTTCGAAGGGGCAAGCGGCCCTCTGGGGGGAGGGGCGACGCCGCGTCAACCAACGCGGGTCGCCGCTGATGCGAATCAAGATCACGACGACGCCGCAAGGCGTTTGAAGAACCTCCGTCAGGGACGCACGTCATGCACCGGCACACCCGAGCCTTCTGGTCACTCATCCTGTGCGGCGCCACCTTAGCCGCGGGTTGTCGACCCACCCAGCCGTTCTACTTCATGGAGGACGGCGACCTGTCGCACTACCTGGATGTCGCGACCGATATCGAGTACCCGGACGTAGAAGAGCCGTCGCTCGACGAGGTGACCGGCGCGCTTCCGCCGCTCACGCTCAAGAACACCGACCAGTACGAGATGTGGGACCTCACCCTCGAGGAGGCCACCCGCATCACGCTGTGCAACAGCCAGGTGATGCGGCAGATCGGCGGCGCCGCGATCGTGGGGGCGCAGGTGGCGCAGAACACGCCCGAGTCGATCTCGCGGACGCTGGTCAGCTCGGTCGCGGTGACCACCACCTACGACCCGGCCCTGCGTGAGACCACCACCGGCAGCTCGTTCGCGTCGGCGTTCAGCGGTACCGGCGTCGAGGCGGCCCTGAGCGAGTTCGACGCGCAGCTCGACATGACGACCAGCTGGCAGAAGAACGACCGCCCGCAGAACCTGGGCGGCGTGGCGGCAATCTTCCAGTCGCCGATCTTCCAGCAGGACCTGGGGACATCGCAGACACAGATCTCGAAACTGGCGGCCGACGGCACCCAGTTCGCTATCCGCAACAACTCGACCTACAACACCAACAGCAACTTTATCGCGCAGACCGCTCAGCCGAGCATCTGGGAGACCAACTTCGAGGCGTTCTTCAGCCGGCCTTTGCTGCAGGGCGCCGGCGCCCAGTACAACCGCATCGCCGGCCCGCACACTTCCGATCAGTACGCGGCGAACATCACCAACGCGTTCGACGGCGTGGTGCTCGCCCGCATCAACACCGACCAGACGCTGGCCGACTTTGAGGGCGGCGTCCGCAACCTGATGCGTGACGTGGAGCAGAGCTACTGGCAGCTGTACTTCACCTACCGCGACCTCGAGGCCCGCAAGATGGGCCGCGACTCCGCCCTGGAGACCTGGAAGAAGGTCTCGGCGTTGTACAAGGAGGGCGCCGAGGGGGGCTCGGCCGACCGCGAGGCCCAGTCCCGCGCCCAGTACTTCCAGTTTAAGGCCGCCGTGGAGCAGGGCCTGACCGACCTGTACCGCTCGGAGGCCCGCCTGCGTTACGTGATGGGTCTGTCGATGTCCGACGGACGCCTGATCCGACCGGCCGACGAGCCGACCACCGCGCAGGTGTCGTTCGACTGGAGCAGCATCCACGGCGAGTCGCAGGTCCGCCGGGTCGAGATCCGGAAGCAGAAGTGGGAGATCAAGAAGCGGGAGCTGGAGCTGATCGCCGCCCGCAATCACCTGCTGCCGCGGCTCGACGCGTTCGGCACGTACCGCTGGCTCGGCGCCGGCGACAACCTGATTGGCTCGGGCAACGCCCCGGCGCCGTTCGCCAACGGCAGCAACGCGTTCAACACGCTGACCGGCGGCGACTTCCAGGAGTGGGAGGTCGGCGCCCGGTTCAGCCTGCCGATCGGCTTCCGCCGGCAGCTGTCGACCGTGCGGCACCACCAGCTGGCCCTGGCCCGCGACCGAGCCATCCTGCAGGACCTGGAGCTCGAGATCTCGCACCAGCTGGGCGACTCGGTCCGCGACGTCGACCTGAACTACCAGCTGACGCAGACCAACTTCAACCGCCGCGTGGCGGCGGAGCGTGAGGTCGAGGCCGTACAGGCCGTGTTCGACGCGGGCCGCATCACGCTCGACCTGCTGCTGGACGCGCAGCGGCGGCGGGCCGAGGCCGAGAGCGCCTACTACCGCTCGCTGACCGACTACAACCTGTCGGTGGTCGAGGTGCACTACCGCAAGGGCTCGCTGCTGGACTACAACGGCGTGTACCTGGCCGAGGGCCCCTGGCCCGGCAAGGCGTACTTCGACGCGATGCGTCGGGCCCGCCAGCGTGACGCCTCGATGTACCTGGATTACGGCTTCACCCGGCCGAACGTGTTCAGCCGTGGCCCCCACGCCCAGACCGGCGCCGACCGCGGGTCGGCGGGCGGCGGCGGCGTGATCTACGAGGGGACCCCGACGCCGGCCGCCCCCGTGTACGAGGGCGAGCCGGTCCAGCTGCCGCACCCGGCCATGGGCGCCCAGACTGAGGTCGACGACCAGCTTCGCCATGTAAACTATGAAGCCGGCCAGGCCGCGGCGCCACGCGTGCTGCCCGGCGTCGAGCAGGCGGGCGGTGCAACGTCCTTCCCCGGCGGTTATGAACGTCAAGCGGATTACACGACTCCTCAAGCTGCTGCAAACGCTGCAGGCTGGTGACGGGCAGAACGCCGCCGGCCTGGCGGCCGGTTGTGGCGTTAGCCGACGCACCGTGTTCCGGGACCTGCAGTCGCTGAAGACCGCCGGCGTGCCGGTGGAGTTTGACCAGGACTCCGGCCGCTACTCGCTGGTCGGCGCCAGTTTCTTGCCGCCGACCAACTTCACGGCCGAGGAGGCGCTCGCCCTGATCTGCCTGACAGAGCAGGCGGCCGCCGCCGAGATGCCGGCGTTCCTCGAGCCGGCCGCGGTCGCGGCGAGGAAGCTGCTGGCGTCGATGCCGGACGAGCTTCGTGAGCGATTCCAGCAGGTCACGCGGACCATCCACCTCCGGCCCACGGCCCGCAACCCGCTGACCGATAAGAAGTCGGTGTATCAGCAGCTGGTCGACGCGCAGGCCGCGCGGCGGACAGTGCGCATCGACTACGGCAGCCTCACCGAGTGGGAGACCATCCACACCGAGCTGCGGCCCTACGAGCTGCTCTTCGACCGCCGCAGCTGGTACGTGGTGGGGCGGTCCTCGCTGCACAAAGAGGTCCGCACCTTCAACCTCTCGAGGATCGACTCACTAACGCCAACCGGCGAGACCTTCCGGCGGCCCAAGAGCTTCAGCCTGCGGCGGTACCTCGGCAACGCCTGGCGGCTGATCCCTGATTCGGGGCCCGACAGCCAGGTGCACGTGCGGTTCGAGCCGCTCGTCGCGCACAATGTCGCGGAGGTGTTGTGGCACAAGACGCAGCGTTGCGAGTGGCGGGACGATGGCCGGCTGGACTTTCACGCGACGGTCTCGGGGCTGGGCGAGGTGAGCTGGTGGGTGCTCGGCTACGGCGATCAGGCCGAGGTGATCGGGCCGCCCGCGCTGCGCAAGCTGGTGGCTCAGCGGGCGACGAACATGGTAGGTGTCTACGGCCGCGCGAGACCGCCCGCCTGCTAGCGCCACGGGCAAGGCGAGCCGCTATACTCGGCGGCATGTTCTTCACCTTTGACGGCCTCGACGGCGTTGGCAAGACAACCCAGATCCGTCTGTTCTGCGACTGGCTGCGGGGCAGGGGACTGACCGTCTGCGAGTGCCGCGACCCAGGCAGCACGCCGCTGGGCGACCGCGTGCGGGAGATCGTGCTGCACGCCCCCGACGACACGCCCATCTGCGCCCGCAGCGAGATGCTGCTGTACATGGCCGCCCGGGCGCAGCTGGTCGAGCAGGTCATCCGCCCGGCGTTGGCCCGCGGCGAGGTGGTGGTGTCCGACCGCTACCTGCTGGCCAACGTGGTATACCAGGGCCACGCCGGCGGGCTGGCCGTGGACGCGGTGCGTGCGGTCGGCGAGGTGGCCACCGACGGGCTCACGCCGGACGCCACCTTCCTGCTCGACCTCGACCCCGCCATCGCCGACGAGCGGATGCAGCGCGAGCGCGACCGCATGGAACGCCGCGGCGACGACTACCGGCGCCGGGTCCGCGAGGGGTTCCTGGCGGAAGGCGCGGCCAACGCCGATCGCATCCACGTGATCGACGCCGGGCGGTCGGTTGAGGAGGTCGGCAAGCAGATCCGCACGCTCGCCGAGCGGCTGCTCTAGCGGACCGCGGCGGCGTCCGCCGATGGGGTGTGCTGCGGCTCGAACCGCCGCGCGAGCGCATCGACCACCAGCACGCCGGCGAGGCACGCCACGGCGATCGCCACGCACGCCTGCTCGTGCCCGCCGAACTCCTGTGGCCAGATGGGCTCCATGGTGAGCGCTCGCTCTTTGAACGAGGCCTCTGGCGGCGCGTCGCCTCGCTGGAACGGCCAGACCTTGTACAGCGAGCCGATCATGAACCCGCACAGCACCGCCATGGTGGGCGAGTAGTACCGGACAAGCAGCCACTTCAACAGCTTGCTGAACATCAGCAGGCCGATCAGGCAGCCCACCGCAAACGTGGCCAGCGTCGCGACGTCGGCGCCGGAAACCTCCAAATGGGCGAGGTTCTTGATGATCCCGGTGATCTCGTGGTACTTGCCCAACAGCAACAGCAGGTAGGATCCGCTGATGCCGGGCAGGATCATCGCGCAGATGCCGATCACTCCCGATAGGAAGGTGTACCCCAGGCCGGGAGGGCCCGTCACCGCGGCCAGGCTGACCAAGAAGAAAGCGAAGGCCGCGCCGGCCACCCCCAGTCCGACGCACAGCGCCGCCTGCTGCGAACCGGCCGGACGGCACATCCGCCCCACCAGCAGTCCCGACGCCAGGATCAGCCCGAAGAACGCCGCGTAGGTCAGCTCGGTGTGCTCCTCCAGCAGCGTGTGCATCACTCCGGCCAGCCCGACGGCGCCGGCGCCAATGCCGCACGCGAGGGCGATCAGGAACCGCAGGTCCAGGTGGTCGGCGGCCGCCGACCACTGCCGCTTGGCCAGCAGACCCAGCAGGGTCCGGTCAACGCGGCTGACGGCCGTGACCAGGCGGGCGTAGATGCCCAAGATCAGCGCCACCGTGCCGCCCGACACGCCCGGCACAATGTCCGCTGCCCCCATGCAGAATCCGCGGGCGGCAATCTTGAGGTCGCCCAGCAGGCTGGGGGCGAGGCGGGACGCGGGGCTGGGCATGGTGAAACGCGCAGAATCTGAGGGTTTGTCCGGGTTTGGGCAACTATAGCTTACCGGCGGGGTTTCATTTTGAGACAGCCACCCGCCCCCTATGACGGTCAGTCAAGCTATCGTGCCGGCTCAAGGCGATAGCAAGTTACATTGACCCGCAAGCCGATTTTCTTTAAGATTTTTCGACGTCAAGAGTTAGGTAACCAGCGACCACGCGCGAGCGGTGTGCCGGCAGCGGAGAAACTCCCATGAAACCTTGGCCATGCCACGACGGCCACGTTTCGCTCGGAGGGTAAGTCGGGGAGATCGTCGACACTTAACACGCGGGGTCGCCCTCACATGACAAGGACGCCCCAATGCAGGGTATCCGTGTACCCCGCGAGTCCCCCGCCGGCTGGCTCATCGACGCCCCGGCGAAGGTGAACGTCTGCCTAGACGTTCTGCCTAAGCGTCCAGACGGGTTCCACGGCATCCGCACCCTGCTCTGCCCCGTGCGCCTCTGCGACACGCTTGTCGTGCGTCCCGGTCCTGCGGATACGGGAACCATTAAAGTCTCGGTCCGGGCGCTAAACGGTTCAGTCAATGCTGCCGCCGTGCCGACGGACGACAATAACCTGGTTTCCCGCGCGCTGCGGGCGGTGTTCGACCAAGTTGGTCGTAAACCAGACTGCCGGGTGACAATCAACAAACGAATCCCCGCCCAGGCGGGGCTAGGCGGGGGGTCGAGCGACGCCGCCGCTGCCATAGTAGCCGCCAACCACATCTGGCGACTCGGGCTGACCGACTCCGAAATGCTGTCGGTGGCGGCCCAGGTAGGCAGCGATGTGCCCGGGCAGCTATCTGGAAGAGCCAACTTGTGCGAGGGGCGTGGCGAGCTGGTAACGCCTGCCGCCGTGCCCGCGGGTCTGCCGTGCGTGATTGCCAAGCCGCGGGCTGGGTTATCAACGGCCGAAGTGTTCCGACGCTGCTCGCCTTCCGCAGAACCGGCGGGGGAATCGGCGACGGGGCGGGTCGCGATGCTATTGCAGGCGCTGCAGGCGGGGAGCTGGCGCAAGCTACCCGGCCTGGTCACGAATCAACTACAGGCGGCCGCGATGGAGCTCTGCGATGAACTCCGTCGACTCGCCGCGGCGTTTTCCCAACTCCCGTTTGTTGCCCATCAGATGACAGGAAGCGGCTCGGCCTACTTCGGCCTGTGCCGCAACCATCACCAAGCCAAGCAGGCCGCGGCCTGGCTGAGGGCCCGGCAGGCTGCCTGGGTCGTCGCCACATGCACCACGTAGCCGGCGGGGCGTAGGGCCCAACAGACCCACCTGGAGGTAAGGATGGAGATCACTGAAGTCCGCATCAAGCTCATGGACGAGTCCCAGGAGCGGCTAAAGGCGTTCTGCTCCATCACGTTCGACGATTGTTTTGTCGTCCGCGACCTGAAGATCATCGAGGGCGCGAGCGGCCCGTTCGTTGCGATGCCCAGCCGCAAACTCACCTCCCACTGCCCCAAGTGTGGGATGAAGAACCACCTGCGGGCCAACCACTGCAACCAGTGCGGCAGCCGGTTGGCGGAGGGGCGGCTGATCAAGGACGCCGACGGGCGGGCCAAGCTATACGCCGACATCGCCCACCCGATCAACTCGGCCTGCCGTGAGATGATTCAGGCCCACGTGATCCGCGAGTACGAGAACGAGTTGGAACTGGCGGCTCAGCCTGGCTACGTATCACGCTACGACGACCTCGACGGCGAGGACTACAGCGCCGACGAAGTCGAGACCCGCCGCGTCGACTCGCCGCACGACTCGCGCGCCGTGAACCGGCCGCACCACCCGCCCGCGGGCGACCCGATGCCCAATTCCACCGGCGGGCCCCACCGGCGACCGGGCGGTTCGAGCATGGCCGACCACACGCCCGCCAACTCGCCCCAGCGCGAGTCTGGGTTCGGCTCGGGCATCTTCGAGGAGTAGCCGGGCGTCCCTGCTGCAAGGACTTCAAACGGGCGAAGCTGCGCCCACCCTGCGGGTCGGCGGGCCTTTGACGCGGGGCGCCGTTGCGCCGCCGGCGTCGCTCTGTGGCGGTCGATACTCAGCTCGCCGGCCTATCACGTTGCCGGCTCGACAGGCGCGCCACCCCCACAAGGCGTCGCATTTTACCAAGAGCACCAAAGTTCCCCATTCACCGGCACCGATACCTTTTGGTGTCGAAAGGGTGTGAGGAAACAGTGGTGCGTGGCGTCGTCAGACTCATTGGCGCATCAACTAGGAGGCGTTGCGGGCGTATGGATGAAGATGTGAGGAGCGCCGATCTGTTCACGACGGTTCGGGACTTTGTTCACACGACTCTTTGTTCACGCGACAACCTGCGGGCGGACTGCTTTCAGCTCAGCCACCGCTCGCTGCAACGGGCGGGTCAGGTGTGCGGCTGGCACTTCTGCCTGCACGGCCCGCGTCAGCTCCAGTTGACCGCCATCTGGGAAATGGACTCCCACACGGTCCTCTTTTATGGATCGCAGGGTGAACGGTTCCTGACGGCCGCCGTGCCGTGCGCCGCCTAGCTACTGGCGGAAGGTGTTCTCACCCCCGTGTCGACATGGCCTCGCAAAGGAGTTGCGAGGCCGGACGACGCCCTAGGGCGTCGTCCGGAAGTAGTTGACAAGCGAACACCGGGTTTAGTATACATACGTGCACAGCCGTCGCGGCGGGAGGCCCACCCGCACGCAACGCCCGAGGCTGTGCTCCGAGCGGCCAATTCGGCGGCTCCGCGTGTACTGAACCCGCTTAATTGACACGGAGGTCTTCAATGCTCGTGCTATCTCGGAAAGAAACCCAGCGCATCCGAGTCGGCGATTCGGTCGTGGTCACGATCGTCAAAGTCTCTGGCGACAAAGTGCGTGTCGGCATCGAGGCGCCCAGCGACATGCTCGTCCTGCGGGATGAACTGGAGCCCTGGGCGACCGCAGACGCCGCAGCCCCGCCGCTGCTGACCACCGACGTGGCGGTCAACGTCGCTTAACCTGTCCGGTGGCCTCGTGTGAGGCCTTCGGATCGCGCAGCCACCGCGGCAGCACGCCCCCTCCACCCTCGGCTGGGGCGTCCCCGCGACCCACGGGGCGGCAATCATCGGCCGCCCCGTGGCCGGCAAGACGCGGCTACCCGTGCGGCGCCTGCCCCGATCGACAACGGGCGTGCCTTCTCTTCTCCGCCCGGTCTCCCCAGAGTCGCTCGACCGGGGACCGCTCCCTTCGATTTGCGCACGGCTTTCTTCCCCGTCCGCGCAGTTTTTGACAACGCGGTTGGCGGCCGCTACAGTGCAGGCCACGTGACGGGTTTTAGAGGCGCCCGCCACGTCACCTGCCTACTATCCATCCTTCCCTCCGCTTGCTGCCTTTACACGCGGCCGCTGGCCGCGACTTCTGCGAGTTGCTCCGCCCGTTGAGGGACGCCGTCGTCCCCGCGCGCCGCTTGGCGATTGGGTGCCGCTTACCGCTTCGCGTTCCAGGGAGATCGTTGCTATGGGTCGTCGTACACACGTTGGGCGTCGTGGCTTCTTGACCGCGGGCGCCGTCGGCGCGCTGGGACTCAACCTCGGCGACTTCTTCGCCATCCGCGCCGCTCAGGCCGCCTCGAACAAGTACGTCACGCCGCCGCAGAAGGCGAAGAGCGTCATCCACATCTTCCTCCAGGGAGGGCTCGCCGCGCAGGAGTCGTGGGACCCCAAGCCCGAGGCGCCGATCGAGTACCGCGGCGAACTGGGCTCCGTCGAGACCAAGCTGCCCGGCGTGCGCTTCGGAGAACTGATGCACCGCACCGCCGGCGTGGCGGACAAGCTGACGGTCGTGCGATCGGTCACCCACGGCGAGGCCGCGCACGAGCGCGGCCAGCACAACATGATGACCGGCTACCGGCCCAGCCCGGCGCTCATGTACCCCAGCTTCGGCAGCGTGGTGAGCCACGAATTCGGCCCCCGCAAGAACCTGCCGCCCTACGTCTGCATACCGAACGCCCCCAACCCGTACGCCCACAGCGGGTACCTCAGCACCGCGTACGCGCCCTTCAGCGTCGGCAGCGACCCGGCCCGAGGCGACTTCCGCGTGCGTGACCTGGAGCGGCCCGGGTTCGTCAACGACGACGTCTACCACCGCCGCATGACGGCGCTCGAAACGGTCAACGGGCGGTTCACGGAACGCACCGCGTCGGACGCGGTCGCCGCGATGGACGAGTTCTACCAGCGGGCGTTCAACTTGATCGGCTCGCAGCACGCCCGCGAGGCGTTCGACATGAACAAGGAGGACAACAAGACCAAGGACCGGTACGGCCGCAACCCTGCGGGGCAGCGGATGCTGCTGGCCCGCAGGCTGGTCGAGGCCGGCGCGCGGTTCGTGTCGCTCTCCTACGGCGGGTGGGACCACCACAACGACATCACCAACAACATGCGGCGGCAGCTGCCGGCGTTCGACCAGGCGTTCTCCACGCTGATCACCGACCTGGACGAGCGGGGCCTGTTGGACGAGACCGTCGTGCTGGTTTCGTCCGAGTTCGGCCGCACGCCGAAGATCAACAACACCGCCGGCCGCGACCACTGGTCCAAGGTGTTCAGCGTTGCGATGGCCGGCGGCGGCATCCGCCGGGGTGCGGTCATCGGCTCGTCGGGCCCCACGTCCGCCGAACCCGAAGAGACCCCAGTCACGCCAGAGGACCTGGCGGCCACTATGTACCACCTGCTGGGCATCGCTCCCGAGAAGGAGCTGATGGCGCCGGGCGACCGGCCGATCGAGATCATCGACGGCGGCCTCGTCCGGAAAGAACTGCTCGCGTAGACCGCCGCCTATCAGCCACGTGTCGCTTCACTTCAGGGGGAATCGAAGGTGAACCAGACCGCAGCCAAGACGTTGATCCTTGCCGTGCTGCTGGCCGTCGCGGCCACCGCGGCGGCGTACGAACCCCGGCTGAGCCGGCTCGAGCCCGCCGGCGGTCAGCGCGGGACCGAGCTGAACGTCGACTTCGTCGGCGGCCGCGTCGGGATCGATCCCGAAGAAGTCGTCTTCTACGAGCCGGGTGTGCAAACGGCGGCGCTGGAACGGGTAGACGACAACCGCGTGCGGGTGAAACTGGCGATTGCGCCCGATTGCCCCCTCGGCCGCCACGCGGTGAGGCTGCGGACCAAGAGCGGGCTGAGCGAGATCCGCACCTTCCACATCGGCGCGCTGCCCGAAGCGAAGGAGGCCGACCCTAACGACTCGGTCCAGGCTCCGCAGGAGGTGGCCTTCAACTCGACCATCAACGGCGTGGTGAAACGCGAGGACGTGGATGTGTTCGCGTTCAACGCCGAGGAGGGACAGCGAGTATCGGTCGAGGTCGAGGGGCTGCGGATGGGCCGCACGTTCTTCGATCCAGTGATCGAGCTGCTGGACGAAAGCGGCGGGGTCATTGCCCACTGCGACGACGCCGCGGCCGCCCACCAGGACGCGTTCCTGTCGATCACGGCGCCCAAGACCGGCCGCTACCTGGTGCGGCTCCGCGAATCCGCCTACCGCGGCGACGACAACTGCATCTACCGCCTCCACATCGGCGACTTCCCCCGCCCCGCGGCCGTGTTCCCGCCCGCCGCCGGCCGCGGCGAGGAGGTGACCGTCCGGTGGATCGACGCGGGCGGCGGCGAGCAGCAGGTGCGGATGCCCCCCGAGGGCGACGAGTACGCCTACTGGGCCGAAGACGAACGCGGCGTGGCGCCGTCGTCGCTGCCGATCAAGCTGCTCGACACGCCGCCAGCGCTGGACATCGAGCCCAACAATAGCCGCAAAGAGCCGACGCCCATGTCGGTCCCCGGCGGCGCGGTCGGCGTGATCGGCGAGGCCAACGATCAGGACTGGTATTCCTTCGAGGGCAAGAAAGGGCAGGTCTGGGAGCTGCGTGTGCGTGCCCGCGAGCTCCGCTCGCCGCTTGACGCGGTGCTGCGGGTGCGGAAGGCGGACGGCGGCAACCTGGCCGGCAACGACGACGATCGCGGCGCCCCCGACAGCTACATCCGCTTCACCGTGCCGGAGGACGGCAAGTACCTGCTGCAGGTGGAAGACCGCCTGCAGCGCGGCGCCGAGGACTTTGTCTACTTCCTCGAGGCAGCCGAGCGGACCGCCATCGCCGAAGTGAAAATCGAAGAGCGGCGCCGCTACGAGGCAACCGTCCTAGAGGTTCCCCGCGGGGGCAAGACCGCCGCGCTCCTAACGCTGACGCGCCGCGATCTGGGCGGCGACCTGAACGTCACACTCAAAAACCTGCCCGAGGGCGTCACCGCCGAGGTGTTTCCGCTGGCGGGTAACTATAACCGGTTGCCGGTAGTGTTCTCAGCCGCCGAGGACGCGCCACTGGCGGCGTCGCTCTCGCCGATGGAGGTAACCAAGGTCGAAGACGAGCAGGACATCCTCACCAAGGTCGCCCAGCAGACCTGGTTCGCCCGCGGACGCAACAACCGGCCGATGTGGAGCCACTTCGCCGAGCGCGTACCGGTCGCGGTCACCGAGTCACTGCCGTTCCGCCTACGCATCGAAGAGACCCACTCCCCACTGGTCCAGGGCGGGTCCAAGAACCTGAAGATCATCGCCGACCGCGACGAGGGCTTCGACGAGTCGATCCGCATCTACACGCTCTACAACCCTCCTGGCGTGTCCTCCAACCGTTCCCGCTCTATCACCAAGGGCAAGAACGAGGCGATTATCCCCGCCACCGCCAACGGCAACGCCCGCACCGGCGAATGGCAGATGACGGTCGTGGGCGAGCTGAACTCGGGCGGTCGGGTCTACGCCTGCACGCCGTTTATGCCGCTGACGGTGGCCGAGCCGTACTTCGACATGAAGGTGCCCACGGTGAACGCCAAGCAGGGCGAGTCGGCCGAGCTAACGCTCGAGCTCAACCAGCGGCACGAGTTCGACGGCGAGGCCGAGCTGAAGCTCGCGCGGCTGCCGCCCGGCGTGACCGCCGAGCCGGTCAGGGTCACCAAGGACGCCACGTCCGCCACGTTCGCCCTCACCATTGCCGCCGACGCCAAGCCGGGCCGCCACCGTGGCCTGGGCTGCCAAGCGCAGCTGACCGTGGCCGACGAGCCGGTTGTGTACACGCAGGGCTACGCCGAGGTGCGGGTCGACGCCCGCCCGGCCGACCCCGCGGCCACCGCCGGCGCGCCCCCCAACAACAATGGAGGTCAGTCATGACCACTTGCCGCAGAGCCCTTGTGCTGGTGCTCGCCACGTGCGCACCGGCCCTTGCCGAGACCGCGCCGACCGAGTTCGTCCGGCTAGAGGTCTACCCGCCGCAGATCATGCTGGACCACGCCGCCGACACGCAGCGGGTGGTGGCGATCGCCAGCCGCGCCGACGGGATGACCCTCGACGTCACGGACCTGGCCAACTGGCGGGTCGACCCCGAGCACGGCGAGCCCGACGCGGTCCGCCTGGAGTCGGGCGTGCTGTCGGGCGGCGCCAACGGCGTGGCCCGCGTATCGGCCGAGTTCGCCGGTTTGACCGCTATGGTCGACGCGCACTCCGCCGCCGACACGCCCGCCCCGCCGGTCAGCTTCCGCCACGACGTGATGCCGGTCTTCATGCGTGCTGGGTGCAACGCGGGCGGGTGCCACGGCGCCTCACGCGGCAAGGACGGGTTCCGGCTGTCGCTGTTCGGGTTCGACCCGGCCGGCGACCACCACCGCCTGACCCGCGAGATGACCGCCCGCAGGCTCAACCCCTCGCTGCCCGACGAGAGCCTGATGCTGGAGAAGGCCATCGCCGCGGTGCCGCACTCCGGCGGCAAGCTCTTCGACCAGGAAAGCGTCTACTACCAGAAGCTGCGGGACTGGGTCGCCGCCGGCTCTCCAAACGATGTCGCCGAGGCGCCCACCGTGACTTCGCTCTCCATCTACCCGCCCGCCGCCGCGGTCGGAGCGGGCGGGCAGTCGCAGCGGTTCATCGCTGTCGCGCAGTACTCCGACGGCGCCACCCGCGACGTCACCCACCTGGCCGTGTTCCAGTCCAACAACGACGTCAGCGCCGCCATCGACGACATGGGCCTGGTCACCTCCGGCAAGCGGGGCGAGGCGTTCGTGATGGCCCGCTTCGACACCCACACCGTCGGCAGCCAGGTGCTGGTGCTGCCCAGCGGCCAGCCCTTCGAGCCGGTCGACGAACTGCCCGCCAACTACGTCGACGAGCTGGTCGGGCAGAAGCTCCAAACGCTGCGGATCAACCCCAGCCCGCTGGCCGACGACGAGGAGTTCCTCCGCCGCGTCACGATCGACATTGCCGGCCGCCTGCCGACCGTCGACGAGCGGAAAGTGTTCCTCGAGGACGCCGACCCCGCCAAACGAGCCGCCAAGATCGACGAGCTGCTGGCCGGGACCGAGTTTGCTCAGGTCTGGGCCGCCAAGTGGTGCGACCTGCTGATGGTCCGCGAGCTGCCCAACCGCGTCGAGTACAAGCCGATGTTCCTGTACTCGCAGTGGGTCACCGAGCAGATCGCCCAGGACCGCCCGTTCGACCAGGTGGTCCGCGACCTGATCGGCGCCAGCGGCACCAGCTTCGACACGCCGCAGGTCAACTTCTACCAGGCCGAACCGGACCAGAAAAAGATTGCGGAGAACGTGGCGCAGGTGTTCCTCGGGATCCGCATCCAGTGCGCCCAGTGCCACAACCACCCATTCGACCGCTGGACCATGGACGACTACTACGCGTTCACCGCGTTCTTTAGTCAGATCTCACGGAAGCAAGGCGAGGACTACCGCGAGGTGCTGGTCTACAACCGCGGCAGCGGCGAGTCGAAGCACCCCGTGACCGGCCAGTCGATGGCGCCCAAGTTCCTCGGTGACGAGGCCCCCGACACCAAGGGCAAGGACCGCCGGGTGGTGGCCGCCGACTGGATCGCCGCGTCGGAGAACCCCTACTTCGCCACAAGCGTCGCCAACCGAGTGTGGGCGCACTTCCTGGGACGCGGCGTGGTGGAGCCGGTCGACGACATCCGCGTCAGCAACCCGCCCAGCAACCCGGCGCTGTTCGACGCGCTCGGCGAGCGGTTCGTGGAGTCGGGCTTCAGCCTCCGGGCCCTGGTTCGGGACATCTGCAACTCCAACGCCTACCAGCGGTCGTGCGAGCCGAACGACTCGAACGCAACCGACACGAGCAACTTCGCCCGCGCGATGCCGCGGCGGATCCCGGCGGAGTCGCTGTGGGACTGCCTGAGCCAGGCCACCGCGTCCAAGCAGGACAAGCTGCCCGGCCTGCCACCGGGCGCCAAGGCGACCCAGATCGCCGACGGCTCCAAGGGCAACTATTTCCTGAAGACCTTTGGCAAGGCCAGCCGCGAGTCGGTCTGCGCATGTGGCGCAGTCACCGAGCCGACGCTCTCCCAGGCGCTGCACATGCTCAACGGCGACGCCACGCAGGGCAAGATCAACCGCGGCAAGCTGGTCAGCGAGTGGCTCTCCCAGGATCTCACGAACGACCAGATCATCGACCAGATCTACCTCCGCTGCCTGAGTCGCACGCCCAGCGCTGAGGAGAAGCAGAAGCTGGTTGGCCTCACGCCCGACGGGGACGGTCGAGAGCAGGCCCTAAAGGACGTGTTCTGGGCGGTGCTCAACTCGAGGGAGTTCCTGTTCAACCACTAGCCAACCTATTCCCGGCGGAGCCAGGGGCGACGAGGTGAATGGACTGCCGAGCGCCCGTGCTACGAAACCTGTAACTCTCAAGAGACAGCGCCTTGCGATACACCCACCCGACCCTCGCCACCCTCTCCGCCGTGTTCTGCTGCGCCCCCGCGCTGGTGGCCGACGAGAAGATCACGTTCGACCAGCACGTGGCGCCGATCCTCCGCCAGCACTGCCAGGCCTGCCACAGCCAGGACGACGCGTCGGGCGGCCTAGCGCTGGACGACTACAACGCGACACTGGCGGGCGGCGCCGGCGGCGAGGTGCTCGCCTCGGCGGACGTCGGCGGGTCGCGGTTGTGGAAGTTGGTGAACCACGAGGAGCAGCCCTACATGCCGCCGGGCGGCGAGAAGATCCCTGGCGACCAGCTCAAGATCCTCCAGCAGTGGATCGAAGGCGGCCTGCTGAAGGACGCAGGATCAAAGCCGAAGCCGAGCGCCAAACCGGCCATCGCCGCGGTCGCGACCGACAACTCGGGCAAGCCGGTCGGCGAACCCGCCATGCCAACCGGCCTGTACCGCCAGCCAGTGGTGACCGCCGACCACGCCGGCCCGGCGCCGTCGCTGGCCGCCAGCCGGTGGGCGCCGGTCGTGGCGGTCCCCTGGCAAAGGCAGGTCTCGTTCTACCACACCGACACGCACCAGTTGCTGGGCATCGTCCCGTACGTCGACGGCGTCCCCCAGGTGGTCCGGTTCAGCCGCGACGGCAGCCTGCTGCTGGTCGCCGGCGGGCGCCACGCCAAGCTCGGCAACGCCGCGCTGTACGACGTAAAGAGCGGCGCCCGGCTGGCCACTATCGGCGACGAGCTGGACATCGTGCTCGCAGCCGACATCAGCCCCGACAAGTTAATGGTCGCCATCGGCGGGCCCAAGAAGAAGGTGCGGGTGTACCGCGTGGCCGACGGCGAGCAGGCGTACCAGCTCGGCAAGCACACCGACTGGATCACCGCCCTGGCATTCAGCCCGGACGGCAAGCTGATCGCCACTGGCGACCGCGCGACGGGCCTCCGCACGTGGGACGCGGCCGCGGGCAACGAGCGCAACGACCTCCGCGGACACAGCGGCGCAATCACGTCGGTCGCGTGGCGGGCGGACTCTTCGGTGCTGGCGTCGACCAGCGAGGACGGCTCGGTGCGGCTCTGGGACGCCGCGGGCAACTCGATCAAGTCGTTCGAGGCGCACGGCGGCGGGGCGATGTCGGCCGCGTTCGCCAGCGACGGGCGGATCGTCACCGCGGGACGGGACAAGAAGGTGAAGCTGTGGAAACCGGACGGCGGCCACTTGGCCGACCTGACCCAGCTGAACGACATCGCCCTGGCGGCCGTGTTCACGCACAACGGCGAGCAGGTGATCGCGTCCGACTATACCGGCGAGGTCCGCGTGGTGGGCGTCGAAGACAAACAAACCAACGCGACGCTGGCGCCCAACCCGCCGACCATCGACGACCGCCTCGCCGCCGCGGCCCAGGCAGTCCAAGCGCACTCGCAGACACTAGTGGAGGCCAAGCAGAACAACGACGCCGCGCAGCAGGCGGTCGAGCAGGGCGAGTCCGCCCACGCCGACTACCAGCAGAAGCTGGCGGCCGCCAAGGAGGCCGCCGAACGACAGTCCGCCAAACTGGCGGATCAGGATCAGTCGCTAACCGCCGCCAAGGCCTACGCCGACGCGTCGCTGAAGGCGTTCGAGGCGGCGCAGAAGCAGTTCGCAACCGCCGAGAAACAGCTAGCATCGTTCCGTGAGGAGCAGGACGCCGACCCGCCCACCGAAGGCGATGCCGAAGCGTCCGACGAGGCGGCGGCCCGGCTGGCCGAGCTCGAGGCCGCCTACAGCGACGCCAGCGGCGCGGTCGCCAAACAGGAAGCTGAATCGCAGCGGGCCCGGCAGCAGGCGGACGCCGCGGCGCGGTCGCAGCAGGCGGCGAAGAACCGATCGGACGAGGCGAACAACCAGCTGGCGGCGGTTGAACAGCTGCAGGCTGGCCTGCCCAACCTGGAGAGACTTCGGGCCACCAAGGCTGAGTCCGACGCCGCCGCCAAACAAGCCGCCGAGCAGGGGACGCGGCTCGCGTCCGAGCAGAAGGAACTTGCCGCCGAGCTGGAGGCGTTCTCGCAGGCAATGGCCCGCCTGACCGATGAGGCGCAGCAGCGGGCGGCGAGCCAAACGGAAGTCGCCCAGTCGCTCGGCGCCGCGCAGGCCGTGCGGCAGGCCGCCGCCGAGGCGGCCGAGGCCAAGGCCCAGTCGGTCGCCCAAACCAAGGCCCGGCTGGACGAGATCAAGCAACAACTCAGGTCGCTTCAGGCTGAGCAGCGCGAGCTCTCCGCTGCCCTCAAGTCAAGCGACGAGAGGCTTGCCGAGATCGCCGAGCAGATGAGCGAGGCCGAGCGGCAGTCCCAGATCGCCGAGTCGCAGGTGCGGGACTTCACCGCGGCCGAGGCAATGCGCAAAGCGTATGCCGAAGCCCAAGAGTAGCCCCGGGGGACGGCCACAGCGAGGCCCGCCGGCCACGTTCTAGCGGCTGCTGCAGTTAGAAAAGGTGCGTCAGAACTGTAAAAATTTGCGTGCCGGCAGTCGGGGAATGATGGGCAACCGCCGACCTACCCTTTGACTACCCGGCGTGGCGTGGGGCATAATGCGTCTCTACACGGCGGCCCTGCGGGGCGGCCGGCGAGGGGTCCCTGTGATGGGGATCATGCGAACCTGGTCAGGGTGGAAACGCAGCAGCCATAAGTTTGTGAACCAGGTGCGGGGGCCTCTCGCCGACCGCCGCGTCGCCGCCGACTCTTGATGTCGAGGCGTGGCCTACTAGAGTGTGGGCCCGGCTTTCGTCTTTCGCCGCCGGGCGCTCCGCCCACGGGCGTCAGTACACCTCCCACAGCCGGCCGCCGCGAGAGTGCCGGGAGTCACGGCCATGCCCGAAACCCCTGCCGGCCCCCAAGACCCTCCGCGCGACGAGTACGTCGTCGTAGCGCGGCGGTACCGCCCGCAGACCTTTGACGAGCTGATCGGTCAGGGGCACGTCGCGCAGGCGCTTAAGCAGGCGATCGCCACCGGCAGGATAGGGCACGCGTACCTGTTCACCGGCGCCCGCGGCGTCGGCAAGACGTCCGCCGCGCGGATCCTGGCCAAGGCGCTCAACTGCACGGCCAACCCGGATGGGGGCCCGACCGCCACGCCGTGCAACCAGTGCGACGTCTGCCGGAGCGTTTCGACCGGCGACGATGTCGACGTACTGGAGATCGACGGCGCCAGTAATCGCGGCATCGACGAGATCCGCCAGCTCCGGCAGAACGTGGCGATCCGCCCCAGCCGGGCGCGGTTCAAGGTGTACATCATCGACGAGGTGCACATGCTCACCAAGGAGGCGTTCAACGCCCTCCTGAAGACGCTCGAAGAGCCGCCAGAGCATGTGAAGTTCGTGTTCGCCACCACCGAGCCGAACAAGATCCCCATCACGATCCTGTCCCGCTGCCAGCGGTTCGACTTCGCCGGCATCGAGTCGACCGCTATCCAGACTCGATTGGCGCAGATCGCCGAGTCCGAGGGCGTCGGCATCGACGCCGAAGCGCTGCAGATCCTCGCGATGCGCGCCGCCGGTTCGATGCGCGACAGCCAGTCGCTGCTCGAGCAGCTGCTGGCGGTTTCCGAGGGTTCGGTCACAGGCCACGACGTCAACCAGCTGCTAGGGATCGCGCCCGCCCAAAGGGTCAGCGACCTAGCCCGCCGGCTCGCCGAACGCGACGCCGCGGGGGCGCTGGGCGAGCTGCACAGCGCGATCGCCGGCGGCGCGGACGTCGGTCAATTGCTTGACCAGCTGCTGGGCTACTTCCGAGACGTGATGGCGGTGTCGGTCGGAGCGGGGACGGACGCAGCGTTGTACGCGTTGCCGAGCCAATCGGAAGAACTGCAATCGCTCGCCCAGACGCTCGGGCCACAGACATTGCTGGCCGTGCTGCAGGTCCTCGACGAGACCGCCGCGCGGCTCCGGGTGAGCGTCCACACCCGCACGCTGGCCGAGATGGCGATCGTGCGGGTCTGCCACCTCGAAGACCTCGACGACCTGGCCACGCTGGTGGCCAGCCTCCGCGACGGCGCGCCGCCGCCCCCCGCCGATCCGCCGGCCAAACGCCCTGCGCCGTCACCGGCGCCCACCTCGTCGGGCCCGACGCCGCCACGCCCGCCGGCGCCCACCGCCCAGCCGCCCGCGGCGCAATCAGACCGACCAACGCCGAACAGCACACCGGCGCCCCGCGCCGCGTCGGACCCGCCACCGGCGCCGCCAGCACCCGAGACCAGCGAGTCGCCCGCCCCGACACCCTCGCCCGCGGCGCGACCCGCGTCCACCGGATCGCAAACGCCGACGGCTCCGCCGGCGTCGGACACCAGGCCCAGCCAGCCGATCGCTCCAACCGCGGTAGCGGAACCGCCGCCCCAACCCGCCATGGGCGAGACGCTCGACGGCGAGCGTCTTAAGCGCCTCTGGCGGGCCACGACCGAGCAGGTCGGCGGCATCCTCGGCAACCTGGCCGCGATGGCGGTCTCGGTCGACTCGATCGACGCCAACCGGGTGCGGGTGCGGTTCGACCGTCCGATGAGCCGCGATACCTGCGAGCAGCCCAACCACAAGCAGCAGCTCGAGTCGGCGCTCTCGTCCTGCGCCGGGCGGAGGCTGACGGTCGAGTTCGAGTCCGCCGCGCCCGCCGACAACGGCCCGGCGCCGCAGCGGATGACGCGTCGTCAACGCCAGGCGGAGATCGCGCAGCGGCCGTTCGTGCAAGCCGCGATGGAGCTGTTCGACGTGCCGCAAGAGAAGCTCAAGTACGTGCCGCCGGCCAGCGAGAAGTAGCCCGGGCCGCGCCGCGGCCGCAACCAAAGATTACCGGAGGAGAAGCATGCTCAAGGGACTTGGCAACATCGCGGGCATCATGAAGCAGGCGCAGGAATTCGGCGGCAAGATGCAGGGCATCCAAGAACAGCTCAAGCAGGTCAAGGTGACCGGCGCCGCCGGCGGCGGCCTGATCGAGGTGGATGTCAACGGGCAGGGCGAGGCCCTGGCCGTGCGCATCGATGCGTCGCTCCTCGAGAAGCAAGAGAAGGAGATGATCGAGGACCTGCTGCCCGCCGCCATCAACGACGCCCTCGGCAAGGCCAAGCAGCGTCAGGCCGAGGCGATGCAGGAGATCACCGGCGGGCTGAACCTGCCCGGGCTCGAGGGCCTGATGCCGGGCGGCAACGCCTAGCGGGCCCCTGAAGACGCGTCGACCAGCCAGACAGGCGGCTCAACCGTTGGTTCCCGTGCCGCCAGACGCCCGCAGCGGGGCAATCGGCTACCGCCACGCGGATACCCGGTCGGAATAAGCTAGTCTTTCTCAGCCGGGGCGCTGCCCCGTACGGGCTCTTGCGCCCGATTGCGTTGCCGGGCGTTTGACCTTCTGGAATTCCCAGGGGTATGCTACCTCTATCGTCGCGGAGCCGCCCAGGAGGGCCCGGCCCGCTGGTCCTTCAAGTCGGAACGGGTAGTCCTATGCGGTTGTCTCTCGGGCAACAAATGCAGCTGGCTCAGAAGCAGGTGCTTGCACCGCGGATGATCCAGTCGATGGAGATCCTGCAGCTGCCGATCATGGCGCTGCAGGAGCGCATCGAGCAGGAGATGGAGGACAACCCCTGCCTGGACCTCGTGGAGCCGAGCGAGGACTCCGACAGCAGCTCGCAGACCGAGGAGTACGAGAGCGCCGAGGACGGCGAGCGTGAGCTGGTCGTCAAGGAGGACGCCAACAACGAGGACGACTTTGAACGCCTGATCAACATGGCGGACAACCTGCCCGACGACTACGAGGAGCGGAGCCGCCCCTCGCGCGGGCAGATGGAGGCCGACGCCGACCGCGCCCACGACGCCATGGCCAACATGGTCGCCCGGCCGGAGTCGCTGTCGGACTACCTGAGCCACCAGCTGAGCTGGTTCGAGGCCGAGGATGACGTCCGCAAGATGGCGGACCGCATCATCTACAGCCTCGACAGCAACGGCTACCTCAAGACGCCGCTCGAGGAGCTGCTGCCCCCGCTGGCCGCCGACCTCAACGGCGACGCCGACGCCATGCGAGCCAAGCAGCTGCAGGTCGCCGAGCAGGCGCTGGCGCTCGTGCAGCACCTCGACCCGCCGGGCGTTGGCGCGCGAAGCCTGAAGGAGTGCCTGCAGATGCAGCTCACCCCGGGCATGCCGTACTACGACGAGCTGAGCACGCTGATCGAGTCGCACCTCGAAGACCTCGAGAACAACCGGCTGCCGCTGATCTCGAAGAAGACGGGCTACTCGATCGAGCTGATCCAGGAGGTCTGGGAAGAGCTACGCAAACTCAAGCCAAAGCCGGGCGCAGACTTCAGCGAGTCATCCGTGCCCGGCGTCACGCCCGACGTGTTCGTCGAAAAGACCGACGACGGCGGGTACAAGGTGCGATTGGAAGACGGGCAGATCCCCTCGCTGTACATCAGCCCGTACTACCGCAACCTGCTCCGCCAGGCCGGCGGCGCCGACGCGAAGACCCGCGAGTACATCAAACGCAAGATCAACGCCGCGCAGTGGCTGATCGAGTCGATCGAGCAGCGCCGCGGAACGCTCACCCGCGTCGCGCAGGCGATCGTCGACCACCAGACGCGGTTCTTGGACGAGGGCCCCGAGTTCATCGTCCCGCTGAAGATGCAGCAGATCGCCGACCGCGTCGGCGTTCACGTGACCACCGTCAGCCGTGCGGTTGACGACAAGTGGATCCAGGCGCCACGCGGCATCTACCCGCTCAAGCGGTTCTTTGTCGGCGGCACCACCGGCGCCGACGGCGAGGACATCGCCTGGGACCGCGTGCGGTTGAAGCTGCAGGAGATCGTCGACAACGAGGACAAGAAGAAGCCGTTCTCCGACGACGCGCTTGTCGAAGAACTCGCCAAGCACGGCATCACCGTCGCCCGCCGCACGGTCACCAAGTACCGCAAGGCGATGGACATCCCGAGCAGCCGGCAACGCCGCGACTGGTCGGACAGCTGACCCAACACAACGGCTACTTGTCGCCCGCGGGATTGATCCTGCCGGCGATCCTGGGCGGCTCGGGCTTCACCTCCGTGCGCAGTGAGCCATCACGGGGCAGGCCGAACACACGGGTCACCATCCAGGCCACGGCAAGCCCAAATAGGTTGGCCGCCACTACCAAGCCGGCGGTCAGCAGGTCGACCCAGGCGAGCAGCGCAAGGCCGGCTGCGAGACCGCCCCACGCGAATGCCGACATCGTCAATGCGTGGCACAATGTTCTCCTGGATCGCCCTTCGAGCTTTCGTGCTACAGGCGAGATGCCACCCGGTCGCTCGGCTCGCCAAGCAGCTTCTTCAGCTCGACTCCCAGACGTTCGCCCCGGCAGTGAACAGCCGCGACCTTGCCATCACGCCCAATGAGCACAAACGCCGGTATTCCACTAATCCCCAGCCGAGCCGCCATTGATTCGCGGGCGGCTGGGTGCCTGTCGGCCACCACAGTCCACGGGGGCTTTTCTTCAATCACAAACTGCTTGAGGGCGTTCATGTCTCGGTCGACACTGATCGCCACGACCTCGAAGCCCGCGTCGTGGTGCTTCGCGTAGTTCTGCCTGATATTGGGCATCTCCGCTCGGCAGGGACCACACCAGGTCGCCCAGAAATCGACGAGGACTACCTTGCCATCAAACTGCTCCCAGTCGAGGGGGCGCCCTTGCAGTGTTACGCCTTGAACGGACAGTTCTTTGCCAATCAGGGCGAGCAACGGATCTTGCTTTCCGTCGCTGGGCGCCGCTTCGAAGTCGATGGTTTTCTCGCCGTCGGGAAACTCAGCGCTTATTGCAAAGACCCGCCACGCCTCCGCGTCCCTGCGAAAATGCAGCTTTGTCTTATAGAACGCGCCTCCAGCCCGGACTCGGACAGGGACAACGCCGACCTCGCCTTTGATCTCCGCCTGCCCTGCACGGATGGCGCGGGTGTGGTCGTCCGGCTTCGGCAGGCCCTGAAGAGGAGACTTGCCGTCTGCAACCAGCTTGCGTGCGTCCCCAGTCAGGAGCCCTGTCGCTCTAGCCCTTCCTTCTGTACGAAGGTCAGCGAAGAACTCCTCGGCGGCGCCTCGGATCTCGCCCGCGGAGGCCGAGTCCTCTCGTCCGCGCGCACGTGGCCGACGGTCGGGGATACGTTCCGGCGGATGGGAATTGTGCTCCTTGAGAAACCGCAGGTCTGCCTGGCTCAACTTCGATGTCGGCACGGCAACCTCCGAGCCGTCGGGCTTGCGAAGCGTCACAGTGCCGCCTTCAACGGCGACTAACTCCGCTTCGATCTTGAATCTACCCGTAACGTCAGTCCAAACTCGTGGGTCCGCACCGACTGAGACGGTTGCCGCGAAACCACACCCGATCCAGAGAATAAGGCCGAGTCGATTCATCCTGGCCAGCCCCATAGTCATAAGAGAAACAGTGGCAGACGCATCTCCCTAGGCAGCTGAGGGGCGAATCGCTCAGGCGCCTTGGGTGATCATGTGGAGGCCACGACGCCGGCGCTCCTTGCGTCGCGCGTCGTCGATCTTGTCGGCCACTGCGCGGACGTCGTCGATGCCCGGCAGGCTCAGCTCTGGCGACGTCTTGTCGCCGGAGATCACGATGATCGTTCCGACGCGGAAAGCCCGCTCGACCGGGCCCTGCTTGAAGGTTACGTCGTCGATGTCAATTAGCTCGATGCGGTCGATGGTCCGCCAAAGGATGCCTGACTCGTGGATCAACCGCTGCGTAGTGAGTGTGTAGTGGACGCTATACCGGCGGTAGGCGTACCAACCGATCAGGATCGCCCAGACGAGCACCGCGGCGCCAACCGCGATCACCACGGCCCCGGTCATGACCCCCACCACCACCGCTAGCACTGTCAGCAGCGCGGCGGCCATCCACTGGCCAACCATCGCCTTGCTGGAGTAGGCGCCGTGCCAGATCTGCTCCTCCTGCTCTTCCTCGTCATGGTCGGTGTGCCCGACCTGGTGACGGAACGACTCGTGCGGCGTCGGACGGCCGCCTGCGGCCGGCTCCTGGGCGGGGGCATCTTCCTGCAGATTGGCGCCACACTTGTGGCAGAAGGCGGCCTCCTCTTCGCACTCGGCCTGGCATTTTGGGCACTGCATCCCGCTTAGACTCCCTGTCGATTGGGGTTGGATCGGCGTCGGCCGGCATTATAGGGCGCCGGACTTGCCGACTGCCACCTACCGCGGCGGCAGGCGGGTATTCGCCGGCGGTCTATCGATCTTGCCCCGCCGCCGGAGCGGCCACTAATCGCCGCTCGACAGGCTGTACGACGCATCGCCGAAGTGTAAGATATCTCCATGAAATGCCCCTTCTGCCACGTCGACAACGACCGGGTCATCGACTCGCGCGCCAGCCAAGACGGCTCGGCGATCCGGCGCCGTCGAGAGTGTCTGAAGTGCAATCGCCGCTACACCACGTACGAGCGCCCCGAAGACATCACTATCCGCGTCGTGAAGAAGGACGGATCGCGAGTCCCGTTTGATCGCGAAAAGATCAAACGTGGCCTCGAACGGGCGTGCGTAAAGCGTTCAATCAGCGGGCTCAAGATCGACTCGACGGTCGCGGCGATCGAGAACGATATCTACGCCAGTTTCGACACCGAGGTGGGCTCGCGTGAGCTCGGCCAGCTGGTCATGGAGCACCTCCGCGACCTGGACCAGGTGGCCTTTGTGCGATTCGCAAGCGTGTACCGCCAGTTCAACGACGTCCAAGACTTCTTCGAGGAGCTGCGGCCCATGCTTGAGGGTGAGGGCCGCCCGGCGCCCCGCTAGCCCCGCCACCGGCCGTCCAGGGCCCCGCTAGACAGCCACGCTAGGGCAACCTAGAATTCTGAACATCGCGGCCAGCGCTATTCGCCGGCCGCGTCCCCACTCCGGGGCGGTAGCTCAGTTGGGAGAGCGCTGCGTTCGCAATGCAGAGGTCGGGAGTTCGAACCTCCTCCGCTCCACTTCTTTCGACGCCGGGTCGCGCGGCGTCTCTTCGACGGCTGGCAGGACTGCGTTGAGTGGCCGGGCGCTGTCCGCGAGTCCAGAGGCCCGACCTAACGGCTCTCGGACTGGAGCCTGCTGTCGGTCGCGTCCTGATCCCGTGGCGTTAGTTTCGGAACCACTGCGCTCGAACGCTTACCCCTTGCCAGTCAACGTTGGCAGGGACCTCTGAGATGTCCCGGAAACCGAGCGTTGCCGCGCCTTCCGACTCAAAGAGCCTCTCGGGCGTCCAATCGGTCCACACCGAGCGGGCCGGGCCGCCGTCCTGGCTCGCCTCGGCCGCCAGGTAGGCACCGTTCAGGGTGTAGCGACGCGTCTCGCCGCTGTGGTTACGCACCACATAAACTCGGTGCATCGTTTCCTCCGATAACTCGTCGACGGTGCGGGCGTCGGCCCTAAGGCGCCACAAAGCCGTACGAGAGTTCGCCTCCGAGATGTCGATGGCGGTGGGGGTGGTGGCCGCCACCGAGACTACCAGCACTAGCACCTCTCCTGGTCGGACATCGAAGTCATAACCAGATGGTCGGTCTTCCGAGAGCGGCGCGTGTTCCTGCGGCTCGGGCGAGTAGACCACTGAAGGACGGCCGCGGCCCGATCGCTCCTCCGGACTAGCGATACGAATCACTGCACGTGTGTCGTTGTAGTCGCGGTCGACGCCCAGCCGCTCCTGGTCCGCCTCCTTAGAGACCACGTACCGCGAATCGTCCCAGCCGATGACGAGAACGCCATCGGACGCGTACTGGACGCGGTAGTCGCTCTGCGACCACGTGTTGCCCGACTCGCGCTCGGGGTCGTTGTACGAACCAGTCAAGAGGAAGTACCTGGTCGCACCGCTAGCGTTAACGTTTTGAAAGTTGCCCAGGCTTGTTGCAAGACGTTTCACGACCTGCCCGTCCGAGACATTGTTGAATGACACCGCACCACCCGACACCTCGGCACGGCTGTCCAACTCGATTACGCTCAGAGAGTTCTGCCCGGCGGCATTTGCGTCAACATACATGTCCAGCGAGCACCCCGGGGGCAGTTCCAGCACATACCCCCGCTCCTGCTCCCCGTAGCCACGGTCCATCCATGCGGTGCCGCTGCATAGCGTCAAATCTGGCGCTCCGTTCAGGTGCGTCTGCGGGAGCTGCAGGCTCAGCAACGACGCCGTTCGCGTGAGTTGACTAACCAGGCGCAGGGCGTCCGCGTCGCGGACCACCAGCATCTCTTCCCCGGCGGAAGCCCTGGGCGTCCCGACCGCGCCTCGCGCCGTGCTTGCAACCGCTCGCTCCCGGCCCGAGTCGCGCGAGCCGACCCAGAGATAACCGCCTGCAGCGATTGCAAGAAGAATTGAAGCCGCCGCAAGCAGGAATCGGGGAGTCGCGTGCATCGGTTGTGGGAGTCCGGCGGTGCTGTCCGCAGGAACCAACGAGCCAGGGGTTCTCCCCGACCAGCCGCTCAGCAGCGCCGGCAGGCCGCGTTCCCTCTCGCCGGCGTTGCCGCCTACGCCCGCGTCTATCCCCTCCTCACCATGCTCGGCGGCCTGTCGGACCTGCTCAACCATCACCAGGTGCACCTGCACGTAATCCCGGTACGCGGCGCGGGCCTCTGCGTCGGTCGCGAGACGCTGGTTTAGCGTTTCTGCCTCCGACTCAGAAAGCACGCCGTTGCAGAGCATGCCGAAAAGACGCATCAGTTCCCGCTGCTCGCTACTGTTTTGGTGATCAGCCATCGAAAGTCGTTGTGGGGCGTTCTGCGGTTCTCAATGCGGCGGTGGGACGCGGCAGCAAGTTCAACAAGCCCGGCTCTTTCTGTTGACGCACTCCAGAAGCAACCGACGCACCGAGTGCAAGCGGTTGTAGATCGTCTGTGTCGCCTGGCCCAGGCGTTTCGCCACCTCCGCCGCTTGGGCGCCGTTCCGGTAGACCGCGACAATGAGGTCGTGGTCGCGTTGCTAGAGGTTTGCCAAGCACTCCTTGATCAGCTCGACCCGTCGGAGTTCCCGTGCGGGAGAAGCCATCTGCTCCTCCGCGAGGCGCTGAACGACCTCGTCGCCCAGCACCAGGTTGCGCCGGCGCGCGGTTCGACGGTAGTTCTGCACGGTCTTGTACGCCACGCCGCAGGCCCAGGGGAAGAACTCGCGGCTCCGGTCGAACTCTGGGAACTTCTTCCAGAGCGTAATGCTTGCCTGCTGAAAGATGTCTTCGGCGTCGGCCTCGCTCGGTACGAGCGTAAAGATGTAGCGGTAGATCCGGTGCCGCTCTCCGCTGAAACACCGGACAAACGCCTCTTCACTATGACTTTCCATCGGCACTCCACTTTGAAGACGCGCCGGCGCGTCTAACTGACCGCTGCTCAACCTTGTATTGTACGGCGGCGTAGCACCTTACCTAAAAAAATGTGATGGACTCGGTCAAGAAGGCCACGTCGGGCGTTCTCCTGCCGGAAGGCCGTGAGAATATAGCGATTCTTGAATTCTTGAACCAATTCCCAAGTAGGTCGCCACCCCGAGGTGACAAGTATTTGTCAGCGGGCGAGCGGTCGCCCGAAGCCATCTTCTCTGGCGCCGGCCTGGACGCACCTCGATCGCAACCCTGGCGTTTCCCCGCGTGGGGACGTCTCGCGATCTGCATGAGATCGCCGCGGGAGCCTCGGAAAGTGCAGGTTAGTCCATCGAACAAGGGGCAGAGTCCGGTTGGCTGACAAGCGTCCGAGGTCTCCCCGCGCGGTCTTGATGTCCGCGAATGTTGACGTACGGCGTACGGGGGCAACTCAATAATGTAAGCAATCTCGGAGACTAAGCCGAGGCAACCCTGACGTCGCTTCGCAACCATTGGAACGCCGAACGCCCCGCACAGGGCGTCGGCCAACAGAACTTACA
Source organism: Posidoniimonas corsicana (assembly GCF_007859765.1). Taxonomy (NCBI): domain Bacteria; kingdom Pseudomonadati; phylum Planctomycetota; class Planctomycetia; order Pirellulales; family Lacipirellulaceae; genus Posidoniimonas; species Posidoniimonas corsicana. The sequence continues at coordinate 2,946,922 of NZ_SIHJ01000001.1, forward strand.
CCGCAGGTATTGGAGACTAGCCCGAGATGATCTGCAGCTCTCAGATGCTCACTGTCCTCGCTTGTAGCGCTTCGTTGCTCGCCGGGCCCGCGTTAGGCCAGGCAGTGTGGCAGGGCGGCGTCAGCAGCGACGCGGCCGACGCACTCAATTGGACCACAGGCTCCTTGCCCAATGGTGCAACCGATGTCGAGCTGCGGACGGGCGAAAACGCCGACCTCAACCTCGCCAGTGACGCCACTTGGAACACCCTCTTCTTCAACAGTGCCGGCGAGACCACGATCAACGGCGCGGGGACGCTAACGCTAAACTCCTCCGGCAACAACAACGCCATCCTCTCCGCAGGCGGGCCACTCACCTCGACCATCAACACGCACCTTAGCACACCGACCAACATCCAGACCAACGGTCAGCACAGCTTGACCTTCAACGGGAACGTCGCCGCAAACAAGATCGAGGCCTTCGGAGGCACAACTGCCACCTTCAATGGCGACGTCACCGTATCGGATCAGTTCATCACCGTGGGGGGCGACTCGAGCGTCGTGTTCAACGGCAACTACCACTGGGCAAGCGACGGCCTGCTGCAGACCGAGCTGGGAATCAACGGGCAGGGCGCGTCGGACGTAACCTTCACGTCGTTCACATCAGACTTCGCCGTGGGCGTAAACATCGTCAACATCTACGATGACGCAACCGTCCACATCGCCTCCGACTACGTATTCCAAGGCGCGACCGGGATCTGGTCGCGGCGGGGAAACAACCACCTGGACCTGGCCGGCAACGACGAGGCCTTCGACTTCATCGGCAGCGACATGCCGGGCGGCGGCAACAGCCCCGACCCGAACATCCCCGTGATCATGGGGATCGACTTCGGCGCCACACAAGGCGCCAACTCGCTCGTCTGGGCGACATCGAACTTCATGGGCGGCTCCTACCCCGTGACGAACTTCGAGGTTGGCGTCGACACGCTGGAGTTCGGCATCAACGGTCCGCAGTTCTTCACCGACGACCAACTCGGTCAGATCACCATCAATGGAGTTCCCTACGCCGCGTCCGACCCAGGCGATGGCAGCGCCTACTGGACACGCGACTCGGCGAGCTTCCCGTTCTACCCGGCCTTCTTCAATCTTCCGACTGTCGACCTGCCCGGTGACTACAACGACGACGGCCAGGTTGATGCCGCGGACTACACCGTCTGGCGGGACGCCCTGGGCACGGACGCCGCTCTCCCCAACGACCTCACTCCCGGGGCAGTCACGCCCGTGGACTACGACGTCTGGTTGCAAAACTACGGGGCCTCGGGTGGCGTGGCGGTCGCCGCGGCCCCGGAGCCTGCGACGTTCTGTCTGGCGTGCGCAGCGTGCCTAGCCGTCGCCGGACGGCGGCTCAGCGCCCGGCGCCCCTGCTGACCTCATGCTTCGCAGGGTATCCGTCCGGACGGACGACTTCCCGCTCCTTGACTCGACCATTACTGCGACGAACCGCTACTTGCAACTCTGATCTACAGGAGTGAATGAATGCCCCACCGCATATGTTCCCTATTAAGCGGGCTGCTGATCTGCTCACTTCCAGTTCTGGCGGTCGCCGAGGACCGACTCTGGACAGGCGCCGTCAGCAACGATGTCACCAACGCCGGCAACTGGGACCTTGGACTTCCGACCGGCGCCGACCGGGCCAACTTCCGGGCCGACGGCTCGCCAGGCGCGCCGGATCTTGGAGCGAACAACGTGACCTGGGACCAGCTTAGGTTCAACAACATCGGACCCACTCACATCCAGGGAGCGGGCGTCATCAACCTAAACGCCGGGTCGAACCCGGCAGTGTATTCCGAGGGCGGCGCGGTCGGTCCTTCGGTGGTTGACCCCGATATCGTGACCGCTGGCGAGATCCAGAGCAACGGAGACCATGACCTTGTTTTTAACGGGTCGGTGACCGCTGGCGGGATCCAGGCATTCTCGTCCACCTCGACCTACAACGGGGACGTGACGGTAACCGCCGAATTCATCAGCGCCAACTCGACCATCATCTTCAACGGGAACTACCACCGGAGCACCGCGGTCGCTGGGATCGGCATCAACAACTCCGGCTCCGACGTAACCTTCACGACCCTATCGTCCGACGACCCTCTGCACCCAAACGGAGCCAACATCCTCAACCTGTACGGCAACCACACGATCCGTAACGGCCAGAACAACACCTTCAATGACTCACGACCGTGGGGGCGCAACGGGACCACAAACACGTACAGCCTGAACGGCTTTGACGACACGGTGCCGTTCATCGGGACGGACAACGGCAGCACGATGGTGATCGACTTCGGAACCCCGGGCGTCGCCAACTCGTTGATCTGGCAAGAGGGCGGCTTCAATGGAACCGGTGCGGCCTACCTTGTGGAAGGCTTTGATGTTGGACTCGACAGCCTGCGGCTGGGCGTCTCGGCCCCGTTCGCAGATACGCAGCTGACCCAGATCACGGTGAACGGCATTGCCTACTCGGCCGACGACCCGATGACCGGGGCCGCCTACTGGAGCCTGGACGGGAACAACTTCGTACAAGTCTTGCAGGGTGGCGTGCCTGAGCCGTCGGCGTCCACGCTGCTCCTTTTAGCGCTTGCGGGATCGACTCGACGGAGAAGCCCGCGAGGCGGCCACCGAAGGAGTTGCTAGATCGACTTCAACACGCGACCTACCACCAGAGCGTGCTGGGACGCCACCCTGCCCCAGCACGCTGTCGCGACGCACATGACACACAAAGTACAGAGACTCACGCTATGGGGCGACAGGCGGCGATCGCAGTGTTGCAGACACAGTTGGCGCGCACAATGTGCCTGGCCATGGCTGCGACTGCTGCCGCGAAATGCGGCGCGGCGCCGCAGGTTGGCGTGTACTACTACCCGTGGTACGGCCCCGGCTCTGGAGGCCACACCTTCGATGATACGTTACGTGCCCATCTTACGCCGGATCCGCAGCTGCCTGCCGCTGGCCTCAACGGCCGCGACGCTAGCGTGGTCGAGCGACACATCGATCAGAGCCACACGGGAAACATTTCGATGTGGTCGTTGAGCTGGTGGGGCCCGGGCGGGTTTGAAGACATTACGATCCGTAACCACATCCTCACCCACCCCCGCGCGCCCGAGCTGCAGTACACCATTCACTACGAGTCGGCAGGCCGGATGGCCCCGATTGACTCCCCGGATTACTCCAACCTACTGCCTGACTTTCGGCACCTGGCCAACCACATTTGGAGCGATCCCAACTACATGCGGATAGACGGCCGGCCGGTCGTTTTCATGTACCTCACTCGCGAGTTCTTCAAGACGCCCGAGTCCTGGTCATTGCTTTCTGACACACGTGAAGCAATTGCCCAGGAGTATGGCTACGCCCCCTACATCATCGGTGATGACTTCTTCGGCTCATCACCGGTTGACACCGCGCGAGCCGCTCAGTTTGACGCGATTACCAACTTCGATGTCTACGGAACCGTGTTTGGCGGTGGATTTGCTAACCAATCCCGCGTGAACGCCCTGGCCAGCATCTACGCCAATGCGAAGGCGGCCGCGGCGGCCGCCGGTGTGGGATTCGTTCCTACCGCATCCCCGGGCTTTAACGACACCGCCGTGCGTCCTGGCCCCGCCCCGGCTGCCAGGTACCTTGCAGAGCTGGGCCCTAATGCTAACGGCTCTACATTCACCACTGTGCTAGAGGACGCGGTCTTGCCAAACACCGATCCCACGGTGGGCGACCTGATCATGATCAACTCGTTCAATGAGTGGCACGAGGACACGCAGATCGAGGCCAGCGTTCTAGCCGCCCTCACCAACAGCGACGACTCGTCGACGGGCGCCGCCTTCACCAGGGGGCGATACGACGAGGGTTACGGGAGCCTGTACCTGGACCTCCTCAGGACCGCAACCGTCCTGGCGGGAGACTACAACTTCGACGGCGCGGTCGACCCAGCCGACTACAGCGTCTGGCGGGCGGACTACAACCACACCGGGATCGACGTGGCGGCCGATGGTAATCGAGACGGCACAGTTGACGCCGCGGACTATGTTGTCTGGAGGGACGCGCTCGCGGCGGTCGGCGATGCAAGAAACAGCCCAATAACGGTCCCAGAGCCTGGAGCGCGTCTGCTAGCCTCGGCCTTGTGCTTAACCCTGGGTATCACTCCATCCCGTCGATTCCCTGAGCGGCTGGGTTTTCTCGACGCTCTCATCAAGTCACGTCGCAGACCATGACGACACGCAAGCCACCAAGCCCCTTCCTATGCTCTCCAAGCCGACGGATCACCGGCATGAGTCAGCGCCAACGGCTGACCACGGTGCGCGTCCGACTCGCACTAGCCGCCATCGCATGTCCACTTGCGCTGACCTGTGGCGGATGTAACGATAGCCCTGTCTCGTCCGACCAGTCGCAGCTGCAAGCGGCGATGAATTTGCTGGGCCTGCAGTACGGCGGATACGTATCCGAGCACCAGGGCGCCGGCCCCCCCAACAAGGCGTCGCTCCGCTCCTTCCTGCAAGCGCGGCTACCGCTGCTTCAGGACTTCGGGGTAGCGGGGGTCGATGACCTTCTGCCAAACGGACGCGACGGTGCGCCAATCCAAGTGATCTATGGGAAACCACTCCAAGTGGCCGATCGTCCGCAGTACGTCTGGGTTGCGTACGAGGCGTCCGCTCCAACCGGCTCGAGGCTCGCATGCGACAGCCGCGGAGGCGTCTACGAGCTCTCGGAGGAGGACTTTGCGAACCAGATCGGAGAGCGACTACTACCCTCCGGCTAGGTGTCTCCACCCGCGCGGACGCAAGCCTCACAGACGTGCGCGGGCCGCGGGGCCGATCAGCAGAACTCTACCCTTCTAGAAACAGTTCTTCTCATGCGAACAGTATCCACTAAGCGACCCAAAGAGTCGGTCCGTTGCGCGCATTCAGATCTGCGTGGTTTCACGCTCGTGGAATTGCTGGTAGTAATCGCGATCATCGGTGTTCTGATCGCGTTGCTGCTTCCAGCGGTCCAATCGGCCCGCGAATCGGCCCGACGCACCCAGTGCAAGAATCAGCTCAAGCAGATTGGCTTAGCAATGCAGAACCACGTCAGCTCGCTGAGCGTGTTTCCGACTGGAGGCGACGGCTACAACCCCGACATCCGCAACTACCTCAGCGGCACGGACACCAGCAACCCTGCCAACTCGAGCGGAACCCCCAACGGCCCGAACAAGCAGGGACTCGGCTGGGGTTACCAAATCCTGCCCTACCTGGAGGAGAACTCCCTCAAGGACATCACTTCGATGTCGCGGCTGGCGTCAACAAAGGTGGCGCTCTACTTCTGCCCCTCAAGACGCTCGACTGCCATCTCATCGGCCTTCAGCCCCGCCGCCGGTGGAATCCAGATCCCGTACCTGCTCACCGACTACGCCGCCGCGTACCCGGTAACCTACCTCAGCCCAACCCGATCGGCCGCGCGGCAGATCACGCCGGTGCCGTGGAGCGACCCGTCTATCAATGTCGTCTACTCCAGGATCTACAACGCGTTTATGTACGGCCGCGTTGAGGGAGGAGTGAGCACGCCCGTCCGGCCAGCGGATAACTACATCTGCGACGGAGTCATCGTCCGCACGCCCTGGCGGTGGCGGCAGCAGACGTTCGCCCGCGGCGTGAGCCGCGCCGTGAAGCCGGCGAAGATCGTTGACGGGCTCAGCAAGACCCTGCTGGTGTCTGAGAAGCTGGTCCGCACCGACCTCTACGAAGGCGGCAGTTGGTCCGACGACCTCGGATGGGCCGACGGCTGGGACCCCGACCAGATCCGGACGACCGGCCTCCAGCCGCTGCGCGACGACGACCCCTTCTGCTACGGCGCTCGTCAGAACTGGTGCGGAGGCGTGCCGCCGGGGCACAACGACGTGTTCGCCTTCGGGTCCGCCCACCCGGGAGGGATCAACGCCGTGCTGTGCGATGGCTCGGTCCGGCAGATCAACTACGACGTGGATGTCGTGCTATTCAATGTCCTGGGTGGACGCAATGATGCTGGCGTCACTGCGGGCCTCAACCTTTGAGAACTGGACAGCAACAAATGGCTGTGTAGATGCATAACGCAGCGTCATCCTACGCAACACCTGACGGCGGCGCATCGGCCGCCAGGACAGGCGACGCACGCCGTCGGCGTACGACCGGGCTCACCATGGTCGAGCTGCTGGTTGTGGTCGCAATCATCGGCATGCCAGTTGCGATGCTCCCCGCTGCACATGCGGCGCGAGAGTCCGCCCGACGAACCCAGTGCGCGAACAACCTGAAGCAATCCGGCTGCGGGATTCTCAACCTTGAGAACACATTCGGCGCCTTCCCTAGCGGTGACATCGCACCCTTGCCCGAGATCGACGACTACCGATCGGTCCTCGACCGCCAGGACATCGACGTGGTGAGCATCGTCACCCCGGACCACTGGCATGTGAGAATCGCGGTCGACGTGTTCGAGGCGGGCAAGCACGTCTTCTGTGGGAGAACTTCTGCCGAACGCTCCGGGAGGGCGGGCCCCCGGTATCCGATGCCTTGTGCCACCTACATACCATGAACACCTGCCACTTGGCGGCAATCGCGGCAAAGCTCGGTCGGAGCATCCGAGGAACCCTGCCGCTGAACGCATCGAGTGCGATACAGTCGCCGAAGGGCTCGCCGCCCGGACGCCCAGGAGCGACTACGAGATCATCCGCGTGTAGGAGATCCCGGAGATCGCGTCCATCACCAAACTAGACCGGAACTCAACCCGCCTGACCAACCAGAGCGACTGCCTGACGGCTAACCTTCCGCCGGCAGCGCGTGCTCGCGGAGTTCTTCCAAGGACGCGAACTCCAGGGCGGTCATGTGGGTCGCCTCCAAACGCACCGGCGGCGCGACGCCAGCGTCATAGGCCTCCTTCCACCGCGATGCGCACAGGCACCAGCGGTCGCCCGGCTGGACACCGGGGAACATATACTCGGGAATCGGGGTCGAGAGGTCGTTGCCCACGCGCCGGCTGAAGGCGAGAAACTCATCGGTCGCCTGGATGCAGACGACGTGTAGCCCGGCGTCGCTCAGCCCTGTCCGGCAGAAGCCGTCACGGTAGAATCCGGTCATCGGGTCGGTGCAGCAGCTCTGCAGCTCGCCGCCCAGCACATTCTTGCCACTGTTTGGCGGGGGTGCGCTCATCGGGGTCACCTCAAGAAAAAAGGCGGGGCCCGGGATGGACCCCGCCTTTGTTTATAGCGGGCAGACGCGACGCCTGCGAGTCGCGGCTAAGACTCGACGCTCTCAAGCTGCTTGAGGTCGCTCTTCGCGGTGACCGACTGCAGTGCAGTGATGCGGCGGTCGGCCGTGCTCGGCATGCCGTTGATCACCGAGCCGACCAGCCGGATACCCACGCTGCGGAGCAGCTCAGCCGCCTGGTGGATCTTTGGCAGCGTGGTGTGGTCACGAAGCACCGACAGGATCGCTCCGTCGCAGTGCTGGCCGAACAACAGCGAGTCGGACAGCCCCAGCACGGGGGCGCCATCGATGATGATGAAGTCGTACTCCGCACGCAGCTTCTCGAAGATCGGCTGCACCTGGTCGGTCGCCAGGGCGTGAACGGCGTCGGCGTCGCAGTAGCCGGCGGTCAGCACCCACAGCCCTTCGGCGTGGGTCGGCCGCACAACGTCGCTCACCTCAACCTCGGCGCGGAGCACCTCGCACAAACCGTCCTCCAATGGGAGGTCGAACAGCGTGTGCAACGCGGGGTGACGCATGTCGCCGTCGATCAGCAGCGTGCGGCGCCCGGCCCGAGCGAGGCTGGCCGCCAGCTGGCTGGAAACGGTCGTCCGCCCCTCGAGCGTCGATGGGCTGGTGACCAGCACGATCTGCCGACGCTTGGTGGTGCTCTCGTGCATCAGCGCCGTACGGACGCTGTCGATCGACTCAGTCAGCTGAGCTACAACGGGGTGGGATGGATCCAGCGCCCGGCGCCCAGAGAGCGAGGGGAGGGTCCCCACGACACGGATGCCAAGCCCCTGATCGACCTGATCGGGACCGTTGAGCTTGCGGTTGCGGAACTCCATGTAGGACACGCCGAACATAACCAGGCCGAGGCAGGTCAAGCCGCCCAATGCGGAGATCGCGTAGCGTTCGGTCTTGTTGATGTTCTCCGAGGTGTCCACTCCGCCGAAGGCGAGCACGCGGTCGGGCCGTTTCAGCTCGACGTCCCAGTGCTCGATCCGCTCGGCGATGCCGGCCTGCACCATCTTGAGACCCTCGATTTCCGCCTGGCGGGCCAACAGGTCGGTGTCGACTTCGCTGCGTTCACGCAGCTTCTCCAGCATCGCCTCCTGCTGCTTCTTGGCCTGCTGGATCTGCTGCATCAGGCCCTGTCGACGGATCGTGTAGTCGGTTTGCAACGCCTTGATGTAGGGGTCAGCCTCTTTCCGGCTCTCCGACTTCATCGCCGCGGTCATCTGCTGCCGGTACTGCTCTAGCTGCTGGGCAGTCGCGTTCGCCTGCTTCTGGAGCTGGCGAACCTGGGCGTTCGAGCCACGGTTGGACTGGACCGCCTCCATGTCCATGATGTACATCTCGTACGAGAGCTTCTTCTGCTTAAGGTACTGGTACTTGGGGTCGGCCTCGAGCGCCTGCTCGATGCGTTGCTCCAGCACAGACGGATCCTGATACTGACGGGTCATGATCTCGTACTGGATCGTCACATTCATCAGCTCGGACTCAAGACTGGCAAGCTTCTTCACGCTCTCGTTCATCGCAGACCGGAACTGGGCCAACTCCGGATCGCCCCCGCCGGCGCCGCCCATCAGGTAGATCAGCGGCGACTCGCTATCCTTAAGCAGCGCCATGAAGGCGTCGGTCTTGCGTTTGATCTCTTCGTCAAGGTCACGGTAGCTGGCGACGAGGATGTCGCGGGGCTTCTGGCGCTGGATCTTGTCTTCAAAGATGACCTCGTCGAGATAGGCCTTGCTCACCGCCTCGACAATCTCCTTCAGCTCCTCGGCCGGGGCGGCGCCCGACAGGCGAATCTCGAGCACCTCGGACCCCTGAGGGAACTGCACCCGCAGTTCCTCGGCCAGGTACCGAGACCGGTCCGCCTCTTCGATGCCATCGAAGTAGCTGAGGTCTCCGAGATCGCCGCTGCGGAGTGCGGAATCGAGCACCCGCATACTCTTGATCAAGACCACCTGCGTCTGGCGGTAGATGTCGAAGTCGCCCCGGTTGGCATTCAGGGAGGACTCGATGATTGGCGTTTCGGACGCGTCAACTTTGAAGTAGCGGAAGGCCGTCGCGGATTCCGGGAATAGGAACCACAAGACGCCGGCGCCGACCACGCCGGCCAGCAGTCCCATCCCCAGGGCCAGCAGCCACCGCCGACGGAAAGCGTGCATGAGCGTCGAGGCGTCCATCCCCCCTTTGATCACGTCCTGCGTAGCGGCGGGGGCGTAGGGCGAGCCGACCGCCAGCGCCGGCATTCCGCCCTGGGGGAGGATCATTTCCCGCGAGCGGGCGCCGTCGGGGGCGCCGTTCTCCGAAGTGGAAGCACCGTGTTGGTTGTCATTCATCGAACAACGTTCTCCGTGGTTTCGTCACTACCGGGCCGCGGCCTGAGGCCCTGGTCCGAACCGTTTACCTGTCGTGCCCTACCACCTTCGCAACTCGCGGGCCAGAGTTTGTTTTTCGCTCGCCGAAGCCGCTTCCCCCGGGTTTCAGCCGGACACGGCTCGGTTGGTCTCGCCGGACGCCTGGCCGGCGTCGCCTCTCCGCAACCTTGCTGTTGCCCAAACGCCACACGCACGCCGCACCGCTACTGAGTTGGGGCGCCACCGGCGCCCCTGCCCACCACTTGAGACTTCCCAAGACTGCTCTCCTCGGGCACGCTCAGCATGGATAGGATCTTCAGCTCCAGCATCATCAGACCCAACGCGAATGGCATCATCACGATCAGACCCACCCAGTCGTGCATAGGCTTGCGCAGCCGTGCCAGGTACTCCGGGTCGCCCGCCGCAAATTGGTCCATCGCCATCCAGATTAGGCCAGTGACGACGATGCGGAACACGTTTGACACAATCGCAATTGGAATCGCGGACAGCAGGATGATTAAGCGGTCCCACCACGGTCGGGTCGTGAGGATTGCGATGGCTACGCACATCGCAATGAGAATGTTGGTCATACTAAGACCGCTGCACGCCGCGGCGATCTCCATCTCGATGTCATCGTTCAGCCCTGGCAGAGAGATCTGATTCGCGTTTCGAATGGCTGCCACGCCCATGATCGTGTACACCTGCTCACTCAGGTACACCGCGATCTTCTGCAGCAGTCCGAGCACACGCTGCTCAACCAGGCTCGGCAGCGGGAACATGAACATCAGGAACGCCACCGGAGGGCCGACCCAACGGACCAGCCGCATGCCACCGACTATGGTGAGCACGCCGATCGCGGAGGCCACGAAGGCGCCTTGGGCAAGTGGCATGCGGTCAAAGTAGACGCCGAAACTCCAGACGACGCAGCAGAGCAGCACGACCAGAAAGCCTGCCGCTATCTCATGCCAGCCGACGACGGTCGGCGGCGTGGCGAACGCGGCCAGCAGAACAAACCCGATGGCGATTGTCATCAATCCGAGCATGCTGAGCACGTCTTGGTTGAGAGGCCCGACCGAAACCCCAAGCAGCCCGGCGGCCGACAAGGCCACGCCCACGGCCGCAACCGTCCAGAGGAGCTCTGGCCGTTGGTAGGGGATGCCTCCGCTTGACTTGGCCGCCGCCGGTGCGAAGGGCTGCCCCCACAGGGCGCAGCCGAAACCGCCCAGGCACGCGACCGCCAATCCGACCCCTTGCAGGCTGGGCGCCCACTGGCCGGCGACGATTAACGCGATGCTTGCCGCCCCGACACCCTGCAGGGCGCGTTCAACGCCAGGGTTTGCGGTCTTGTTTGGCCGCAACATCCACATCATCACCATCGCGATGAGCGGCAGGATCCACCCGTGGGAGTACTGCGGCTGATCCCAATCGGACGCGGCGTCCTTAAACATCATCCAGTACGACCAGACCAGCACTGAAGCGGACGCCATGGTCGCGATCCAGGCGTTCCGCTGGGTGGAGTCCTGCCAGCTGAACGGTGCTAGCTCGGCACCTTGCGGCTGGTTTCTGGCTGCGCCCGGAAACGCGGCTGGGAAATTGGCGGCCATAGGTGTGTTCGTTCTCGGAAGATATCTGTGACGGCGTTTGGAACTCTCGCGATCCCGCCCGGCGAGCAACGCCGCTAGCGGCACGATTCGACGGTGGCGACCCACGGGGCTGTTCCACGGGCGTCGGCAGATGAGGCCGCCGCTTGGGAGCGAGTTCCCCCCTCTGATCGCGTAGCGCGGAGGCGCCGGGGGACCGCTTGTTGGGTCGTGATCTAGTCGAGAATAAGCGTGCCCTAATTATCTGTCAAACACCGCAAAGCCCCCAGCCAAGCCTGGCTCAGGAGGCTTAAAACGCCTTGTTTCCCCCAGTTTACGCCCGCCATGTGCGCAATACGCGAAGGTCGACCGTTCCAAGGAAGTCTCGCTTGATGAGCAGCGTGCGCCGGTCACGCCGGCGGTAGCAATGTGCACGAAGATTCCGTCGAACCGACCGCTCTTTGGTTTTACGGCGGAACACCAGTACTGGTTCGCACGGGAGGCAAGAAACCTCTGCTAGCGGAGGGGGTTTGCCGCCTTTACCCCACCTTCGGGCGGACGGGGTGCGCGAAATTTTGCGGGTAGAGCAAAGTTGCGCTCCGAAGAGTCCGATTAGAACGATTGTACGGAAGAAATCAGTTAATCCGCGTCGGCTTGGCCACGCGGCGTCCGGCGGAAAGACCTCATCCACGTTCTCGCGAGCGAAGGCCATGAATCATACCTGTTCAACGCACAAACCGCTGATCGCCCTCGCCGCGTTGATGCTGTCCGGCAGCATGGGGTGCACGGCTTTCAACGCCCCTCGTGAGCCGATCCCAGTGGCGCCGCCCGACCCACCGCCAACAGCGCCCGCCCCGCGGGAACTCGCCATGACCACGCTGGAGCGGTACGTCATTGAGCCGCCCGACGTGCTGATGATCAACGCGATCAAGATCGTCCCAAAGCCGCCGCACAAGATTGAGCCGTTCGACGGCCTGCTGATCCGCGTCGTAAACGCGTTGCCGGGACAGGAGATTGGCGACGCCTTTGCGGTTAGCCCCGAGGGCACCGTTGACCTGGGACCGACCTACGGCAAGGTGAAGGTGGTCGGCCTGCGGATTGACGAGGCGCAGGACGCCATCCGAGACCACCTCACTAAGGTTCTCGAGGATCCCCAGGTGAGCGTCTCGCTGGCTTTTTCATCCGGCGCCCAGCAGATTGTTGGCGAGCACCTGGTAGCCCCAGACGGCCGCGTCAACCTCGGCACCTACGGGTCGGTCTACGTTACCGGTCTGACGCTCGACCAGGCCAAGGAGGCCATCGAAGCGAAACTGTCCGACAAACTCGAGAACCCCGAGGTGGTAGTTGACGTGTTCGCTTACAACAGCAAGCGGTACTTCATCATCACCCAGGGCGCCGGCTTCGGCGACAACATTGTTCAGCAGCCGGTCACCGGCAACGAGACCGTGCTCGACGCCCTGGCCCGCATCGGCGGCATCAGCCAGATTTCCTCAACCAAGATCTGGATCGCGCGGCCCGCTCCCAACGGAGTTGGCTGCGAGCAGATCTTGCCGGTCAACTACGAGGACGTTGTGCAGGGCGTCACGGCAACCAACTACCAGCTGCTGCCCGGCGACCGCCTGTTTATCGCCGAGGACCCGATGACCAAGTTCGACGCGATTGTGTCGAAGATCACCAGACCGTTCGAACGGATCTTCGGCTTCGTCGCACTCGGCACCTCGACCGCCAACCGTATCGAGCGGTTCGGGTTGGGCAACCTCAACTAGCCCAACGGGCGTTTTCGCCTGAGCAGAGTCTACTCCAACGTGTCTTTCAGGATGCGACCCATGACCTTCAATCGACTTCTATTGACCGCCGCCGCGGCGGGGCTGCTCTCGCAGCAGGCCCTGGCGGGACACCCGGCGCCGTGCACGGACTGCCCCACACCGCCGCCCTGCTCGGCTGAAGGGGGATGCTACCCGAACTACCAGACGTACGGTTACTACCGCACCACCTGGGGCCGGTGGCCCGGCGACTACGACGAGACCACCAGCGCCAAGGACGAAAAGTCCGCGCTGCCTGGCCGACTGATCCCGAAACCTACCGAAGAGGACCGTGCCGCGCCGGCCCCGTCGGAACCCAAGGAAGGGAACGTCGACCCGGGGCTAAACGAGGGCTCCGGCGCGCGGGAACTCGACCTGCCCGCCCTCCCGCCCATCCCGGGCGCGCCCGGCGCCGCACCCGCGGCGCCCCAGGGTCAGCCGCAGAACCCCGGCGCCGCTCCCGCCGACAATGGACCACCCGGGCTGCCGCCCCTGCCGGGCTTCGGGCCCCCGCCGGGGATTGGAGCGCCGCCCTCGTCGGGCATCCGGCCGAAGTCGCACCCGGTTCAACCGGCGGCCGTAGCCGATGACGTTCCACCGCCGCTGCCGGCCGGATTCGCGGCGCTGCTTGGCGGCCGGTCGGGCGTCGTCAGGGCGGGCCATCAGCTGGAGCGGAGCCCGTCGGACGCGCCGCCGAAGCAGCGGGCCACGCCGGCCTTCTACCTCCCTTCTGGGCGGTAGCCAACGCTGGTGGCGCGGGTTGTAGCGGCTGGGGAGGGCTTGCTTGACGCCCTAGTCGACGGGACCTATCGTGGCAGAATAGACGACGCCAGACCGATCGGCCGCCAAGCGGCCGCGGCGCTGGCGTCGCCCTGTTCCCGCGGGCATCGCTCGCCCGTCTGATCAATAGGCCCCCACCGGATAGCCGCCGATGCTGCGTTTCGTCCCTCTCGCTTTGGCGTTTGTCGCTGTTGTAGGCGTCGGTGTCTACGACGGCATGCTCAACCACCGCTGGACGCCGAACGTCGAGGCGGAACAGTGCGCCAAGCTGCTGGATTTGGTTCCCGAAAGCATCGGGCCATGGAAGGGCGAGAGCTACGAGACCAGCGATGAGATCCTCCGCACCGCTGGCGCGGAAGGTTACGTGTCCCGTCTGTACAAGAACGAGGAAACCGGCGAGCAGGTGAAGATCTGGCTCATCGTCGGTCCGTTCAAGCACGTCATCCGACACACGCCCGACATCTGCTACCCGTCGAATGACTTCAGCCGGTACGAGAAGAAGATCGGCAGCTACAAATTTGACGTGCCTGAGGTGCAGGGCGAGAATCAGTTCAACACCGCCGCCTTCCGTAAGGGCGGCGTTTCTGAGCGGGTGTTCTGGTCGTGGCACAAGCCCGACGACACCGGCACAGTGACGTGGTTCGCCAGCCCCAGCATGCGTGTCAACCGCGAGACCTACCCCGGCACACCGGCGTTGTTCAAGCTGTACTTCACAACGAGCGTCGACCCTGAAGCGCCGCTGGAAGACAACGCGTCAAACGAGTTCGCAGAAGTCTTCTTGCCAATGCTCAACCAGATGATTCTCGCTCGCGAGAATCCGGAAGCCGCCGGCGCTGCCGCAGAGGTCTACGCGGAGAAGGTCGGTCTCGATGCCTCCGACCCTGGCGACGGCGCCGAGTCCTGAGGGATAACATCCGTCGCCGACTCACCCAACGCCGCCTTGCTAGAGGGTGCGAAGTGGGTCCCGCTCGCGGATGCTGGGCCACACCGCTAGACCGGCCGCCTCTTTCGCCAGCCACTCGGCAAGCCGTTCCACCGCGAACCGCTCGCTCGCGTAGTGGCCGGGCAAGACTAGAGCCAGCCCCGCCGCCTGCGCCGCCAGGCAGTTGTGAAAAGTCGCCTCGCCGGTGATCAAGACATCTGCGCCCGCCGTTGCCGCTGACGCGATGAAGGACCCGCCGCTGCCGCAGGCCACCGCCGCGCTCGCGATGCTCTTGCCCACAGGTCCGACCACGCGGACGGATTCGGCGGCGGTGAACTCCCTGATGCGAGCGGCTACCTCCTCAAGTGTAGCTGCGGTCGGCAGGAGTCCGATCCGCCCGGCGCCTACAGCCGGCTCATCCTCGGTCGGGTTGAGCGGCGCCGCCGACCGCAGCTTCAGGGCGTTCGCTAGTGCGGCGTTGATGCCACTAGCCGCCGAGTCGAACGCCGTGTGAGGGCTGTAGACCGCCACGCCCGCGCGGGCGAGTCTCCACAGCATGCCGCCCTCGACGGTGTCGGTCGTGATCTTCGCCAGCGGCCGGAAGGGCAGGGGGTGGTGCGTCACCACCAAGTCGGCGCGCTCGTCGACCGCCTCGGCCGCCGAGTCGGGCGTCAGCGTCAGGCAGGTCATGACCCGGCCAACCTCCATCGAGCGGTCGCCCATCAGCAACCCGGTGTTGTCCCAGTCCTCCGCAAGGCAAGGCGGTGCGAAGGCGTCCAGCAGGTCGCACAGTGCGCTTAGTTTGGCCATGGCCAACAGCATATCGCCGCCCGGCATTCCGACACAACCGCACCGACGGCCACGCCAATCAGTTACCCCCGGCGTCAAAAAGAATGTCCGACTCACGCTGGGCAGGGAAACGGTAGATCAGCACCCGGTCGCCGTCGATCTCCTCGATGCGGAGCATGAGGTTGATGTCCTTGCCCAGGAGGTCCTCGCCGGCCGAGTAGGTGTAGGTCTTGATGTCGGGCTCCGCGCCGAGCTGGAAGACCTGGGTGCGTTTGCGTCGACGCAGCGGCGCGTACAGCAGGCACTTGAAGTCCGCGTAGGGGCCGTTCAGATTCTGCATCCGCTGCTGCACGATAAGGCGGCCGTCGTCGTCGAGGAAGGAGACCGCTTGGATGTCGATGTCGCCCGCGCCTACGCTGAGGCTCCGCCAGACGCTGAACTTGTAGAGCTTGTCCGCGTACACCTCGAAGTCGATGCGGATCGGCTGCTCGCCGTACGCGGCGTCGCTCAACTCGATCTGCAGTGGGCGGCGGAGTGCGACATTCGCCGGGCCCTTGATGTCGCCCTCGGGCGGGAAGATCTTCCACTCGCCGCTGGGACGGGGCTCGCCGGACGGGCCAATCGCCTGCAGCAGGTCCGGCACGAACAGCGAGACCGTGCCGCCGATACCCGCAGGGAACTCGTTCCGCATCAACAGAGCGTTCTCGTGCTCCACGCCAAACACACTCGGCACCGACGTCTTCTCGAACGCCACCGACATCCGCCAGCGGGCGACGTGCTCGCTGACGCCAAGCACAAAGGTAGGCTCGGGCCCAACCGGGATCACCTGCCGGTGCTCGTGATTGGCGGGCTGACGCTGCTTGCCCCACACGTCGATCTGCAGCACGTTGTCCCCGAGGTACAGGACTTCGTCGCACGGCTGCTCGTTCCAGGCGACCATCACCACTCGCCGGTCGGGCCGGATGAACAGCCAGTTCTTGCTGCCGCTGGGCAACTGGAGCGAGCCCATGAACTTGGCGCCGCCCAGCAGCATGGCGGAGGTCCGCCACGGCAGCAGCAGCTCGCCGGGCGTGCCGTCGGTGTTCATGACGCCGTCGGGGCCGGAGAAGGGCTTAGGGATGTAGATCCCATCCACTCCGTGCTTCTTGGCCACGATGATCTGCTTGATGAACTCACGGACCCGCGCCTCGTGCTTCTCACGCTCGCTCAGGTCCTGCCGCCCGGAGTCGATCACCGGCTCGATCAGCACCCACCGCGGGGCGCCCTCGGTGGGGCGGGTCGCTAGCTCCGAGTCGAGCTGCTCCGATTGCAGCGGCGGGTCGGACGAGAGCTGCTCGAAGTCCCAGCTCAGTTCGCCGCCGATCGGCAGCTCGTCCCACCGCCAACCCAACCCCAGTCGGACGTCCTGCCCGAAACGGTAGAGCTGCTGCCGGATGTCTCGGATCTTGCCGACCAGGTCCTCGTGGCCCACGAAGCTGGTGTCGTGGTCGTAGCCGAGCTGCCACCACCGGATCCGGAGCGACAGCCGGTTCATGACGTGGTCGAACAACGGCAACCAAGTAGACGGATCCTTGCGGAAGATGAATTCGATGCTCGACTCTCCGCTGACGGGCTCGGGCCCGTCGGGCGTGTGGTCGGGCTCCTGCAGCACGCCGATGGTCTCGATGTCGGTGGCGGCCAGACGTTCGGCGAATTGTATGATCCGGTCGCCCCGCTCTTGGTGCTCCCGTGGAAACCAGACCGGCAGCTTCACCCAGCTCACGCCTGCCATCGGCAGCAGTTCCTGCAGCGTAGCGAAGTCCAGCGGCTGGCCGAGGCGGGGTACGGTCTCCGGCAGCGACCAGCCGAATTCGCCGATGGAAGTCAACACCGCCTTGGGCACCACGGCCAGGGTGATGATCCGCTTGTCCATCTCGAGCTTGGTCTCGTTGCTGATCATCTGCACGCGGACGCGGTAGAAGCCATGCTCCTTGATGTCCGGGCGCCAGTCCTCCGACCCCTCGTAGCCCTTGCTGTGGCGGCCGTCGCCGGCAAGTATGTCGGACGCCCTGCGGGCCTCTTCGCTGATGAGTCGGCCCTCCAGCTTCTTGACGCCCTCCTCGCCGATCTCGGCCTGGGTCGCGTCGAGCAGCTGGAATTTGATCAGCGGGTCCTTTTCGCTGATGCCCGACAGAGAGCACGTGACCACCACGTTGTCGGGGTCGTTGTAGACGTTGATCCGGCTGTTGGTGGTGACCTCCATGCTGGGCCAGCGCCCCAGCCAGACGTCCGCCACCGACACGAGGCCCTGCAGGTCGCCCCGGTCGCCGCGGGCGACCTCGATGTGAGCCACCACCCGGTCGACGAGCTCGGACCCAGGGCGGAACTTGCCGATCTTGACGTCCTGCCAGTCGCCGCTCGCGGTGAAGGGCTCGCTGCGGTGCGTCTGCACCACCTCGCCTTTGGCGGTCATGAACTCCATCACCACCGTGACGGCGCTGTGCTCGATGTTCGTCAGCTTCAGCTTGAGCTCCAGCGTGTAGCTGAACTTCGGCAGCACGCGTATCGGCGGGCACGACACCTTGGCCTGCGACCCGTCTAGGCCGATTTCCAGGCATCGCCCTTCCTCGAGCTCATCGTCCTCTGCGATCTCCATCCGCACGTAGTGCGGGTACTCGGGACCGGTCTCGCGCTTCCACTTGTCCGGCCAGAGGTCGTAGTTGCGGTCCCACTTCTCGTCGAACGAGCAACGAAAGATCTCCACCGCGTCCACGCCGCGGCTGTTGGTCTCGGAGAACTCCTCCGCCTGAACGGCGGCTGAAGCCGCTAGCAGCAGGCAGAGGGCGGCGGCTGTCGGGAGCGGGCGCGGCATCTTGCTTCGGGCGGGAAAGGGGGCGGGGCGCGAGTGGGGCGGCGCTTGCGGCGCAGCCCCGCGAAAATGTACCGTAGCCCAGACGCAACGCTCGATGTTTACGAAACCAAACCGCCAAACCCAACCGCTACGACCATGCCAGCCGTCAGAATCGGCGTCGCCACCAGCTCGCTCCGCCGCCCGGTGAAGTCCGCACTCCCGATCGCGTCACAGGCCGGGGTGGACGGCGTGGAGCTCGACCTGCGCAGCGAGCTGCCCGCGGCCGACCTCTCGGACTCGGCCGTGCGGCAGCTCCGCAAGCTGCTCGAGGACCTGCGGCTGACGGTCGGCACCGCCGC
Organism: Posidoniimonas corsicana; assembly: GCF_007859765.1. Taxonomy (NCBI): domain Bacteria; kingdom Pseudomonadati; phylum Planctomycetota; class Planctomycetia; order Pirellulales; family Lacipirellulaceae; genus Posidoniimonas; species Posidoniimonas corsicana. Next base: position 2,965,563 of record NZ_SIHJ01000001.1, read on the forward strand.
GTTCCCCACCCGGCGTGGGTTCGGCGACCCCCAGGAGCTGGACCGCCGCGTCGGCGCCGCCCAGTCGGCAATGGCGGGCGCCAAGAAGATCGGCGCCGGGGTGTTCGTGATCTCGCCGGGTGAGATTGCGCCGGAGGGTTCCTCCAATCGCTCGCTGCTAGAGGACACGCTGGCCGGCTTGTCCCGCCGGGCGGATCATGTGGGGCTGCGGCTGGCGCTCCGCGTCGGCGGCGACGGCCTGACGGAGCTCGCCGGCCTGCTGGAATCGCTGCCGTCACAGTTGGTGGGCGCGTGCCTTGACCCGGCGGAGCTGATCGCAGAAGGCGTCGGTGTCGACGAGGCCGTGGACGCCGTCGGCGCCCGGCTGACGCACGTCTACGCCGCGGACGCGGTGCGGGACTTCTCGAGCCGCGGCGCCGTGTCGGTCGAGTTGGGCCGCGGCAGCGTCGAGTGGCCCGAGCTGCTGGGCCGCCTTGAAGAGCACGACTACCGCGACTGGCTGTCGATCAAGCTCCGCGAGGGCGCCAGCACGGAGGAGCTTGAGAACGCCGCCGCGTACCTTCGAGCGGTATAGCCAGCGGGCTCCCCTTCGAACTCCCTAGTACCGCGACACGATCCGGTCGACGATCAGGCTGCCGATGTTGAGTGAGGCCGTCGCCGCCGGGCTAGGAGCGTTCAGCACGTTGACCGCTCTGCCGTGCTCCTCGATCAAAAAGTCATCGACCAGCGAGCCGTCGCGCAGCACCGCCTGGGCACGCACCCCGGCCGGCGCAGGCGTCAGGTCCTCGGAGCGGATCTCCGGGCAGAGCCGCTGCAGCGCCCGCACGAACGCCTGCTTGGAAACGCTGCGCCACATTTCGCCGGCGCCCGTCTTCCAGTACTTGAGCGCCAGCTTCACGAACCCCGGGTAGGTCAGGCTGCCGGCCAGCTCCGCCACATCGACGGTGGTCTTGTGGTAGCCCTCCTTGGCGAACGCCAGCACCGCGTTGGGCCCGCACTCCACGGCTCCGTCGATCATCCTCGTAAAGTGCACGCCCAGGAACGGGAACGAGGGGTCCGGCACCGGGTAGATCAGGTTGTTCACGAGCCGCTTGGCGTCGCCCAGGAGCTTGAAGTACTCGCCACGGAACGGAATGATCCGCGCCGCGGGCTTGGCGCCGGACAGCTCGGCCACGCGGTCGCTGTACAGGCCGCAGCAGTTCACCAGGCAGGCGCCGGCGTACTCGCCGCTGGCGGTCTGGGCGATAATCCCCTCGTCCGTCTGGTCGATGCCGGTCACCTCGGCCGACAGCACTACCTCCCCGCCCGTCCCGCGGATCTTCTCCGCCAGCCGGCGGCTTACCTCGCCGTAGTCGACGATGCCGGTCGAGGGCACCAGCAACGCCCGCACGCCGTTGGCGTGGGGCTCGACCTCCGCCAAACGATCGCGTTCAATCACCTCGCAGGCCACGCCGTTCTGCTCGCCGCGTTGGCGGATCGCCTCCAGGGCCGGCAGCTCCGACTCGTCAACCGCGACGATCACCTTGCCGCAGACCTCGAACGGCACGCCCTCCTCCTGGCAGAACCGCTCCATCGCGATCTTGCCCTCGCGGCAGTTGGTCGCCTTCAGCGAGCCAGGCTTGTAGTAGATGCCCGAGTGGAGCACGCCCGAGTTGCGGCCCGTCTGGTGCAGCGCGACGGCGCCCTCCTTCTCCAGCACGATGACCCGCCTGCCGGGCAGTCGCTGGGTGAAGCGGTACGCGGTGGCGAGGCCGACGATGCCGCCGCCGATGACTAACAGGTCGCAGTTCTGCATGAACGCCTCGCCGCGCCGGCGGTGGGCGCGGCGCTACAGCTGCTCTCGGATGAATTTTGCACTCGGCTGACCCGCGCCCTGCACGGGGGTCCCCTCCATGAAGTCGGTCGCGTAGCGCAGCTTGTCGCGGCGCCGCTCGGGCACGGTGAAGCTGTCGCCCTTCTGCAGGATAACCCGCGCCAGCGGCATCTCGCCGAACGCTCGGCTGCCCGCAGACTCGGCCGGGAACCACTGGCCCTCGCCCGAATCATCTTCCAGATAAAACTCCGCGTAGCAATGGTTGTTGACCCACACCATGCGGGCGGGCACGCCGGCCGCGCGGCACAGCGCGATGAATACCGCGCTGCGGCCGTGGCAGTCGGCGTTGCCGTCGCGGAGCGTCTGCAGGGCGGACTTGTCGTCGCCCTCGACGTACTCGACCGACTCGAGCACGTGATCGTACAGCAGCTCGACCCGCTGCCAGTCGGTCAGCCCCTCGTCGGCGTCGCCCAGCACGCTGCGCTGCAGCTTGCGGATCGTCCCGTGACGCGACTCGATGTACGGGCTGGCGGTCAGGAACCGCCGCAGCGACCGGTCCGGCTTCTCCGGTATCTTGAACTTGGCGGTCTGGTCGTCTTCGGGCGGCAGCACCGGCCGGGTGGTGACGTCGTACGTCACGGCGGCGGTCGCGGTGGCGCCGGCGGCCAGGTACGGGATGTTGATCACCATCTGGCGGGCGCCGTCGCCGTTGAGCATGCGGTAGTCCACCGACTCGACGTTGCTGGTGAAGTTCTCCTCGGCGATCCGCACTTGCTGCTCGTCGCACTCCAGCGGAACGGCAACCATCACGCGGATGTTCTTCACCGCACCACGCTTGGCCGTGATCTCCGCGCCCACGCGGAACTGCCCGGACTCGGACTCGCCGAGCCGGATGTGCTCGGACACGGGCTCAGCCTCCTTCAGCTGGCCGAAGACCGGCGGCTGGGCGGCGAGCGTTAGCAGCGTGGCGATCAGGATTGGGCGCGGCGCGGAAAGCATCGACAAGGCGTTCTCCAAGGTGCGGTTCGGTAACCGCTCCATTGTACCCTGCCGGTCATACCGGCGCCCGCTCGGGCGCCCTGCGCCCCACCAACCCTCAATACAAGAACGACCCCGATCGGCCCGCTTCAGGATGGGAAGGCCGACCGGGGTCGCATTGGTTCCGCGGCCCACCACATCATGTGGTCGCCGCGGGAGCCAGACTGATTGCCGCCAGGAAGGGGAGGGGAGGCGGCGGCGAAAGAGTCCGGCCCGGACTATCAATTGTCTTGGTGTGGCTCGCTCGTCACGCGGCTAGATGCCGGCGTCCCCCCGATTCGCCGGACCGGGGTCGCGGGTCGCCGGCGACGGCGACACCGGCCCGTCGTAGCTGCCGGCGGAGCTGTCGCAGCCGCACGACCCGGACCAGCCTGAGTCGTACATGCCGCCCCCCATCGGGTACCCGACGCCGTAGTAGCCGTAGCCTCCGCAGCACGGGTCGCACGGGATGCAGCACGGGTCGCACGGCACGCAGCTCGGCATCATCTGCGGCGGGGCCATCATCATCGGCGCGGGCGCCGCGACCGGCGTCTGCACCGGCGTATGGGTTGGCACGGCGGCCGGGCCGGCCAGCAGCCCCGGCGAGGCGACCGCCGCCGGCGCCACGGCCGCGGCGGGTCCACAGTACGAGCCGCGGCACAGTCGGTCACGCAGCCTGCGGCAGCAGCCACAGCCCACGGTGCTGGAGACCAGCATCAACGCGGCGAGTAGTAGCGTGATTCGTTTCATGGCGGGTCCTCCCTGGGGGGAAGGCGCAGCGCGTAGGGGTCGCACTGGTAAGGCGGGGCGGAACCTCATCATTCCGGAGGTCCGCGGCGTGGAGCCACGCAACTCTAGCCCACCCTGCGTGATGTGCAAACTCAACCGTCGATTTTTTTCAACACGGCCCCGGCGCGGCCGTTGTCCGCATGCTACATTTCTACCGAAGCCGCACGCTTGGCTCCCCGCCCGCGCCCCGCCCCACCGCTTCCCCGCCCCGCCGATGCCACCGGTTGTGACTCCCCGCCGACGCCGCCCAGCCGGCGCGCGACTCCCCGTCGCGTTGCCGCCCATAGCGCTGATACTCGTCGCGTTGCTGCTGATCGCGTCCCCGACCGCCTGCCTGGCCGCCATGGACTGCCCGGGCGAGGGCTGCGCGACGGTCCGCCCGCAGGACGAGGTGGTGCTCATCAGCTCGCGCCCCATCGGCTGCAGCACCGACCCGGTCCGGCTCGAAGAGGGCCTGCACGCCGAGACCTACTCCGACGCCGACGGCGACGGCCGCCGCGAGTGGCGCGCCGCGCCTTGGCGGTCGGTTATCGAGTCCGCCGACGGCGGGCTCCCCACCGTGGTGTTTGCGCACGGCAACAAGGTCTCGTGGTGCGAGACCCGCTCCCGCGGCCTGTACGCCTACGGCCGCCTGGTCCGCTGCGCGTGCGATGAGCGGCCGCTCCGCTTCCTGATCTGGTCGTGGTGCGCCGACGAGATCAAGGGCCCGCTCAAGGACTTCCGCGTCAAGGCGGCCCGCACCGCGCCGGTCGGCAAGCAGCTGGCCTACGTGCTCAACCAGGCGCCCGCCGACGCCCGGCTCGGCCTGCTCGGCTACAGCTACGGCGCGCGTGTCAGCAGCGGCGCGCTGCACGAGCTCGGCGCCGGCGTGCTCGACGGCCCGCCCCGCAGCGTGCGGGCGTTCTACCTGGCCGCGGCGTTCGACGCCCACTGGCTGGGCCGCGGCCAGCGGCACGGCGCCGCGATGGACGTCACCGAGCAGCTCGTCCTCACCACCAACCGCCGCGACCCCGCCATGAAGTACTTCGGCCTGCTTGGCCGCAACTACGACCCCCAGGCAATGGGCTACTCCGGCCCCACCTGCCTGGACCGCGAGCGGGCCCAGCGCGTGCGGCTGATCAACGTCACGAATTCGGTCGGACGCAGCCACGACCTGTGCGACTACGTCGCGGCGCCCGGCGTGATGCGTCGCGCGTGGTCGCTGCTGACGTACGCCGACCAGGCGGACGCACAGCTCGCCAGCGCCGACGCCGCGGTCAGCAAGTAGCGGCATCAGGCGTCGGCAGCCGCGGCTTTCGATTCGCAGAACCTCTTCAGGCTGGCCAGCTCCTCCTCGCCCGCCTTGCAGTGGGAGCCCTTCAGCAGCCAGCCGAAGGCCAGCATGAAGAGGCGGAAGAAGCCCTTGCCCGTCACGCTGGTCGCCTGTGTTACGCGGGCGCCTGTCGGTAGGTCCTCGAACCGGTACTCCGACTCGATGTCGAACAGCTCGCCGGTCAGCTCGATCGCGTGCAGCCGCGGCGGATCGTGCCGGGTCACGACCCCCTGAAACTCCATCCGCTTGCCGTGATCTTCGGTGACGGTGCGGAACGTGGTCCCGACGACCTCCGGCGTCTCGGCGATGACCTCGTCCTCGACCACCACAATGCTCCACTCCGCCACGCGTTCGATGGTCAGGCGGAACACCTCGTCGATCGGTCGGTCGATCTCGACGCTGATTTGGCTTCGCATGGCTGAATCCGCTGGTGGAACATTGCGTCACGCCACCCTACCACAGCCGGCGCCGTGGCAGAGCACCACACGGTGCAGCGCGGCCCCAGGGTTTTGTCCGATTCGTTTTGTCCGAAAACACGAGCGAAGGGGACAAAACATCGGGCCTACTTTCTCCCTAGTTTGCCGTAAGTGCTTTCGAAACAACGCATTGTGCAAAACGCTGCTAAACAGGTCAGTGGGGTTTTGTCCGATCGCGGCCACCACTGGGGACCAATTCGGACAAAACCCGGCGGCGCAAGAGCGACCTAACCAACCGCGCAGCAACCAACCCACACGCCACGGATCCCGCGACGCTGGGGGAACAGAAAATTGACCTCCACCATTGGACCACGGCTGGTGGCCGGTTTCTACGAAAAACCAGCGTTCAACCAGACCCCGGAGGTCATGCGGGGTCGCCTACCCGACGGCAAGCGGAGCTCGAGGCTTTCGATCCGGAGCCGCCGGAGGGAATTGCGACTTGATCTGCCGTCCATAGACGCTTTCGCGCGGAGGGTGGTCGTTTTTCTAGAGCGTCCGCGTATTGGAGATCGATATGCACACCCCGGCCTTGCTTTGAGAGTTTGAAGCCCCTGCGACGACCCAAGACCCACAGCTAGCCGCACGACGAGGCTGGTGTTGGAGCGTGGCGGCTGCACTGGCCGTCACGGCGTTAGACTGCCTCGCCGCTATCGCCGCCCTACCCCACCTGGCGATCGTCGCGCCGCGCCAGGCCGGCCGCGCCGGTGAAGCCGGCGTCGCCGCCTAGGAGCGCGAAGTCGATGTGCAGCTTGTCGCGGAGCGTGGGGATCAGCCGCTGGCGGGTCTCTTCCCGCAGGCGGTCCATGAAGCGGTCGCCGAGCGGGCTGCCCGCGCCGCCGAAGTTGAGACCGCCCCCCACCACGATGCTGTTGGGGTCGACCATGTGGGCGCAGGTCACCACGCCAACCGCCAGCAGCTTGGCCGTGTTCATCACCACCGACAGCGCGGCGGCGTCGCCCGCCTCGGCGGCGATTGCGATCGCCTTGGGCGTGAGCTTCTCGCCCTTGTCGAGCGCGGCCCGGAGCGTGGACTCCACCGCCGGGTCGGCCAGCAGGCGCTCGGCCTGGCCCACCACGCCGTACGACCCGCAGTAGCCCTCCAGCGTGCCGCGGACGCCCAGGCTGTTGCTCGGCGCGTCGTCCGAGGGGTCGATGATGATGTGCCCGATCTCGGCGCCGCAGCTGTGCTGGCCCTCGACCAGCCGCTCGTCCAGCACGATGCCGCCGCCCACCCCGGTGCCGAGCGTCAGCATCACCATGCTGGTGTACTCGGCGCCGGCGCCGCGCCAGTACTCGCCCCACGCCGCGGCGTTGGCGTCGTTGGCGTAGGTGACCGGCAGGCCGGTCGCGTCGGCGAACAACTGGCGGATCGGCGTGTTGTGCCACGCCGGCAGGTTCCCCGGGCAGACCAGCATGCCGGTGGGCACGTCCATCGGGCCGGGCGTGGCCAGCCCGACGCGGCGGATCTCCGCGACGCCCGCCTCGGCGGCCATCTTGGCGATCGCCGCCGCGCACCGCCGTGAGGCGGCCTCGGCGCCCTCCTCCTGCTGCGTGGGGATCGAGCGGTACGCCAGCCGATTGCCGAGGTCGTCCAGCAGGCCGAGCTTGATATTGGTGCCGCCGACATCGATCCCGGCGTAGTACCGGTTGCGGGTGATCACGGCGGGCTCGTTGGGGGTCAGGTCGCTGTCGGAGGACATTTTGCTCTGCTGGGCAGTCGGTTTGCAAAGAAGGCAGCAATATAAGCAGCGACGGACGCCGCGGCAATTCGGGGCAAGGACCGAAAGGGGAAAGGGGATGCCGCGCACAGAGTGGCGGGGGCGCCCGGGGGCGCTCCGCGGCAGCGGAAGCCCCCGAGATGTACTAGCCAGCCTCGGCCAAGGGGCGGGGGCTTCCCTGCCGGAGCGCCCCTTCCACCCGTCGCTCGGCATTCTCCTTTCGTTGGATTGACATATCGCAACCTTCCGATATAATGGAGTATCGAGCGAGGAACCCCATGACCGCACCCTCCGCCCGCAGCCGCGGGAAGAAGCTCCGACTGACCAATCTGGAAGCCCTCGGCCACGCCGCCGAGTGCCTCAAGACGCTGGCGCACCCGCACCGCCTGCGGATGGTGCAGATGCTGCTGCAGCGGGACTTCACCGTGGGCGAGCTGGCCGAGGCGTGCGAGATCCCCAGCCACATGGCGAGCGAGCACCTGCGGCTGATGCAGCGGTGCGGCCTGCTCACCAGCCAAAAGGAAGGCCGCCGGGTGTACTACCAAGTGGCCGAGGATCACCTGGCCAGCATCATGCAGTGCGTCGAGGCCCGATTCGGCGTCGGATAGCGGTCGGTCGCCTCTTTATTTGCCAGAATATATCGTTAACTTCCGATCTTACGACAGAAAGGAACAGCCCCATGCCTTCCACCATCCAACCAACGGCCCTCAAGGAGAAGCTGGCCAGCGGCGACGCGGTCCGCCTGATCGACGTCCGCACGCCGGCCGAGTTCCAGGAGGTGCACGTCGAGGGCGCGCGGAACGTGCCGCTCGACCGGCTCGACCCCGCGGAGCTTCCCTCGGGCGAGGGCCCGGTGTACTTCATCTGCAAGAGCGGCGCGCGGGGGCAGAAGGCCTGCCAGAAGTGCGAGGGCGCCGGGCTCGGCGAGGCGGTGAACGTCGAGGGCGGCACGCAGGCGTGCGTCGAGGCCGGGCTGCCGGTGGTCCGCGGCCAGCAGGTGATGTCGCTGGAGCGGCAGGTGCGGATCGCGGCCGGCACGCTGGTGGTGATCGGCACGACGCTAGGCGCGTTCGTGCACCCCTACTGGTTGGGCCTCCCCGGCTTTGTTGGCGCCGGACTGGTGTTCGCCGGCGTGACCGACACCTGCGGCATGGGCATGCTGCTGGCGCGGATGCCGTGGAACCAGCGCTGCGGCTCGTCCGCCAGCTAGCCCAGGCCGCCGACGTCAACTTACAACCGTTCCGACCAAGCCCGTTCAACGAGGGGCGACCTAACAGGGAGAGAAGAGCAATGTCCGCAGACACCCCAGGCCAGGTGAAGAAGATTGTGATCGTCGGCGGGGTTGCCGGCGGCGCGAGCGCCGCCGCCCGGGCGCGGCGGCTGAGCGAGTCGGCCGAGATCGTGATGATCGAACGCGGCGCCGACCCGTCGTTCGCCAACTGCGGCATGCCCTACTACGTGGGCGGCGAGATCGAGAGCCGCGACAAGCTGCTGGTCAGCCCGATCGAGCGGCTGCAGAAGCGGTACCGGCTGGACGTGCGGGTGCGGCAGTCGGTCGAGCGGATCGACCGCGTGAATAAGCAGGTCGAGGTCCGCGACCTAGTGACCGGCGAAACCTACACCGAGTCGTACGACAAGCTGATCCTGGCGCCCGGCGCGGCGCCGCTGCGGCCGCCGCTCCCCGGGATCGACCTGCCGGGCGTGCACACCCTCCGCAACCTGGACGACGCCGACCGGCTGCTGGCCGCGGCGCTGGGCGCCAAGCGGGCGGTGGTGATCGGCGGCGGGTTCATCGGCCTGGAGATGGCGGAGAACCTGGTCCGCCGCGGCATCCAGACCACCGTAGTCGAGCGGAACGGCCAGGTGCTCACGCCCTGGGACGCCGAGATGGTCGCGCCGATCGCCGCGCACCTGAAAGGGCAGGGCGTCGACCTGCGGCTGGGGGACTCGGCGGAGGCGTTCGAGCAGCAGGGCGATGGGCTGCGGGTGCGGCTGTCGTCCGGCGCGGAGCTGGACGCGGGCATGGTGCTGCTGAGCATCGGCGTGCGGCCGGAGAACGCGCTCGCCGCGGACGCGGGGCTCGAGATCGGCCCGCGGGGCGGCATCAAGACCTCGCCGCACATGCAGACCAACGACCCGCACATCTACGCCGTGGGCGACGCGGTCGAGACGACTGATGCGGTGACCGGCGAACCGACGCAGATCCCGCTCGCCGGCCCGGCCAACCGCCAGGGGCGCATCGCCGCCGACCACATCTTCGGCCGCGACTCCGCCTACCGCGGCACACAGGGGACCGCCGTGGTCGGTGTGTTTGAGATGACCGCCGCCATGACCGGGCTGAGCGAGAAGGCCTGCGCCCGGGACGGCGTGGCATTCGAGAAGGTCTACCTCCACCCGGCCAGCCACGCGGGCTACTACCCGGGCGCGGAGGGGATGAGCCTGAAGCTGCTGTTCTCGCCGTCCGACGGCCGCGTGCTGGGCGCGCAGGGCGTCGGCGGCGAGGGCGTGGACAAGCGTATCGACGTGCTGGCCATGGCGATCCAGGCCGGCATGACGGTGTACGACCTGGAAGAGGCCGAGCTGTGCTACGCGCCGCAGTACGGCTCGGCCAAGGACCCGGTCAACATGGCCGGCTTCATCGCCGCCGGCGTGCTCCGCGGCGACCAGCCCCTCACGCACGACCCGCCGACCGAGAACGCCGGCGTGCTGCTGGACGTCCGCACGCCCGGCGAGTTCGGCGCCGGGGCCATCGAGGGCGCCATCAACATCCCGCTCGAGCAGCTCCGCGACCGCACCGGCGAGCTGCCCCAGGGGCGGCCGATCGTCGCCTACTGCAAGGTGGGCCAACGCGGCTACATGGCCACGCGGCTGCTCAACCAGCTTGGGTTCGACGCGGTGAACCTCAGCGGCGGGTACTCGACCTACAAGCAGCGGGAGCAGGCGGCCGCGTTGGCCGGCGAGGAGTAGGGGCGTGGTCGGAAGGGTTGGTGCAGGACGCCGACGCACGTCCGGGATCTCGCGCTGGCAGTCGCGGCGTGCGTGGCATTCCATCCTTGCTCAGCGTTCGGTTCTGCTAGACTTAGGTTTCTGCCTAAGCACCATTGTTGATTAGACCTGCCGATCCATGTATTGGTGGGGAGCAACAAGTCCAGCCACCGACCGAATGGCCCGATAGCGATGAACCTGATTAAACCCTGCACCCTTGCCCTCTTCCTAGCGGCGTCCGGACTCACGGCTGCGGAGGAGCCTGCGTATGCGCCGCAGGCGCCCTTGGCCGCGCTCAACCTCCGCGATGGTGACGCCATCGTTTTCCTGGGCGACAGCATCACGCACCAATGCCTGTACACGCAGTACGTCGAGGACTACTTCTACACCCGATTCCCAAAGATGAGGCTCCGGCTGCACAACGCGGGGGTGGGGGGCTCGCGGGCCTGGGACGCGCATTTCCGGTTCGACCGGGACGTGGCGGCCTACCATCCAAAGTATGTCACGGTGCTCCTCGGGATGAACGATGGTCGGTACGCCGAGTACATCGACGACGTGTTCACCAGCTACAGCGGGGAGATGAATCGGCTCCTCGAGAGGATTGACGAATGCGGCGCGACCGCGATCCTGATGACGCCGACCATGTTCGACGCCCGCGCCAAGCGGATGCAGCCGCCCGGTGGGTTCATGGGGCCCAAGGCGGTCACCTTCTATAACTCGACGCTCGCCTACTACGGCGCCTGGCTGCGGGACACTGCCTGCGAGCGGGGGCTAGGATTCGTCGACCTTTGGGGGCCTCTGAACGAGATCACGATCAACGAGCGCAGGAAAGACCCGAGGTTCACCATGATCAAGGATTCGGTGCACCCGGATCCGGCGGGGCAGGTGGTGATGGCCGCCGCCATGATCGAAGACCTAGGCCTCCCGGAGATCGTTTCGCACATGAGTTTCAACCTCAAGGACGGCGCCTGGTCCTCCGTCTCAGAATCCGCCGACGTCTCCGAGTTGAAGGGCAGCGCGGACCGGCTTTCGTTCACATCGCTGGAACACTCCCTGCCCTGGGTGCTGCCGGAAGAGGCGCAGCTCGGCGTCGAACTGACCGATCTCAGCCAGCGGTTCGGCCGGGAAACATTGGTGGTGTCCGGGCTGCCGGCCGGGACCTACTCGGTTCAGATCGACGGTGAGGAGGTCACGCGCGCAACGGAGCAGGAGCTCCACGACGGACTCCCGCTGCACGCCCTGACCACCACGCCGCAGCACCAGCAGGCGGCGCAGGTCGCCGCCCTGAACAAGCAGCGGAACGAGGGGCCGGTAAAAACCCTCCGCAACGAATGGGGGGATTTCCAGTCGTGGAAGTACCTCCAGGCACAGGTCGAGAAGAACCCGAACGACGAAGCCGAGAAGCGGCGGCTGGCAGACGTGGAGAAGAAGATGCCCGGCATGGAGGAGCGGGTGAAGGCCGCCGAGGCCGCGGCGATGGCAATCGAAGACGAGATCTTCACCATCAACCAGCCCCGGCCGCATCGGTTCGCGATCCAGCCCGCGAGTGAGTGACCGCCCCTCGCGGGGCGGAGTCCCACAGCGCCTCACCCAGGCCTAACGCAAGAATCGACGCGGTGAACCCTAGCGGCGGGTACACAACTGACGAGCAGCGGGAGAAGTCGGATGCGTCGGCTGGGGAAGAGTAGGGGCGTGAACGAACGACTAGGCACAGGAGGGTTAAGCATTGGCAACATCATCCGGACCTTGAAAGCAGCGACGAGAGTACGAAGTCACTCGGGAAGATCGACCAATCTCCTACGTCGGAGAACTCGCCATAGCTCTCCGAACTGAAATCGTAACCCAAGCTGAATCCCTGAGAATCATCGCCCAGAATGACCCGCTGACTCTCCGTAGTGACTTGCGGGTAGATCTCGTCGGGATGGACTGGACCGCTGTAGACCATGTGTCCACTTGCTGCCGTTCCCCAACCGACCTCTCGTAGGTAGGCAAGATAGTCGACAGGAAGTGCCGGGTACACCTCGACCAACACGGCGATTTCGCAACTCGTCAATCGCTTACGCTCGTTCATAGTGCTAGAACATACCGGGTTTGGAAAATGAAGCGAGACTTGCTTCGGAGTGAAGTACCTGCGCGGTTGGGAGTGAGCCTATAGCCGCGGAGGCACGCGAGCTATCCGCACGATTGCGACTCTTTGGCATGCATCTCCGAATCGCCCGCCGGCGTGTCTGGATGCGTCCCCACCGCAAGGCACACCATTGACCGTAAAGACCCGCCGCGCGACCGAATCCGACGCGAAGGCCCTGGCGGAGCTGCTGCTGGCCGTCCACGGCATCCATGTGCGGGGCAATCCGGACGTCTATCGCGAGCTCTCCCGCGACGCGGCCGAGGCGATCGTGCTCGGGAAGCTGGCGGCGGGCGAGCGTGTCCGCGTCGCGGAGCTGGACAACGAGATCGCCGGGTACTGCGCCGCCACCATCCAAACGGCGCCGGCAATCCCGCTACTACAGCCCCGACGCTCCCTCTACCTCAATGAGGTCGTGGTGAGGCCGCAGAGCCGCAAACGGGGCGTGGGGCGGGCCCTGCTCGAGGACCTCCAGGCCTTCGCACGGCGGGAAGGCGTCCACGACATCGAGCTGGACGTGGCAAGCTTCAACCCGGAAGCGAGGGCGTTCTTCGCGGCGTTCGGCTTTCAAGTCCTGCGGGAGCGGATGGGTATGAGCGCTGATTCGTGAGCGAACCCATGGGGGGATGCTGCTCGGTGATCAAGCTCTCACGGCGCCGTGTCGACAACGACTCTACCGCGGACGGGTGAGGTGGTGAAAGATCGCAACAGGTAGAGCGGCGATCAGGCTGATCCAGAACGCCAATGCACCGCCCCAGGGAACGATTGGCAAAGACCACCACCGCATTCCAGAGAAAGGGCCGTCGAACACGAACCACATCAAGAACAGCAACAGCGTCGTGCCTACCGTAATCAGGAGCGTGTCGGTGAGGTACTGCTGCCTGGCGCCGTGCACGATCAGCGAGACCGGGATCAGCAGGCAACCGACCAGTGCGACTATCAATCCCGGGCCGGCGTAGACCATCGATAGCGGCAGCATGAGTTGGTCCGTTCAAACTACGGTAAAGCCTGCACTGCTACGCGTCCACGCTTTGGTGAGCGTGCAGTCGAGCTGGAGTACAACCCGCCATCCAACCGCATCCTGCCCGGACCTACTTCCGTCACTGCGGCTATCGCTAAACTTACGAGGCCGCGATCTAGTCCGCGAGTGTAAGCCCGACTGGCGTTCGCGTTCGTCCGTCAAAGTCAATTGCAATAGTGCCGTCGCCGTTCCTCTCGCCCGCAGCGGACGACCAATAGATCGAGAAATCAGATTGGGAACATACGATGTGAGGATCAGATAGGTCGTCAATATACGCGATAGAACGCTGCTGCTTTACGGATTCGAAGTACGCCAGCGACACAGCGATCAATGAGTCGACATCAGATGCAATGTTGGCGAGCAAGCCGCGCGCCTCAGCATTGTAATCAGGCCTATCTACGGAGATATCAACATCCCCGTAGGCTGTGTCCCAAGTTGCACCAAAGTAGTCTCCGCGGTCTTCAAGCTCAGGCATCGGCAATTCCATGGAAGTCAGACAGATCCGTACACTCCGACTCAAACTTGAGAGGCCTTCGACTTAATCCAGCAGAGTGTTACCGACTCACCGGGCGAACACCCCAACGGTGGTGTGCATCACGCTCGGAGAACCAGAGGGCCAAGAAGAGCACCGGTGTGCGACGCCTGGTCAGCTCGAACACGCATCCCACAAGAGTTTCGATGCCGCATCACGCCCCACCGGCCCCTTCACGGATCTCGGTCGACGAAACGTCCGCGCGGAACACGTCCTCCGACACGCCGTCGCAGATGGCGGTCAGCGCCGGCGGAAGGCCCAGGTCGTCGAGCGTGACGAACTCGTCGTCGAACGCGCGGCCGAACACCAGGAACCGGCAGCCGCAGTCGGCGATGTGGTCGAGGGCGTCGTCGCGGAGGGTGACGTTCTCGTCGTAGTAGTCCTCATCGGCGATGCGGATCAGCGTGTCGATGCCCACCACGAACACCGCGCCGGGGAGCAGGGTCGCCTTCTCGACGAAGGTGGGGGCGAGCGTCACCAGGCAGGGGCGGCCGTTCAACTGCGCCGTGCGGCGGGCGACCTCCACGTAGTCCAGCGGCGGCTTGTCGACGTTCTCCATCGACAGCTCGAACGTGACCGGCTGGCCGGTGATCGCCTCGGCGGCGGTCGCCATCGCCAGGTGACCCTCGTGCAGCGGGTTGAACGCGCCGGGGAACACCACCGCGGGCGCGGGCGTGCCGGGCTGGCCGTCGCGGCCCATGCCGTGCCGCCAGGCGACGTCGGTCCCCAGCCGGGGCCACTCGGCCGGCGCCTGCTGCACGGCGCGGCTAATCGACTCGCCGGTCCGCAGCAGCGGCGCGGCGAGCACGGCGGGCAGCCCGGCGGCCTCGAGCGCGGCGTCCAGCACCAACGCGGCCGCGACCTGTTCCTCCTCGGCGCGGGTCCGGGCGCCCTTGGTCAGCTCGAGCGAGTACACCGCGGTCCGGTCGGCCGACTGTGCCGCGACGTGCACCCGGTGCGGGCCGCGCTTCTCGCGGTCCGAGGCCAGGCTCGCCGTGCAGGCGACGCCGTGCACCCGCTCGTCGGGCTCGACCAGGTTGTTGGCGATGTCGAACGCCTCGACCGCCATGCGGCGGGCGGTCTGCTCGGTGCAGCGGATGGGGCGGTCCCAGTCGCGGAGGTAGTCCTGCAGGGCCTCCTCCAGGTACGGAACGTAGGCCGACAGCAGCGTGCGCGACGCGCCCGGCGTGGCGAGCAGCCGGCTCACGGCGCCGCTGCCGCCGCCCGTCACGGCCAGCACCAGTCGGTCGGGGGCGTCGTGCAGCTGCTGGATGGGGTTCGGTTCGCTGGTGTCGGCCATGGGGACGTTCGGCGGCGGCTCGCGGGGTCGTGATTCGGCAACATGAAGCCGTTTGGCAACACGCCATTGTGGACTGCGAGGCGCCGCGGCGACACCCTCCGCGTCGATTTCGCCGTGCAGCCCGCACAACCGCTGCGGCCGTACCGGCGGCGGCGGATTGGCACAGGGGCTGCAACCGACTCCCCACAGCAACGAAAGCCCAGGCCCTCAACACCCGGCGTTCTATGGCATCCGTCACCGAGATCAACGACATCCACTCCCTCGGCGCCTACCGCATGACGTGGAACGCGCTGTTCGCCGAGACGCCGGACGCAACGTTCTTCCAGACCTTCGACTGGCTGAGCATCTACTGGCAGCACTTCGGCGAGGAGATGAAGCTGCGGGTGCTGGTGGTCGAGGCGGGAGGGCGGACCATCGGCATCGTGCCGCTGTGCGTCAAGACGCAGTGGCACAAGCTCGGCCCCTTGCGGACCCTCTGCTACCCGCTGGACGGCTGGGGAAACGTGTTCGGGCCGATCGGCGCCAACCCGGCGGCCACCATGGCGATCGCGATGAAGCACATCGCCAAGTCGCGCCGCGACTGGGACCGCATCGAGCTCGACTGGATCGCCCACGAATCGGCCGACCGCGGGCGCTCGCAGCGGGCCATGGAGCTGGCCGGCATGCAGCCGACCATGGAGCCCAGCGCCGCGACCTCCGTCATCGACCTGCCGGGTTCGTTCGAGGAGTACCTGGCGAGCCGGAGCTCGAAGTTCCGGCACGAGGTGCGGCGGCACATCCGGCGGGCGATCGACGCCCCCACCGCCCGCTACCTGCGCTGCCGCCCGCGTCCCGCCAGCCAGGGCGACGGCGGCCCCAACTGGGACATGTTCGAGCGGTGCCTGGAGATCGCGCGGGCGAGCTGGCAGTCCAACTCGTCGGACGGCAACACGCTGTGCCACGGCGAGTACGAGGGTTTCTACCGCGACACCCACGCCGCCGCCGCGCGGCTAGGGATGCTCGACATGAACGTGCTGTTCGTCGAGGACCGCGCGGTGGCGTTCAACTACAACTACGTCTGCCGCGGACGCGTGATGGGTCTGCGGATGGGCTACGACCCGCAGCACGCCCCCAAGGGCGCCGGCTTGGCGCTGGTCGCCATGCTGGTCCGCGACGGCTGCGACCAGGGCGACGTGCAGGTCGACCTGGGGATCGGCGGGCAGGACTTCAAGCGGCGGCTCCGCACGGGCGAGTGCCCCACCCACCGGCTAGTGCACACGCCGCGCGGCTCCTGGCGTTCCCAGGCGGTCCGCCTAGGTCACTGGATCCGCCAGGGCCGCAAGACTGCCTAGAGGGGCCCACTTCTAGAGGGGACCCGTTCTTAGAGAGGCCAGTCGCGGAGGATCCGCTCGGTCTCTTCGGAGTGGCCGCTCTCGTCGCGGACCATGTCCTCCAGCTGGACCGCCAGGCCCTTGTCGCCGTACTCGTCGGCCTGCTGGGCGCGGGTCGTGTAGTCGGCGGTCGCCTTGTTCTCGGCGGCCAGCACGGCCTCGAGCATCTCGCGGTTGGTGCCCGCGGCCGGGACCGGCCGGGCGGTGGTGCAGGGCTCGCCGCCGAGCGCGACCACCTTGTTCGCCAGGTACTGGGCGTGGAGCTGCTCGTCGGCGACCTCCTTGAGGAAGAAGTCGACCAGCTGCGGGCGGTACGGCCCGGTCGCCTTGGCGGCGTAGGTAATGTACTGAACGATGGCCCCGAGCTCTCCGGCCAGGTCCTCGTTGAGGTTCTTGATGAGGGTCTCTTTGTCCATGTTTGAGCCTGTTTCTGTGGGGACTGTCTTGCTTACCCCATCATTCTAGCGCTCCGACATGCGTCGACTACTGGCGCCCCACGCATGCCACGCATGCACGAGGTGCATCACAGGGCGCGGTCGTAGACGCGGTAGGTCTTGTACTTGGGCGCCCCGCCTTTTTCCAGCGTCTTGCGGGAGAGGTCGTTGGTCTCCAGCACCCAGGAGAACTCGCACTCCTCCAGCCCGTACTCGAGCCCCGGGTAGACCATTCCTAGTGCGAGCACCAGCCCCACGCCCCAGCCCTGGTACTTGGGCAGCACATTGGTGCTCACCACGCGGATCCGCTTGATCGACCGCTTGTTGTACAAGAGCCGCATGAAGCCGAAGGGGAACAGCTTGCCGTCGATCTTCTTGATGCGGGGGTTGTAGTCCAGCAGGCCGAACATCACGCCGATCGGCTCGCCCTCAACCTCGGCGACGATCGCCAGCTCGGGCACGATCAGGTGCTTGAGGTCCTTGGCCATATGCAGCAGCTCGCTGCGCGACATCGGCACGTAGCCCCAGGTGTTGGTGAGCGCCTCGTTGTAGATGCGGAGGAAGGTCTCGACCTCCTGGGCGAACCGCTTGCCGTCCATCGGGCGGACGGTGATGCCGAACCGCTCGCGGATGGTCTCGTCCATCCGCATCAGCTTCTTCTGGTCCTTGAGGTTCTTGAGGATGCTGATGTCGCCGCCGAAGGCGTACAGGTCCTGCGACTTCGCCAGCCCCCAGTCCTCAAACAACCGCTCGTAGTACGGCAGGTTGTGGGTCATCATGAAGTAGGGCGGGGTCTGGAAGCCGTCGATCAGCAGGCCCCACTCGTAGTTGATCGATGGGTCCGCCGGCCCCCGCACCGAGTCCATGCCCTTGCCGCGGAGCCACTCGGCCGCGGCGTCCAGCAGCGCGCCGCTGACCTCCGCATCGTCGACGCTCTCGAAGAAGCCGAAGAACCCCAGCTTGTCGTCGTGGAACTCGTTGTGGGCGTGGTTGACGATCGCCAGCACACGCCCCACCGGCCGCCCGTCCCGCACCGCGAGGAACGCCTGCGACTCGGCGGCGTCGTAGAACGGGTGCTTGCCGAAGCCGCTCAGCAGCTTCTGGTTCTGGCGCAGCGGCGGCATCCAGTTGGGATCCTCCCGGTTGATCTCCCAGGGCAGGTTGAGGAACTGCTTCTGCTGCTTTCCGGAGCTGACAGGGACGACTTCGATCTGGGGCATGCGGCCGTTGGTTGCTGTGGCTGGAGAAGGCTGGTTTCTGCCGAGCGACCTTGCGTAGGGCCGCCGGTGATGCGAGTTTAACGACTTCCCCCAGCCACCCCCAGCACCCCAACGGAATTTGACGATGCCAACCGCACTGGTCACCGGCGCCAGCGGGTTTATCGGGCCGCGGCTGGTGATGCGGCTGCAGTCCGCCGGGCACGACGTGGCGTGCCTGGTGCGGCCGACCTCCAAGACCGAGCGGCTCGAGGCGCTCGGCGTGCGCCTCGTGCGGGGCGACGTGACCGACCCGGCCGGGCTGCCCGCGGCGCTCGACGGCGTCGACCACGTGTACCACCTGGCGGGCCGCACCCACGCGCGGTCGCTCGCCGAGTTCCTGGCGGTCAACGAGCAGGGGACCACCAACCTGATGAAGGCCTGCGCCGCGCGCGAGTCGCCGCCCACCGTGCTGGCGGTCAGCTCGCTGGCCGCCGCCGGGCCCTCGGCGCCCGGCAGGCCGCACACGGAGTCCGACCCGCCCGAGCCGATCTCGCTGTACGGCCGCAGCAAGCTGGCCGGCGAGCTCGCCGCGCGGCGGTTCGCTGCCGTGGTGCCGCTGTCCATCCTCCGCCCGCCCGTGGTGTTCGGCCCCGGCGACCGGGACGGGCTCAATTTGTTCTTGGGTCTAAAGTACTCGCGCCTGCACCTGGTGCCGCAGCGCAAGGGGCTGCCGCTTTCGCTTGTGCACGCCGACGACCTGGCCGAGGCCATGGCGCTGGC
Source organism: Posidoniimonas corsicana (assembly GCF_007859765.1). Taxonomy (NCBI): domain Bacteria; kingdom Pseudomonadati; phylum Planctomycetota; class Planctomycetia; order Pirellulales; family Lacipirellulaceae; genus Posidoniimonas; species Posidoniimonas corsicana. The sequence continues at coordinate 2,984,433 of NZ_SIHJ01000001.1, forward strand.
GGTCGAACGCGGCGAGCGTGTGCCGGCCGACGGCGAAGCTGACGACTCCACCAACCGCGGCGCCGGCGTGTACTACGCGGCCGACCCGGCGGTCAGCTCCTGGGCCGAAGCGGGCCTCCTGGCCGCGGCCGGCCTGGGCATCCGGGTGCTGGTGATCCGGCTCCGCAAGTACCCGTTCCTGATCCCCGCCGCGGCGGGCGAGCTGATGGGCCGCCTCACCGGCAAGCCGACGCTGTTCGGGTTCGACAAGCTCCGCGAGGCGTCCGCCACCGGCTGGGTCTGCAGCGTGGAGAAGGCGGCCGAGCAGCTCGACTTCCGCTGCCAGGCCACGCTCGCCGACCGCTACCGCCAGACCGCCGAATGGTACCGGTCCGAGGGCTGGATCTAGCCTCGCGGGAGCCACGAAACTCGCCTTGCCCGGTTTGGCCCCGCGGCCTACACTCCGGCCCCTATCCTCACAGGCGGCGCCGGCCCCCCGCGGGCGCCAGCACACGGCTCGGTAATCTGGGAAAGGATTCCCCCATGCTGTTCGACCCACGCACATTCGTTTCGCAGGTGGCAGACCTGCACGCCCAGGCGGTCGCCCGCTGGCACAACCAGCCGCTGGACAACCCCTACACCGGCGTGATGGCGGTGGTCTGCCAGCAGCACCAGTTCAACTTCCAGCTGTGGCACGAGGAGGACATCGCCCGCGACCCGGACGTGGGCGACGACCGCATCGCCCAGGTGAAGCGCGCCATCGACGGCTTCAACCAGCAGCGCAACGACTGGATCGAGCGGATCGACGAGACCTTCATCCAGATGCTGACGACCGGCGGCGTCTGCTCGAAAGCCGACGCCCGACTCAACACCGAGACCCCCGGCAGCGCCGTGGACCGGCTGTCGATCATGACCCTGCGGATCTACCACCTCCGCGAGGAGCTGGACCGCGACGACATCGACGACCTGCACATCGCCAAGGTGCAGGAGAAGCTCCGCCGCTGCGGCGTGCAGCACGCGGACCTGTCGCAGTCGCTCAGCGAGCTGCTGCTGGCCATTTTCTCCGGCGAGAAGATCCTGAAGGTCTACCGCCAGATGAAGATGTACAACGACCCGACGCTCAACCCGCAGCTCTATCGCAAGGCCGGCTGAGCCGCGGCGTCGACAACCAGACTCCCCCCTGCCCCGCCCCCGTGCGGGGCTTTTTTTTCTGCGCCGCAGCCGACCGGCATACTGCGCGTCCAAGCGCCTGCCGAGCCCGCCAACCACCGGTTGCCGCCGGCGGCTAGAGCGTCCCAAGGCTAGTCCACCGTGTTGGGGTTGCTGAACCGCTCGCGGCGGAGGGTCATCGAGCCGGACACGCTCTTGTTCTCGAAGAACAGCGGCGTGACCCAGCTGTTGCTGTTCAGCGGCACCGTGACCGACACCGTGACGTCGTCGGTGTCGTCGTCGATGACCGCCGGGGCGACGTCGATCTGGGCGCCCACCGCGAACACCGTGTCGAGCACCCACTGCGCCGCCTGGCGGCAGTCGTCGGCGGTGGCGCCGGGCACGATGCCGCGGCGGCTCCCCTCGTACACGGCGTTCTCAACGCTCTGGCGGATCATGTTCACCCGCGAGAACTCCAGCGACGCGAAGAAGATCATAAACAGCACCGGCGCGCAGAACGCGAACTCGACAATCGCGGCGCCCTGCCGGCTGCGCCGGCGTGCTCGACTCTGCATGGGGTGTGCCTCCCGGGCGGCGCGCGGCGGCGCGGCGGCGCCGACACGGCCGGGCTGTTGACTAGTCGGTGAAGACGACCGGCAGCGTCAGGGCGATCTCCTCGAAGATCTCCTGCAGCCGCTGGGCGTTCGGGGCGATGTAGTGGTTGCCGTCGGTCGCGTCGGCGATGGCCTGCATCTCGTCGGGGTTGGCCTCGCCGAAGGTGATGGTGTGGATGATGATGTCCTGCTCGGCCGCCTGCGGCGCCACCTGACGCGGCTGTACGCCTTCGGTGTAGGCGCCGTCGCTCATCAGCACCATCGTCTTGGCCGCGTAGGGCCGGGCGTTGCCGGAGGTGAGCACGTCGACCCCCTTGAGGATGCCGGCGGCGATGTTGGTCATGCCGTTGAACGATTTGCCGGAGATCGACTGCATGCCGGCGGTGACGACCGTGTGGTCCTCGCTGATGGGCGCGTCGATGTCGGCCTGGCTCCAGTAGCCGCAGTAGCCGCCAATGGGGTTGCTGCCGTAGGACACCAGCCCGACGTGCTCCGTCTGGGGCGTCTGCTCCAACGCGTCAATGAACCGCTGCACCGCTACCGACAACGCGCCCCACCGGCTCTGCGACATGTTGGGCGTCTGGCAGAAGCGCGAGTCGCGGGTCGACATCGTCGGCGAAGTGTCGTCCAGGTAGAGCTTCATCGAACTGGAGCGGTCAACCACCAGGCAGATGTCGCGGTCCAGCCGCACGACCGTGGCGGCCTGGATCGGCTCGAAGTCGAACACGTTGAACACCCGCCCGAAGAAGATCGGCACGCTGCCGGACAGCGAGTCCCGGGTGCGGCGGCCAAACACGCGGACCGCGTTCACCGGCGACCCTTCGGGCGTGAACGCCCACGCGCCGTTGGCCTGCTGCGAGGACCGGCCGAAGATGATGTCGGGGTCGTCCAGCAGCAGCGGCGCGCCGGCCACGTGGTTCAGCTGCGCGATGTCCTTGGCCTGCTGCCGGGCGTACTCGATGTCCTGCTGGCGGGACAGCCCCTCGCCCGCGGCGCGGGCGGCGGCGTCGGTGGCGGCGCGCAGCTTGGCCTTGCAGAGCTGCATGTACGACACGTCCAGCGAGAAGGCGACCGTCGCCATGAAGACGATCATCATCGTGGCCGCGAGCACTACGATGACGCCCCGGCGGCGGCGGGCCCGGGGGTCGGTTGTTGTCGACTCTGTCGTGTTGCCCATACGGCTTCTCACTTTGCTGGCGCCCGCGGGGACCGTCCTCGCTCTCCAGGGGCTGTGCCGGGTAGATCACTCCTTAACCATGGTGGTGCTCGCGGTCATCGTCTGCCCGCCGTAGAACCAGGGCGGCAGCAACGCGTTGGCGTCGCACGGCGCCGACACCGTGACGGTGATGGGCGTGCCCTTGGGCGTGGTCATGACGTTGGCCCGGTTGATGTTCACGCTCGCGCCGGCCACCGCCCTATCGGTGATGATCTCGGTGCAGCGGTCGTGGACGTCGGCGTTGGTGCTGTCGTAGTTGATCGCCACGCGCACCGCCTCGTAGCTGGCGATTGTCAGGCTGTGGTTCAGGAACATCATGGTGCAGGCCTCGATCGAGGCGAGCACCAGCATCGCCAGCAGCGGGAGGCAGATGGCCAGTTCCGCGACGGCGGCGCCGTGGCGGGGTGGGCGCGGATGTCCTGGCGTGCGGGCCATGGCGCATCGTCCTCCGGTGAAGAAAAGGCGTGACGCGGGCGGCGCGGATGTCCGGCTCCCCGCGTGTGGTCTCGAAAAGGTCGCCGGCGGGCAGGTTCCGTCTCCGCGCAACCCGGCTATCTAAAACATAGGTCGGATTCCGAGAGCGGGCGGCGAATTCTGGCGCCACGGTCGATTGCCCCCGCCAACACCCCTCAGCCCGACGGCGTCCCACCCGTTGCGACGGCGTCTGTCAAGGCGTGCGGGTTGAACGGGATGCGGGGACCAGCGAACCAGCCCTGGGGACGGCGCCCCGCCTGGCCGAAGAGAACAGTGGCAAGAAGCCGGTGCGCGCAGCGTGCGCGAAGAAGGATCGGAACCCAACCAGCCGGGGTCGAGGCAATGAGAACCGTCTACAGCCTCCTCAGGGCCGCGCCGCTGCTGGCGGTCACCGCCCTCTGCCCTTCGGCGTGCTTCGCGCAGCTCTTCGAGTTCTGCGACGACTTCACCAAGCCGTGGTGCTGCCAACGCGACCCGTTCGAGGAGCGGATCGAGACCGAGCGGCACGACTTCACCCAGTCCGCAGTGACGGTAGGGCGGGGCATCGTGCAGTTTGAAGGCGGCTACTCGTACTTCCACAAAGAGACCGACGACGAACGCGAGTCGGCCCACACCACGCCCGAGATGCTGCTGCGGGTGGGGCTGACCGAGGACATCGAGTTCCGCCTGCGCTACAACCACACCTGGGTGTTCGTTGAGGACGAAGAGGACCGGATCGGGTCGGAAGACCTGCGGTTCGCGTTCAAACTACAACTCACCCGCCAGCCCGAGGCAGGCTTCCTGCCGACCAGCGCCGTGGAGATCCGCGGCCTCGCGCCGACTGGCGGCGAAGCCTTCACCACCGACAAGGCGGAGTTCAGTCTCGACTACATCTACCAGTGGGAGTTGTGCGAGGGCGTGACGTTTGCCGCCTCGACCGGCTTCGGCACCAACGGGTTCGGCGACTTCGGCCTGCTCCCGGACGAGCCGACGAACGAGAACTTCAACATCCTCAGCCAGTCGGCCGTGCTCGGGAGCGAGCTGTCCGAGTCGAACACCATCTACTTCGAGTGGTACGGCATCTTCTCCGACGGGCTGGAGGACGAATTCGTGGTGTCCGTGTTCAACATCGGCGTCGACCACTACGTGACCGACAACTTCGTCCTCGACATCCGCGCCGGCGTCGGCCTGTCGGACGACTCGGACGACTTCTTCGCCGGCGTGGGCGGCGGCTACCGCTTCTAGAACGGCGTTCGGTCGACTGGTCGCTCGGCGACCAACGGCGACCGCCGCAGAGGTTCGGCTTGCCGCGTCGTGATCCCGACCAACCGGCCCAACCCAATCAGCCCGCGTGACCGCATTCTGCGGCCCGCGATCGGCCGTAATCTACCCTTCCGGCGCCAATTGAAGAGGGCGGTGGATTCTATGGTTCAGTGACGCACTTTCCACACCGCTCGGGGGGTTCTCCACCCGGACGCCGTCCCCGCTGAGGACCATGCTGAACAACCGCACCGACAACCTGTGGCGCATCGCGGCCATCGCGTGGGGCGTCGCGGCTGTAGGCGTGTGGGCGTGGACTACCAGCTACGGCTTCACCACCTACCAGCCAACGGCTGGAGTCAATCTTTCGTCCTGGCCCACCGGCACGCGGCTGACGCTCGACGCAGAACGGCCCACGCTGGTCGTGTTCCTGCACCCCCGCTGCCCGTGCACGCGGGCGTCGATCCGCGAGCTGGAGCGTGTGCTAACCGGCGCCGGCTTATCTGGCGACCAGCAACCCAGGGTGATCGTCACCGCCACCCTGCCGGCCGACGCCGACGAGCAGTGGCGGCAGACCGACACGGTCCGCGACGCCACGGCGCTGCCCTACGCCAACGTGGCGTGGGACGTCGACGGTGTTGAGGCGAGCCGCTTCGGCGCGGCCACCAGCGGCGCCGTCCGGCTCTACGCGTCGTCCGGCGAGCTGCTCTTTGCTGGCGGCGTGACGCCATCCCGCGGGCACGAGGGCGACAGCGCCGGCCGCGACCGGCTGCTCGCCCTGCTGCGCGGAGACGACACCACCCCACAGCCCCCAACGCCCGTGTTCGGCTGCCGCTTGTGCCTGCCCGCCCCAACCGCCGACGCGCCCGCCGGCGCGGAACGGGTGGCGGCCGCGCTGAACTGATCGCTAACCCACCTACCAACTGCGGCCCCGCGCCGCCCGCCAACCGCCGCCGATGAAACGCAGGCTCGCCAACCACTACCGCGAACTCCACGTCCGCACGGACCGCATGTTCGCCGTGCTGATGCTGATTCAGTGGATCGGCGGGATCGCGATGGCGCTGTTGGTTTCGCCGCACACCTGGATCGGCGCCCAGCAGCAGGTGCACCCGCACGTGATGATGGCGGTGCTGGGCGGCGGCGTGCTGGCGGCGATGCCGATCGCGATGGCGGTGTTCTACGCCGGCCGACCCGCCACGCGGATCGTGATCGCGTGCAGCCAGGTGCTGTTCTCCGCGCTGCTGATCCACCTGAGTGGCGGCCGCATCGAGACCCACTTCCACGTGTTCGGCTCGCTGGCGTTCCTGGCCGCCTACCGGGACCCGCTGGTCCTGGCGCCCGCCACGCTGATCGTCGCCGCGGACCACCTGGTGCGCGGTTGGTGGTGGCCGGAGTCGGTGTTCGGCGTCGCGACCGCGTCGGAATGGCGGTGGCTGGAGCACGCCGCCTGGGTGATGTTCGAGGACATCGTGCTGCTGATCGTGATCCTGCAGAGCCGCCGCGAGATGCTGAACCTGGCCGTGCACACCGAACGCCTTGAGCAGCGAGAGGAAGAGCTTCAGCACGCTATCGAGGAGGCCGAGCGCGCCAACCGGACCAAGAGCAAGTTCCTGGCCAACATGAGCCACGAGATCCGCACCCCGCTCAACGGCATCCTGGGCTTCACGGAGGTCCTGATCCGTGACCGGGAGCGGATCTCCGACGAGGAGCACGACGAGCATCTCACCACCATCCGCCGCAGCGGGCAGCACCTGCTGACGCTCATCAACGACGTGCTGGACATCTCGAAGATCGAGGCCGACCAGCTGCACGTCGAGAAGATCCCGTGCTCGCCCCACCAGATCATCGCCGACACCATCTCGGTGCTGCGGGTCGGCGCCACCGAGAAGGGGATCGGGCTCGACTACCGCTGGGAAGGGGCCGTGCCGGCCGCCATCGAGACCGACCCGTACCGGCTCAAGCAGCTGCTGCTGAACCTGGTAGGCAACGCCATCAAGTTCACCGACCAGGGCTCCGTGGTGCTTGTCGCGCGGGTCGACCGGTCGGGGGCGGAGCCCGCGCTTCTGATCGAGGTCCGCGACACCGGCGTGGGGATCCCGCAGGACAAGCTGGACGCCGTGTTCCAGCCGTTCGTCCAGGCCGACGACTCGGTCACCCGGAAGTACGGCGGCACCGGACTCGGCCTGTCGATCGGCAAGAAGATCGCCGAGGCCCTGGGCGGCGGCCTGACCGCGACCAGCGTGGTGGGGCAGGGCAGCACGTTCGTGGCCCGCGTCGCGACCGGCGCCCTCACCGAAACCGAAGAGCCGCAGCCCGAGCAGCACTCCCCGGCCGGCGACGTCAGCGCCCAGGTCACCTCCGCGTCCGACTTCAACGGCCTGCGGGTGCTGGTCGTCGACGACGGCGACACCAACCGCAAGCTGCTCCGTCTGCTGCTGGAGCGTGGCGGCGCGAAGGTCCGCATGGCGGAGAACGGCCAGGTCGCGGTCGACCTGGCTTCCCAGACACACTTCGACGTGATCCTGATGGACATGCAGATGCCCGTGCTGGACGGCTACGCCGCCACGGCTCGGCTCCGCGAACACGGCTTCAACGGCCCCATCATCGCGCTGACCGCGCACGCGATGAAGGGCGACCGCGAGAAGTGTGAGCGGGCCGGCTGCACGGGCTACCTGTCCAAGCCGGTCGACGCCGAACAACTGCACGAGGCGCTCTCTTCGCAGTGCCCTCCCGCGGCCGCCCCGGCACCCGCGCAGCACGAGTCCACCGACGCCATCCGGTCGCTGCTGCCCACCGACGACGAGGAAATCCGTGAGATCGTGGCCGAATTCCTCGACACCCTCGAGACCAAGGTCACGGACATGGAGCGGGCTTGGGACACCGGCGACCTGGACGAGCTGGCCCAGCTTGCCCACTGGCTGAGGGGCGCCGCCGGCACGGTCGGCTTCGGGTGCTTCACCCAGCCGGCAGCCGACCTGGAACAGGCCGTCCGCGGCGACGGCCCCCCGGCCGCCGACGCCCCGCTCAAGACGATTCAGCAGCTCAAGAAACGGCTCGTGCTGTAGCCCCCTCACAACCACGAACGCCCCCGACACCTTTAGGCGCCCGATGAACGACTCCCCCGCGATCCCCCACCACCAGACGGCCTTCGCCGCGGCCCCCGCGCCCGCCGACGCCCACGCGGCGTCGAACGGCCCGGCGTGCGACGGCAAGATTGTCGTCGTCGACGACGAGCCCGTGAACGTCAAGGTGGTCTCGCGCCTGCTCCGCATCGAGGGCTACACCCAGTTCTCCTCGACCTCCGACGCCCGGGACGCGCTGCGCCTGATCCACGACGAGTCGCCGGACGTGGTGCTGCTTGACTTGATGATGCCGCACGTCAGCGGCCTGGAGATCCTCGCGGCGCTGCGGCAGGACGAGCAGACGCGTCACACCCCGGTGGTGATCCTGACCGCGTCGACCGACCGCGAGACGCGTATCGAGGCCCTCCGCGGCGGCGCGAACGACTTCCTGAACAAGCCGATCGACCCCAGCGAGCTGGCGCCGCGGGTGGGCAACCTGCTCACCCTCAAACGCCACCAGGACCGGCTGCGCGACTACTCCCGCGACCTCGAGGCCGCCGTCCGCCAACGCACCGCCGAGCTCGAGGCCTCGCGCCGCGACATCCTGCACTGCCTGGCCCGCGCGGCCGAGTTCCGCGACGACGACACCGGCCACCACATCCTCCGAGTGGGCCGCTACGCGCGGCTGATCGCCGAGGGGCTGGGCAAGGACGCCGAGTACCTGGACCGCGTCGAACAGGCCGCCCAGCTGCACGACGTGGGCAAGATCGGCGTCGCGGACGCGATCCTCAAGAAGCCCGGCCAGCTCAGCGAGCAGGAGTTTGAGCTGATGCAGAAGCACAGCGCGCTCGGCAAGCGGGTGCTGCAGCGGATGTCGCCGCAGGACGAGCTGACGCTCCGCCGCCACGCCGACATCGGCTCGAAGGTGCTCAGCGTCGGTAGCTCGCCCGTTCTCGAGATGGCCACCCGGATCGCGCTGACCCACCACGAGCGGTGGGACGGCTCGGGCTACCCGCTGGGCCTGCAGGGCGAGGACATCCCGCTGGAGGGCCGGATCACCGCCGTGGCGGACGTGTTCGACGCGCTCAGCACCCGTCGCTGCTATAAGGACGCGATCCCGACCAGCACCTGCTTCGACATGATGAGCAAGGAGCGCGGAACCCACTTCGACCCCACCGTCCTCGACGCGTTCTTCGCCAAGCGTTCCGAGGTGATCGATGTGCAGATGCAGTACGCCGACGACACCTGAGCCGAGCACGAGCGTCAGAACCACACGACCAAGAGTAGAAGGACGCGCCCGCTCTGAGCGCGTCCTTCTGTAGCAAGACAGTTCCTGTCGCCGCTGCGGCCCTAGTACCGCAGGATCAGGTCGGCGGTCAGCCGGTTCTCCATCACGTCCCGCCGACGCGTGAGCGGGTTCTCCCACGCCAGGCCGAGTTCGTAGTATCGGCTGGGCTTGTACTTCATGCCGAACGCGCCAGTGACGATGTCGTTGCCGGCGATCCCGGTCGACCCGAAGTTGAACAGGTCGCCGCCGGACACGCCCGGCACCCCGCCGCCGCCGTCCACCAGCCAGTGGTACCAGTTGAACTCGGCCAGCGCGTAGAAGCCGCGGCCCAGGTGGTAGTCCACGTGGTTGGACCAGTACATGCTGGTGCTCTCGGCGTCCTGGTCGGCCGGCAGCCGCAGCCCGAGGGCGCTGATCACGCGGCAGTCGCAGCAGACCTGCGTGCCGCCGGTCAGGAACAGGTGGAACTCGCCGTCGCCGTTGCCCTGCTGGGTGCGGTGCGAGCCGACCGGCAGCTCGTACACCACGCCGCCGCTCAACAGCGTCTGGGTGTACGTGTCGCGGATCAGGTTGTACTTCAAGCCGAGCGCCACGTCGGCCCAGCCGTCGGCGATCAGCGGGTTGTCCGACACCGCGTAGCCGTCCTTGGTGGCGATCAGCGACAGGCGCTCGGTCAGCGCCGCGCGGATCTGCAGGGCATAGAGCTGCACGTCGCCGCCGCCTGCGGTCGACGGCACCTTGTGCTGCAGGAAGATGCCGCGCAGCTCGGTCAGCGTCCGCGGGTCCTCGAAGAAGACCGGGTTGGTCATCGGACTGATCCAGTCGTCGAAGCAGTGGTCGCTCTCGCAGAAGCAGCCGAGCAGCGTGGCCGGCAGCACGCACGGCTCGGCGCCGCAGCCACAGGCGTCGCCGCAGCACAGGTCGCCGCAGCAGGGCTCGTCGCAGCAGCCGTCGCACGACGACAACCGGTACTCGACCGGCCTGATGGCCTCGTCCGCCGCGGGCGGTTCGCCAAGCACTTCCTGGGTCATGAATGAACGCAGCGGGTAGGACTCGGCCGCGAGGCCCGCCACGGGGGATGCGAACGCGGCGAACGCCGCCGCAATTGACGCCAACTGGATCTTCATGAAAGGCTCCGCCTTCTGGTCGTGCGATTGACTTCCGAGTCGCCGCGCAACAGCGTCGCGGCATCTGACCGATTCGGAACCAGCCGTACGTAATGATGAAGACCCGCAGGGGTTTTTCGCGCGACCAGGACGTCCCGCAAGGTTTCACACACGGCCTGCGTACCCGCCGCACCCGAGCGGCTCTCAGCTTAGCGCCGGCGGAACGGTCGCTACAACCGGCCCGCGGCCGGCTGAGTCAACCGGGCGGCGGCGCTCCAGACAGCGGTGAACCACTCGCGTCCCAACCCGATCAACCGGCGCAACGCGTCGACCGACTAGGGCAGACACGACTAAGGCGTGTAGGAGAACGCGGCGGACGGCAGCTCCGACTCGCAGTGCGGGCCCACCCACACCCGGAACTCGCCGGCTTCGATCCGTCGCTCGGCTTGGTTATCGAAGTACGCCAGGTCGTCCGGCTGGAGAGCAAACTCGACGACCGTCGACTCGCCCGGCTCGAGCGCCACCCGGCGGAACGCCTTGAGCTCGCGGACGGGCCGCACCAGGTCGGCGACGACGTCCTGGATGTAGAGCTGCGCGGTCTCCTCGCCGGCCCGCGCGCCGGTGTTGGTCACCTCGACCCGCACGCCCAGCGTCTGCCCCGGGCCGAGCCGATCGGTGGTGAGCTCGATATCGCCGTACTGGAAGGTGGTGTAGCTGAGCCCGTACCCGAACGGGAACAGGGGGAACGGGTCGACGTCCAGGTAGTGCGACTTGAACTTGGCGTCCTCCACAAAGTCGGACCCCGGGGTGAGCTGTGGCGATCGGATCTCACGCGGGCTCGGGCGGCCGGTGCTGGTGTGGTTGTAGTAGAGCGGCAGTTGGCCAACCTGCTTGGGCATGCTCACCGGCAGGCGGCCCGAGGGGTTGTGCCGCCCCAGCAGCACGTCCGCCGCGGCGGGACCCGCCATCGTCCCCGGGTGCCACGCGTACAGCGTCGCGTCGCACTGCCGCAGCTCCCGCTGGATGTTGAGCGGCCGCCCCGCCACCACCACCATGACGGTTGGCGTGCCGGTGGCGGCGACCGCCTCGACCAGCTTCGACTGATCGCCCGGCAGCGCGATGTCCGCCCGGCACCGCGCCTCGCCGCTGAGCCAGGCGTCCTCGCCGACGAACAGGATCGCCACGTCGGCCGCCTCGGCGGCGCGGACGGCCGCCTCGATGCCGCCGCCGGCCGCGGACGGCGAGTCCGGCGCGACCGAGCTTTCCAGCGCCCGCACGTAGGTGACCTGCTCATCGCCAAACTCATCGCGCAGCGAGGCCAGCGGCGTGACGCTCTCGTCCTCGCGGCCGTCGAGCATCCAGCAGCCGAGCTGCTCGCCCGGCGCGTCGGCCAGGGGGCCGATCACCGCAACGCGGCGGTCACCGCTGGCGTCCAGCGGCAGCAGTCCCCCTTCGTTCTTCAGCAGCACGAGGCTGCGGCAGGCCAGCTCGCGGGCGACCCGGCGGGAATGCTTGGTCAGCCGGGACTCGCCGCGCTGGGCCTCGGCCCGCTCTCCCAGGTTCAGGCGGAGCTTGAGCGTGAGGATACGCGAGACCGCCTCGTCGATCAGCGACTCTGACAACCCGCCTGCCCGGACCTGCTCGGCCAGGGTGTCGTGGTACGAGAGGCTCACCATCTCCATGTCTACGCCGGCGCGGACGGCCTGCTGCGCCGCCTGGACCGGGTCGGTCGAGTAGCCGTGGGCGATCATCTCGGTGATGGACTCGTAGTCGCTCACCACCACGCCGTCGAAGCCCCAGTCGTCACGCAGCACGCCGCGGAGCAGAGGTTGGTTGCCGCTCGCCGGGACGCCGTTGACGTCGTTGAAGGCGGTCATGAGGGTCATCAGCCCGGCGTCGGCCGAGGCCTTGAACGGCGCCAGGAAGACGTTGTGCAGCTCGCTGTTAGAAACCATCGCACGGTTGTAGTCGCGCCCCCCCTCCGATAGGCCGTAGCCGACAAAGTGCTTGGCGCATGCGGCGATGCCCGGGCTCCCGAGTTCCTCGCTGGGCTCCTGAAAGCCGCGCACCATCGCCGCGGCCAGGGCGCCCGCCAGCACCGGGTCTTCGCCCAACGACTCGGCGATCCGCCCCCAACGAGCATCGCGGCAGATGTCGACCATCGGCGCAAACGTCCAGTGCACGCCCTGCCCGCTCGCCTCGGCGGCGGCGATCGCGGCGGCCTCCTCTACCAACTCGGGGTCCCAGCTGGCCGCCTGGCCTAGCGGGATCGGGAAGATGGTGCGGAAGCCGTGCACGACGTCGCGGCAGACGACCAGCGGGATGCCGAGCCTCGACTCGTGCACCGCGATCCGTTGCGCCGCGCGGTCCAAGTCGTTGGGACCGGTGTAGAAGATCGAGCCAACCTCCCCCGCCCGCACCGCCTGCGCGACCGCCTCGGGCAGCTCCTGCCCGTAGACGGTCACCTGGCACATCTGGCCGATCTTCTCCTCGAGCGTCATCGCCTCAACCAGCCGGCGTACCCGCTGCGAGAGGTCACCGTCCGACTGCGACTCTGCCTGGTCGGCGAACCTCAGCTCGGCCGCCGGCGTCCGCTGCGTGTGGCCGGAAGAGGTCTTGAGGGCGGTCTTGGGCGCGGGATTCTGCGCGGCGGCCGGGCCGCCGATGAGGCAGCAAACCAGCGACAGAACAACGCTTGCACGCATTTTGGAAAGGGACGGAACGCTCACAGCAAGAACCTCTAACGGACGCTTGTGGACGGCTCAAGAAATCGCCGGCCATCGGGGACGCCCTGCCCCGACGGCCGGCGTGTCTGCAGCGGGATCAACCGCTCATCAGGCAGCGCGGCGGCGGCCGCTCAACCCTGCCACGATCCCAAGGGCCAGCAGGCCTAGCGCGGCCGGCTCGGGGACGCCCGTCAGGCTCAGGTCGTCAACAATGAACGCCTGACCTCCGCCATCCGGGTTGTTGTACGCGTTGAGCATCGAGACCCGCGCCCGCGCTACCGTGGTCCCGGCCGGGGCGACGCCCGACACATCGTACTGGAGCCAGTCGTTGTTCAGCCCCGCGGCGACCAGATCGGTGACGACCGTGGAGAGGACGCCGTTGGTCGCGTCGCCATCGTCGTCGAAATCGATCGCGAGGAGGGTCTCGGTCGCGGTCGAAGGGATCAGGCCGGAGTAGTTGTCCTCGCCGCGGGCCCAACCGGACAACGTGTAGGCGACACCCGCTGTAGCCGCCACATCCTGCGTGATGCTGACATTGGCCAGGTCGCCGGTGGTGTTGTTGCCCTGGAACGCCTTGAAGAAGGCGCCAAACTCGCCCGCGTCGCCGAGCCGGTCCGCCCAGGGCTCGAGCGTGACGCCGTCCGTCGACGGGCCGGTGAAGGTCTTGAAGTAGTCGATGGTCCAGTCGTCGATGACCAGACCGGCGCCGGGCGAATCGAGGCCGCCGTTGGTCAGCAGTTCTTGCGCGCCGCTGGCGCCGGCAAAGAGCATCAGAGCAGCCACGGCAACACAACCTTGAGCCACTTTCATTCGATCATCTCCCAAGAGTCAAAGAAAAAGAATCAGAGAAGCAGGAAGCTCGCGGGCGACGCCGCGCAGACCTTGTGCAACCAGCACGGCCTGCCGATACACCTACGTGTCCACCCCCAAAGGCAGCCAACAACACGACACAGCTCAGGGGCGACGCCCCCCTCAACGCTCTCCACACCGGCCCCAGCAACCGCCCCTCCGTCGGGCCGCGCCGACCGCTACGCCGGCCAGCGCCAACAACGCCGCCCCCGTCGGCTCCGGCGCCGTCGCCAGTCCGGCCGCTACGGGCGCCTCGCCCAAACCGGTGCCCGGCAGGTCGCCGTTGAAGTCGAAGTTCGAGAAGGTCACCTTCGACGAGTCGTTGACCACCGCCTGGGTGCCGAGGTTCTGCACCCGCCACGCGATCTGCGTGTCGTTCGGGATCCCCTGCCACTCGTTCTCGAACGTCAGCGGCCCGCTGCTGATCTCCGCGCCGCCGTTGAGGCTGATGATGTACTCCAGCGTGCCAGCGGTCACCACGTTAGGGTCGTTCACGATGTCCGGCATCCCCTCGTCGGCCAGCTCCGGCGGCGTGTAGATCAGCCGCATGCGGACGGTGTCGCCCGCTTCGTAGTTGGCCTGCCCGCCCTCGCTCCCCTCGCCGAAGGCGTCGCGCCAGACCTGGTAGTCGGCCTCGTCGATGAAGTTCTCGCTGGCGCCCTCGTTATTGCCGTTCGCGCGGAAGTCCTCGGTCGAGCCGAGCGTGTCCCGCCAGACGGTGTAGTCCGCTGCGTCGACACGGCCGTTGCCGTTGTAGTCGCCCAGCGGCCCGCCGGTGGAGCTGAAGTTGTAGCCCGGGATCACGCCCTCGAAGATCGTAGAGATGGTGCCCGGCCCGTCGGTGTAGAAGCCGTCGTTGGTGGTGGCCAGGAACAGCGCGTTGCCGACCGGCGACTTGAAGTACATGCCGGCCTCCTTGCGGATCTGCGGGTTGGGCGTCTCGATCTTCATGTCGAACGCGAAGTCCCACGCCTCGCGGCGCTGGAACTTGTGCCCGGTGGCCTGACCGCCGGAGGTCTCGCCGTCGGTCACGAACCGGATCTGGTGCTCGTTCCGCTCAAAGGCGCCGCCCTCCTCGCCGACCGGCGGGAACGAGCCGGTGATGCCCGTCTCTTCGAGCACGTACTCGGACGGGAACGGCGTGATGAACTCAAAGTTTGGATGGTTGATCGTTGTGGAGGGCATGTCGCCGAAGTCGGTGTACATGCCGCCGAACAGCTTGTCGGGGATGTACAGGGCCGACGCCTGAGCGGCCCCCAGCGCAACAACCAGCCCGGCCAGCGCCGGGCGTTTGAACCAATCGAGAAGAGGCATGACCGTGGTACCCTGAATAAAAACCGAGTGTGCCGAATCTAAACCAAGTCGGCCGGCGCAGCGGCCGGCATTCCCTCCCACCCTCTGTCGCCCGTTAGTACTCGTCGACAAACACCTCGCCGTCGTGGCGGTGCCCGAGCTGGTTGAACAGCTCCGGGTTGATGTCGTACCGGATGAACGAAACCGACGCGTCCCCGAACATCGCGTTCACCCCGCCCGAGTGGGCCGAGCCGAACTGGTAGTGGTTCTTGACGAACTGGCCGGTCGACTCCGCGACGCCGTCCCGCTCGACCGGGAAGAACGTGGAGCGGAGGTTGTCGTAGTCCCAGCCGTCTGCCCAGCCGCGGTTGTCGGACACGCTGCCGCCCTCCAGCAGGCTGGTGTCCACGCGTTTCTCGGACACCACGAGCGTCTTGCTGGTCCCGTCGGAGATCTTGGCGAAGGTCATCTTCTTCGCGAACCCAACGCGGACGCCGCCGGCCGCCGACGACGTGTCCGGCCGCCAGTCGGCCCGCTGGATCACGCCGCGGAACTGGATCGGGTCGCCAACAAACTGCGCCAGCTGCACCGTGGTGGAGGTCGGTAACGCGGGCGTGCCGATCTGCCCCGACCCCCAGAACGCCTGCCAGTGGTGGGCCTGGGGGTTCGCGATCGCGGCGTCGAACTCGTTGCCCAACTCAGACCGGGCCGGGCCGGCGGTCACGCCGGCGTAGTCGACCAGCGAGACGCCGGCCGGGCTGATCTTCGGCTGCCGCCGCGACGGGCAGTTGTAGAGCGTGAGCGTCTGCTGCTGGATCTGCTCCTGGGTCAGCAGGTTCTGCACCGCGCCCTCCTCCAGGTAGGGGAGGATCTGGTACATCCAGCCCAGGCCCTGCTTCAGCGGACCGTTCGGGGGTCCCTTGCGGTTGGCGGCGGTGGAGACCGTGGCCGAATCGGCCAGGTAGTTCTCGATCCGCACGTCCGGCTCGGTGCCGCCCATCGGGAAGATCTTGTAGGTGTCCACGAAGTTGTGGATCGACAACCCGATGTTCTTCAGGTTGTTCACGCACTGGGTGCGCCGCGCGGCCTCGCGGGCCGCCTGCACCGCGGGCAGGAGTAGCGCGATGAGGATGCCGATGATGGCGATCACCACCAAGAGCTCAACGAGAGTAAACGCGCCGCGCCGCCGTTCCGCCTTCGCGTCCATAGGTCTCGCCACCTTCCGTTGGCTGTGGGCCAAGGGTTGAGACTGGATCCGCCGCCGCGGCCAGCGATCGCCGGTGGTCGATGACCTAGCGCCCCGCTGACTCGCCGATTGTAGCCGCTGATGCAGTCGCAGGTTTGTTGAGTTTGACCGACGCCCCTCGGGCGAGGAGCCGCCTCCGGCGACAGCGTCCCGAGCAGACGAGATAAGTTTGCTGAAAAGCGTGGACTGGGCAGGCCAGCCGTCATCCGAGGCTGCACCTGCCCATCACGCCGGTGATTCTATTCCGGCCAACCTCGGATTGCAAGCGCTTGCAAATCGATTCCTCTGCGGCTTTCCGGAGCCGATTTGGTTGAATTACCCGGCATTCCTTCCTAGACTCGGCGTAGCGTTCGCGAGGCATTCCGCCCTGCTTATCCCAAGCCTTGCAAGCGCTTGCAGTAAACTCCTCTCCCGCCACACCCCACCGTGGCAACAAACGACCCCATCGATGCAAAAACCGGCGTGTTCCGCTCCTCGAGATCTCGACTGCGCCTGCTGCTAGCGGTCGCCACCGCCACCGCCACCGTCGCAACCGACGCGCGGCTCGGCGCGCAGACGCTCGAGCAGATGCGCGCCGACCAGCTGGAACGGCTTCAGACGTACGTGCTCGACGCGGTGCAGCCTTCCGGGCTGGTGCGCGACTCGCTGGTGCTCTCTCCTAGCGCTGCGCACTTCCACCCGGCCACGCCCGACGCGGCGGGCTTCGCCCTGTTGGCGCTCAGCGCGTTCGATGAGTTTGGGCAGCTGCCCAACGCGGCCGGCGTCGTCGAGAACATCCTCGCGGCCTACAACGGCGACACCCCCGGGGTCACGCCCGATCGATCGGCCGACGGGCACTACGTGCATTTCATGAACGTGGCGACCGGCGCCAAACAGGGGGGCGGGTGGGACGAGTCGTACAGCCCGATCGGTTCCGCGCTGCTGACGGCCGGCGCCCAGTTCGCCAAGCGTCACTTCGCCGGGAACGACGCCATCGCCTCGCTGGCCGACCAGATCACCGCCAGCATCGACTTCAACGCCGCCATCCACCCCAGCCTCGACGGCCGGATCTACCTGGACATGACCAAAGCAGGCGGCGGCGCCGGCGGCACGGTCCGGCCCTGGAACGAGTACATGCTGGTCGAGAGCCTCGCCCTGCGCCAGCCGAACAACGACCGCGCGGTCGCGGTCAAACACCTGTGGCTGAACCCCGACAACCTGCCCGTGAAGTACTTCAGCGGCACGCCCACCCTGACCGACAACCCCGGCGCGTTCGCCCCGGCGTTCTGGGTGCAGCAGAGCCAGTTCTTCAACAGCGACTTCCGCGCCGACGCCCGGTTCCAGGAGTTCCTGGCCAGTCAGCAGCAGGCCGACTCGGACTACGCCGAGTTCTTCCTGGCCGACCCGTTCCGCTACGGCCTGACCGCCGGCGTCACGCCCGACGGCTACCACGCCGACCGCATCTTCGACCACCCGTCGACCGTGCTGACGCCGGCCGCCGTCAGCGCGTGGGGCGACATGGACACGCTGCTGCAGTGGTACCAGCAGCAGGACCCCACCAGCGACGCCCGCTACCGCTATGGGCTGGCGCGGGAGTCGCTCGATGACGAATCCTGGGTCCCGTACGACGCCGGCCTGGTTGATCACCTGTTCCTGCTGTTCGGGATTGTGGAGAGCATCGACCCCGGCTTCTTCGCCGATCGGCTGTTCGACCCGCTGCAGCCGGGCGACTACAACCTAGACGGGACGGTCGACGCGGCCGACTACACGCTCTGGCGCGACACGCTCGGCTCCACCACCAACCTCAGCGCCGACGGCGACCTCGACGGCCAGGTCGGACCGGGCGACTACCAGGTGTGGCGGGCCAGCTTCGGGGCCCCGCACGCGGCATTCGGGGCGGACGCGGCGCCGGCGCCGGGGGCGCTCGCACTTGCCTGTTTCGGCGGGCTCGCGGTAGCATTGAGTGCTCGTGGCGTTCGCCACAAGACTCTCTTCTTCGCGCCGTCTGAGGACTGATTGTGGGGCGCCCCGCCGGAATCTCCCGTACGCTGACTCGCGGCCTCGCGGTTGCGTTCGCCTGTGTGGCCTCGCTGGCGTACGGCCAAGCGGCCCCGGACGTCCTGCGGTCGGACGGGGCGCGCGGGGCGCGGCGCTACGAGTTCTCCGCGTCCGACAGCGAGCTGCTCGAGCAGATCCAGCGCGGCTGCTTCAACTACTTCTGGAATGAGGTCGGCGAGACCGCCCAGCTAGCCAGAGACTTCACCGGGAGCGAGAAGGCCAGCATGGCCGGCGTCGGCTTCCAGCTCTCCGCGCTGCCGATCGGCGTCACCCGAGGCTGGATCAGCCGCCAGGAGGGCGAGCAGCGGGCGCTCACCGTGCTGCGGGCGCTGATCGCGCGGGACGACAACCGCCGCGATGGCGTGTTCCTGCACTTCGTCGACCCCGAGCACGCGGGCCCCGTGTTCGGCCGGCACCGGCCCGAGGCCAGCACCATCGACCACTCGCTGTTCCTGGCCGGAGCGGCGCCGGCGGCCGCGTTCTTCGGCGGGGAGGTTGCGGAGATCGTCGCGACGCTGATCGATCAGACCAACTGGCGTGCGTACCTAACCGAGGACGGCCGCCACCTGTCGATGGCGTTCAAGCCCGACCCGCCGTTCGACGTCAACGGCCCCGGCAAGCTGATGACGCACCACTGGTGGAACGCCAGCGACGAGGAGCGGCTGGCGTACGTGGTGGCGGTCGGCTCGTCGAACGACGCCCACCGCCTGCCCCCCGAGAGCTACTACCAGCTCAAGCGGACGCTCAAGGCGCACCCGTCGGGCGCGCCGTTTGTCGTGTCGTGGAGCGGGTGCCTGTTCACCTACTTCTTCACCCACTGCTGGGTCGACTACGGCGCACTCGCCGCGGACGACCCCGCCGGGTTCGGCTTCGACCTGCCGCGCGTCGACTGGTTCGAGAACAGCCGCCGCGCGACCCTGGCCCACCGCGCGGTCTGCCTGGAGAACGCCGACACCTTCTCCACCTTCGCCGAAGACCGCTGGGGCCAGAGCCCCTGCTACGGCTACACGGACCAGGGCCGGCGGGCCTACCTGGTGCCCACGCAGCGCCCGAGCCTGAGCAACGAGCAGCAGCTCCACGGCGGCGCCATCGCCCCCTACGCCGCGGGCTCGACCATCGTCTTTACGCCGCGCGAGTCGATGCAGGCGCTGCGGGCGTTTGTCGCGTTGCGCGGCGCCGACGGCGAGCCGCTCGCGTGGGACGACCCCGCCCAGGGCGGCATCGGACTGGCGGACAGCTTCAACCTGGACAACGGCCAGGCGTTCCGGGGCGGCGTGGCGATCGACGCGGGCCCGATGCTCGTGTCGATCGAGAACGCCCGCACCGGGCTGATGTGGGACCTGTTCCGCCAGCACCCGATGGGCGAGCGGGCGGCGATGCGGCTCGCCTGGCAGCCGGCGGCCGACTGACCACTACCCGGCGGCGCCGCTAGGAGATGCCCCGCAGCCCCGGCTGGTGAATCTTGACCGCGGCACCGCACGACTCGCGGACCACCAGCTCGGACTGCAGCGTCATCTTGGTCGAGGGGCGTTTGGGGTCCTCGATCCGCTGCAGCAGCAGCTCCACCGCCGACGCGCCCATGATCGCCATGGGCACGTGCACGGTGGTCAGCCGCGGGCGGGTGAGCTGGGCGATGCGGGTGTCGTCGAAGCCCACCACCGGCAGCTGGTCGGGCACGTTGAGCCCGGCGTCGATGGCGGCGTCGATCACGCCGGCGGCCATCTCGTCGTTCGCGGCGAAGACGCTCGCCCCGATCCGCGACCACTCCGCCACCTTCTCCACGCCCAGGTCGAACGCGGTCTGGTAGTCGTAGTCGAGGTGGAACACGTGCTCGTCGGCCACGGCCAGGCCGGCGCCGCTCATCGCGGCGCGGTACGCCTTGAGCCGGTCGATGCTGTCGAGGTTGGTCTCGTTGCCGCCGACGAAGATCACGGGCCTGCCGGGGCGGAGCTTGATGAGGTGGTTCATCATCGCCGCGGCGCCCTCGCTCTGGTCGATCACCACGCAGTCGTGGCGGGCGCCGCTGACGTCGCCGTCGAGGACCACCAGCGGCACGTCGACCGTGGCCAGCGCGTCGGTGATGCCGGCGTTGGTCTCGGAGATCATCGCGATCAACCCGTCCACCAGGCCCTGGTTCGCCACCGCGGCGACGATGTCGTGGCTGTCGTCCGACTCGATCGCGGCAGACACGGTCAGGTGGTAGCCGAGCTGCCGCGTCTTCTCGTTGGCGCCGCGGATGATCTCCGAGTAGAACTCGCCGTGCAGGTCGGGCAGCACGAGCCCGATGATGTTGCTCTTGCGCAGCATCAGCCCGCGGGCGAACACGTTGGGGCGGTAGCCGAGCTCGCGGATCGCCTTCTCGACGCGTTCACGCGTCGCGGCGTTCACCACGTTCCGCCGGTTGAGCACCCGCGACACGGTGCTGATCGAAACCTTGGCGAGCTTCGCAACGTCTTCGATCGAGGCCGGCATGATTGGCGTCTGGGGCTAGCGGGGGCTCGGCCGCCAACCCGGGGAAGAGCGGCCGGAGCCGTGTGCGGGCCAGCGGATCCACTGCTGACGCCGAATTGTACCCGCCCGCGGGGCGGCCGGATACTGGCCGCACGCCGGCCCTACCGCGCGGCGCCGGGCTGCTTCGCGAGCTTCGGGTTGTCGAGGTCGCCGGTGTACACGGTCCAGACGTGCGATTTGGCCTTCAGCTTCTTCATCTTCTCGTTCACCGCGACCGTGAACCTCTGGTCGATGATCTTCTCCCGGATCTCCGTCTGCACCTCGGTGAACGGCGTGCGTCCGGCCTCCTTACGCTCCAGCACCCGCACGATGTGGAAGCCGGTGCTGCTCTCCAGGATCGGGCTCATCTGTCCCGGGGGGAGCGTGAACAGCGCCTCGTCGACGCGTTCGGCCGCCAGCGCGCCCTGGGAGGTCCAGTCGTGCTGGCCGCCCTCCTTGGCGGTGATGCCCTGCGAGCTGGACTTCGCCAGCTCGGCGAACGCGGGCGCAGTGGGGTCGGCCTGCTGGCGGACCAGCCGGAACGCCTGGTTGCCGATCCCGGCGATGGCGCGGTAGGCGTCGGACTTGGTCGGGTAGCTGCCGAAGTTGACCGCCAGCTCCTCCCACTTCGCCTGCGTGGGGTAGTCGTACTTCTCGGCGGTCTTGTGGTAGTAGTCGAGCAGCTGCTGGTGCGTCACCTCGCGGCTGAAGGTCAGCCCCTCCTGCGCCCAGCTGCGGGCGATCATCATCCGGAAGAAGTCCTCGCGCCGCTCGCGGAGCGACGTGCCCAGCTGCACCAGCCGACGCTGCAGCTCGCGCTGGTCCTCGGCGCCGACCTGCTTCATCAGCTTCGGCAACTCCTGCTCCTCGAAGGGCTTGGTCAGGCTCTCGTGGATCTTCTCCAGGTCGGCCTGCGGCACGGTGCGGCGGAAGTCGGAGTACAGCATCAAGAGGTCGAGCTTCTGCATCAGCAGCTGCTGCATGAGCTGCCGGCGGGCGTCGTCCTGGTGCTCGCGGGGGACCTTGAGCTCCTCGATCCGCAGGTTGGCCTCCCAGAGCAGCTCGCAGGCCAGCACGAGTTCGCCGTTGACCTTGGCGATCACCTCACACTCGTCCACGGGCTGCAGCGAGGTGTCCACCTGCTTGTAGCCGTCCGCCAGGGGCTGCGCCGTTGTGGAAGCGGGCGCGCCGATGCTAGCGAGGAGGGCCAGGCAGGTCGTCTGTGCGAGTGAAAGGCGTGCCGGCAATTGCCTACCCTGAGGAGTAAAACGTGTCGGTTGAGTGTGCGCGGCCGCCCACGCAGCCCGCAGCGCGGCGGGAGTTTAGGCGGCGGAGCGCTGCGGCCGCAAGAGCGTTTTCACCTCGCCCAGCAGGTCCTCGACCCCGACGCGGGCGCTGTCGAGCGGCAGGTAGGCGCTCTGGCCGTCCGCGATGCGGAGCCGCCCGCCGCTGCGGTCCACCAGCTCGCGGATCTTGCCGCGGTGGGTGTACGCGAAAACCAGGTAGTTGTCCTCGCGGCGGACCGTCTGCACGCCCCACTGGTGGGCGCAGACCCTCAGCCGCGCGAGCTCGAGGAATCGCTCGGCCGGCGGGGGGAGGGTCCCGAAGCGGTCATTCAGCTCGCCGGAAAAGTCCTCCACCTCGGCCAGGGTGCTAGCACGCGCCAGCCGGCGGTAGAGGTCGATCTTCGACCGCATGTCGGGCACGTAGTTGCCGGGCAGGTAGGCGTGCACCGGCAGGTCGATCGTGACGTCGACGCTCTCTTTGGGCGGCAGCTTGCGGAGCTGCCGCACCGCCTTCTCCAGCATCTGGCAGTACATCTCGTAGCCGACCGTGGCGATGTGCCCCGACTGTTGCGTGCCCAGCAGGTTGCCGGCGCCGCGGATCTCCAGGTCGCGCATCGAGAGCGCGAAGCCGGCGCCGAGCTGGCTGAACTCCTCCACCGCCCTCAGCCGGCGGGCGGCCTGCGTGGGCAGCTGCCGGTCCTCCTGGATCAGCAGGTAGCAGTAGCCCCGCCGGTTCGCCCGCCCCACGCGGCCCCGCAGCTGGTGCAGGTCCGCCAGGCCGTAGCGGTCGGCGTCGTCGACGAACATCGTGTTGGCGTTGGGGATGTCCAGGCCGCTCTCGATGATGGTCGTGGCGAGCAGGATGTCGTACTCGTGGGCCACGAACTTGACCATCACCTCCTCCAGCTCGCCCTCGGGCATCTGGCCGTGGCCGATGCCGATGCGGGCCTCGGGGACGATCTCGTTCAGCCGGTCGGCGACCGCCTTGATGTCGTGTACCCGGTTGTGCACGAAGTACGCCTGCCCGCCCCGATTCAGCTCGCGGAGCATCGCGTGGCGGACCATCTCCTCGTTGAAGCGGGTGACGCGGGTCTCGACCGCCAGGCGGTTGGAGGGCGGGGTCTCGAGGTTCGAGATGCTCCGCGCGCCCAGCAGTGCCATGTGCAGCGTGCGGGGGATCGGGGTGGCGGTCATGGTCAGCACGTCGACCGCCGAGCGCATCGCCTTGAGCCGCTCCTTCACCGCCACGCCGAACCGCTGCTCCTCGTCGATGATCAGCAGGCCCAGGTTGGCGAAGTCCACGTCGCCCGACGCTAGGCGGTGCGTGCCGATGACGATGTCCACGCCGCCCTCGCGGGCCTTCTCCAGGATCTGCCGCTGCTCCTTGGCGGTACAGAACCGGCTGAGGCAGGCGATCTCGAACGGGAACTCCGCCATCCGCTCGCTGAAGGTGCGGCGGTGCTGCTCGGCCAGCACGGTGGTGGGCGCGAGCACCGCGACCTGGTAGCCGGCGTCCACCGCCTTGAACGCGGCGCGGATCGCCAGCTCGGTCTTGCCGAACCCGACGTCGCCGCACAGCAGGCGGTCCATCGGGCGCGGCTGGGTCATGTCCGCCTTGATCTCTTCGATGGAGCGGAGCTGGTCGGGCGTCTCCTCGTAGGGGAACGCGGCGTCGAACTCCACCTGCCAGGGCGTGTCTTCGGGGAAGGCCATGCCGGGCCGCGCGTCGCGACGCGCCTGCAGCTCGAGCATGTCGGCCGCCAGGTCGGTGACCGCCTTCTCCGCGGCCTGCTTCTGCCGCACCCAGGCCTTGCCGCCGATCCGCGCCAGCGGCACCTTGAGCGACTTGCCGCCCACGTACTTCTGCACCAGCTCGATCTTGGTGCTGGGCACAAAGATGCGGGTGCCGCCGTGGTACTCCAGCTCCAGGTGCTCTTCCTTGCGGCCCTCCTTCTCCAGCAGCTTGATGCCGCGGTAGCGGCCGATGCCGTGCGTCACGTGGACGATCAGGTCGCCCTCGCGGAGCTCCAGGAACGTGTCGATCGCACGGCCCGCCGCCTGGCGGATCGCGCCGCGGGCCGTGTCGTGCCGGTTGAACAGCTCGGCGCTGGAGAGCACGATCGCCCGCTCCGCGACCACGCGGAAGCCCTCGGCCAGGTCGCCCACGACGAGCCGCAGCCGGTCCTCGCGCAGCAGTGGCGTGTCGGCGAACAGCTCGGTCAGGCGCTGCGTCTCCGCGTCGGTCGGGCAGACAATAAACACCATCTGCCCCTCGGCGACAGTCGCCAGCTCGTCGCGCACCCGCTGGATGTCGCCGCTGAGCCGCTCGACCGACTCGAAGCCGAGGTGGCCGGTCTCCTCGAGCGACCCGGCCGGCACGCCCGCCGCGGTCACCGAGGGGTACTTGTACACCTCGGCCAGGCTGGTGCGGACGCTGTGCAGCGAGCGGGTGTCGTCCGACCGCTCGTGGTAGAAGCGTCCCTCCTCGGCCAGGTCGGTGGGCTCGATGAGCAGGAACCAGCTCTCCGGCGGCGCGTACACGGTCATGTGCGCCCGGTCCGAGGCCGACGGCTCCAGCAGCGTCAGGTCGACGGTCTGCACCGCGCCGGCGCTCCGCTGGGTCGCCACGTCGAAGTGGCGGATCGACTCGACCTCGTCGCCGAAGTACTCGATACGAACCGGGTGCTCCTCGTCCGGGGGGAACACGTCGATGATGCCGCCCCGCACCGCGAACTCGCCCGGCAGCTCGACCGCGCTGGTGCGGTGGCAGCCGCGCGACGTGAGCCACTCTACTAGCTGCTCCTCGCCGGTGGCGTCGCCCACGGCCACGGTGCGTGTCGCCTCGGCGATCGCGTCGGGCGCCGGGGTGGGCTGCATCAGCCCGTGGATGCTGGTCACGACCACCCGCGGGTCGGCGGCGCCGGGCGGCTGATCGGGGCTCGCCAGCAGCCGGCTCAGCGTTTTGAGCACGCGCATCCGCTGGCCGTAGACCTCGTCGTGCAGCACGCGCTCGCTCTGGTCCCGCTCCCACGCGGGGAACGCCGCGGCGGGCAGGTCGGTGAACAGCGCGAGGTCGGTCAGCAGGCGGTCGACGTCCGCCTGGTGGGGGGTCACCACGAACAGCGGCCCGGGGCACCGCGAAGCGACCGCCGCCGCGACAAGCGCGCGCGCCGACCCCCAGACTCCGCCGAGCGTGCCGCTGCGTCCCTCTTCGAGACTACCGACCACCCGCGCGAAGTCGTCCCGCGCACAGACTTTCGCGGCCAGCCGCCTCAGCTCCGTGAGAGCGTCGACCGCGACCGCCGGGGGGTTATCCATTGCGAAAGATTCTAGTTCTTGGCCCCGCGCCTGAGAATCCCGCACAGCCGGCCGGGGTCGGGACGCCGCTTTGCTTTTGCGCCCGCGGGCCGGCTATCATGTCCGCCTGCCCACCCCGATCCACCGCCCTGGGAGCCCCCCATGCCCGCCCTCGCTTCGCGTTGCCTGCTCGCGGCCGCCTGCCTGCTGCTGCTCACCCCGCCGACCGGCTCGGCCGCCGAGCCGGCCCCGGCCGATGACCAGCGCATGGCGTGGTGGCGGGACGCCAAGTTCGGGATGTTCATCCACTGGGGCGTGTACGCGGCGCCCGCCGGCAACTACCACGGGGAGCAGGTCCCCTGGATCGGCGAGTGGATCATGCGGCAGGCGAAGATCCCGGTGGCCGAGTACCGCGGCTACGCGGAGGAGTTCGTCCCCACCAAGTACGACCCCCAGGCGTGGGCTACGTTGGCCAAGCAGGCCGGCATGCGGTACGTGGTGATCACCTCCAAGCACCACGACGGCTTCGCGCTGTACGACTCGTCGGTCACCGACTGGGACATCGCGGACGCGTCGCCGTACGGCAAGGACCTGCTGGCGCCGCTGTCCGAGGCGGTGCGGGGCGAGGGGCTGAAGTTCGGCCTCTACTACTCGCAGGCCCAGGACTGGACCCACCCGGGCGGGGCCAAGGCCGGCTACGACGAGGGCGCCGGCTGGGACGAGGCCCACCGCGGCCGCTTCGACAAGTACCTGCAGGACATCGCCGTGCCGCAGACCGAAGAGATCCTCACGCGGTTCAAGCCCGACGTGCTGTGGTGGGACACGCCGGTGTGGATGAACAAGGAGCGCGCCCAGCCGCTGCACGACCTGCTGTCGGCGACGCCCGGCATCATCACCAACAACCGCCTGGGCGGCGGCTACGCGGGGGACACCGAGACCCCCGAGCAGCACATCCCCGCCACCGGCTTCAAGGGCCGCGACTGGGAAACGTGCATGACGATGAACGACACCTGGGGCTACAAGTCGTTCGACCACAACTGGAAGAGCACCGAGACCCTGCTGCACAACCTGGTCGACATCGTTTCCAAGGGGGGCAACTACCTGCTGAACGTGGGGCCGACCGCCGAGGGCGAGATCCCGCCCGAGTCGATCGAACGCCTGCAGGAGATCGGCGCGTGGATGGAGGTCAATGGCGACGCCATCTACGGCACGACCGCCAGCCCCTGCCGCCGGCCCGAGTGGGGTCGCCTGACCCGCAAGGGCGAGCGGCTGTTCCTGCACGTGTTCGACTGGCCGTCGGACGGCGTGGTGCGCGTCCCGCTGCGGGTCGCGACCTCCTACTGCCGCCTGCTGTCGGACCCGAGCGTCGGCTACTCCGTGACCGGCGGCGAGGAGGGCCTGGAGGTCCGCCTGACCGGCGCGGCGCCCGACGCGGTCTGCTCGGTCGTCGAGCTGGGCATCGAGGGCGAGCCGGAGGAGGTGTTCCAGTGGACGAAGCCGCAGGCCGACGGTCGCCTGGTGCTGGCCGCGGCCGCCGCCCAGACCGAGGGCCATGTCCAGCAGGAACGCATCCACGGCCAGACCAGCCTCGGCTACTGGACCGAGCCGACCGACGCGGTGCGGTGGCGGGTCGAGCTCCCCGCCGCCACCCGCTTTCGGGTGTCCGCCGAGGTCGCCGCGCCCGCCAAGGCCGGCCTGACCGTGGCCGCCGCGGGCGGGCGCCTCGGCGCCGAGGTCACCCCGACCGGCGGCTACCAGGACTTCGCCGTGCAGGAGCTCGGCGAAGTCAGCGTGGATGCGGGCCAGACGGTCCTCGAGCTGCAGCCCAGGGCGGCCGGCTGGAACCCCATCAACCTGCGTTCGGTCACCCTCACGCCGGTCGACTGACCGGCCGATCCGCCGCAAATCCGGGATCTGACCCTCTGCTTGCACGGGCGGGTTGCGCGCACGCATAATAGAGGGCTATCCCGCCCCCTTCCTCGCCTCCCGCCCGCCCACGCTCATCTCCGCCGCCATGCCCATGCTCCGCGCCCTGCTCGCCGCCGCCCTGCTGACGCCGGCGTTGTCCGCTTCGGCCGACTGGATCCGCGACCTCCAGGCCGACGCCGTCGAGACCAAGTCCAGCCCCGCCGCGCACTGGGGCCCCAAGCCGGGCCAGTACAGCAGCTGGACGACGCACTCCAACCGCCTGATCCCGGTGTACACCTTCGGCACGCTCGGCGCCGGCGAGGGGATCGACCTCGGCAGCTACACCGGCGCGAAGAGCCCCTACCGCGACCCGGCCGCGCTGCGGCGGATGTACCGCGCCGACCAGCAGCTCTCGGTGTGTGACACCGCGGACTACATGGACCAGACCAACATCTTCGACCTGCAGCTCGCCGCGGTCGAGGCCGGCAAGAAGAACGTCATCCTCGTGGTGTTCGACGGCATGGACTGGCAGACCACCTACGCGGCCGCCACCCACAACCTGCAGAAGGTCGCCTACCGTGAGGGACGCGGCGAGGGCACCCACTTCCAGGAGTACCAGGCCGACGGCACCACCCAGTTCGGCTGGATGGTCACCAGCCCGGGGCGCGACGGCATCCAGGTGAACGTCAGCAAGCAGAAGGTCCACAACCCCAGCGGCGGCCTGGCCGGCGGGTACGACCCGCGCGTGGCCGGCTACCACCCCTGGTCCGTGTGCCGGCAGCCGGAATACCTCATCGCCGAGACCGCGGACCGGGCCGCGCGGCACGCCTACACCGACTCGGCCAGCTCGGCCACCAGCATGATGTGCGGCGTCAAGACGTTCAACGGCGCGATCGGCGTGACGGCCGAGGGCCGGCCGGCGCCGTCGGTGGCGCACATCGCGCAGTCGCACGGCTACCGCGTCGGCGTGGTGACGAGCGTCCCCATCAGCCACGCCACGCCCGCGTCGGCCTACGGCCACAACGTCAGCCGCGGCGACTACCAGGACCTCACCCGCGACCTGCTGGGGCGGCCCTCGGTCAGCCACCCCGACCAGCCCCTCGCCGGCATGGACGTGGTGATCGGCGGCGGGCACGGCGTCGAGGTGCTGGAGGACGGCGACCAGGGGGACAACTTTGTCCCCGGCAACAAGTACCTCACCTTCCAGGACATGAAGGCCATCGACGAGCGCAATGGCGGCCCCTACGTGGTGGCCCAACGCACCGATGGCGTGCTGGGCGGCAGCGGACTGGCCCAGGCCGCCCACCAGGCGGTCGAGGAGGGCAAACGGCTGTTCGGCTACTACGGCGTCGCCAGCGATTACGACAAGGACAGCGGCCACCTGCCGTACGCCTCGGCCGACGGCGCCTACGACCCGGCGCCTGGCGTCGACGGCGTGGAGATGTCCTACTCGAAGGAGGACCTCGCCGAGAACCCGACCCTCGCGGAGATGACCTCCGCCGCCCTAACCGTGCTGAGCGCCGGCGACAAGCCGTTCTGGGTGCTCGTCGAGGCCGGCGACGTCGACTGGGCCAACCACAGCAACAACCTGGACGCCTCGATCGGCGCGGTGAACTGTGGCGACCAGGCGGTCCGCGTCATCACGGACTGGGTCGAGAAGAACAGCAACTGGGACGAGACCGTGCTGATCGTCACGGCCGACCACGGGCACTACCTGGTGCTCGACGACCCCGCGCTGCTGATCCCGCCGGCGGAGTCCGAGTAGCCCGCCCCGACTACTCGGCGGTGGGCTGGGCGCCGTCTTCTGTAGGCGCCGGAGGCTGACGAGAGCCGGGGCCCGGGGCGAAGTACTGCACGTCGTCCGTCATGTAAGACATGGTTGGCAGCGGCGTCACAACCGCCTCGGTGCGGCAGCCAAGCGAAGCGGCGCCCGCCAGCATCAACGTGCCGGCGGCCCACAACGCGGGCCGGTAAACGCCTGCTAGCTTCCGCACGGCATGCTCCTTCGGGAGGCTGCGACTACGGGCAGCAGTTCGGCTGAGCGCTGCTCTCGTACGCCTCGCGGTCCGCCTTCAGCGCGGCCGCCTCGCGGGCGAGCTTGAACTCGGGTCCCGGGGCGTAGTACTGCACGTCGTCGGTCAGGTACCAGGGGCTCGGGAGCGTCTGGCCCGCGACGTCCACCTGGCACCCGGTCGAGGCGATCCCGGCCAGCATCACCGCACCAGCGGCCCAGACCTGAAAACGGTTGCTGCGAGTAGCCTTGTTCATCGCGGAGGTCTCCGTCCAACGCTCGCCGGTCAGCCAAACCGATGGCCCCGGCAGGATTGATAGCATTCGATTCACGCGGCCCGTCAGAACCGCTGCCATCGTTATCGTCGGACCAACCCGCAAACTTTGACTCAATCCGACGGTTTTCTCGTCCCGACCGTCCGCGGGCGGCGCCAGCGGGCCACTTCCGCGCGGCGGGAATTGTGCTCAAAGCATTTGCTGACATACACTTACCCTGCATCCCCACCCCCTTCCTCTCCGGTCCCGCATGACTCTAAGCCCCCTGTACCTCTCCGGCGTGCTGGCGCTCGGCATCGCCGCCCAGTGGCTGGCCTGGCGGATCAAGCTCCCTGCTATCGTGCTGCTGCTGGTGTTCGGGTTCGGGCTGGGCGCGTTGAACGTGCGGCCCCCGTCCGACGACATCATCTTCCCGTTCGTGTCGCTGGCGGTCGGCGTGATCCTGTTCGAGGGGGGCCTCAGCCTGCGGCTGCGGGAACTGAAGGACATCGGCCACGTCGTGACCCGGCTGGTGACCGTCGGGCTGGTGGTGACCTGGCTCGCCACCGCGGTCGCGGCCCACTGGCTGCTCGGCTTCGGCTGGGCCATGTCCGGGCTGCTGGGGGCGTTGCTTACCGTCAGCGGGCCGACGGTCGTGCTGCCGCTGCTGCGGCAGGTGCGGCCGGAGAAACGCATCGGCTCGGTCATCAAGTGGGAGGGCATCGTCAACGACCCCATCGGCGCCGTGCTGGCGGCCCTGGTGTTCGAGGCGGTCGCCCACGGCGACACGGTCGGCCAGTCGGCCCAGGGCCTGATGCTCACGACCGTGGTGGGCGTGTTGCTGGGCGCGCTGGCGGCGACCGTGGTGATCCAGTTGCACAGCCGGTTCTTGGTGCCGGACTACCTGCAGAACGCGGCCATCCTCAGCCTGGTGGTGCTGGTGTTTGCTATCAGCAACTACCTGCAGCACGAGTCCGGCCTGGTCACCGTGACCGTCATGGGCGTGCTGCTGGCCAACCAGCCGTGGGTCACGATCCACCACGTGATGGAGTTCAAGGAGAACCTCCGGGTGCTCCTGATATCCGTGCTGTTCATCGTGCTCTCTTCGCGGGTAGAGATCAGCGGCGAGCAGCTGGCCGACTTCGGCGTGGGCGGGTGGCTGTTCATCGCCACGCTGATCCTGCTGATCCGACCGGCCGCGGTGCTGATCGCTACCGCCGGCAGCGAGCTGTCGCGCAACGAGCGGCTGCTGCTCGGCTGGATCCACCCCCGCGGCATCGTGGCGGCTGCGGTCGCCTCGCTGCTGGCCACCGAGCTGGCCGACACGCCCTACGCCGAGCAGGCGGACAAGTTCGTGCTGGCCACGTTCCTGGTGATCGTCGGCACCGTAGTGGTGTACGGCCTGACGCTGGCGCCGGTCGCGCGGTGGCTTGGCCTGTCGCGTCAGGACCCGCAGGGCGTGCTGTTCGCCGGCGCCTCGCCGATGGTCAAGGAGATCGCCCTCTCGCTGCACGCCGAGGGCTTCACCACGCTGCTGGTGGACACCAACGCCGAGAACATCGCCGCCGCCCGCATGGCCGGGCTGCCGGTCTACTACGGCAGCATCGCCAGCGACCGCGTGCGCAACGACGCCGACCTGGGCGGCATCGGCCGGCTGCTCGCCATGACGCCGAACGACGAGATCAACTCGATCGCCGCCATGGAGTTCTCCGAACGCCTGGGCAGCGCCAACACCTACCAGCTGGCGCAGCACGAGTCGCGCGAGCGGCACGAGCGGGTGCCCCACCACCTCCGCGGCCGCACGCTGTTCCGCGAGGGCATCACCTACGAGGCGCTCGCCGCGCGGTTCGAGAAGGGCCACGTGATCAAGAAGACCACGCTCACCGAAGACTTCACCATCGAGAACTTCCGCGCCAAGTACCCCGACGCGCTGATCCTGTTCACCGTGCCGGAGAAGGGGCGCCTGCGGGTTTCGGTGGCCGGGCACAAGCTCGACCCCAAGCCCGGCAAGAAGCTGGTCGCCCTGATCGACGAGAGCGACGACTCGCACGCCGAGATCCCCGCCGCGCAGACCGCCGACAACCAGGCGTCCGCCGCCCAGGCCTGACGGGGGGAAGCCGTTGTTGGAGTCCGGCCTTGAGGCCGCTGGCTGTGGAGGCTGCCGGCGCTCACGGCGGGCTACCCATCCAAGTCTTTCTGCATCTCCACATGCGCGATGCCCACCTCCTCGAACTCGCCGCCCACCAGTCGGTAGCCGAGTTTTTCGTAGAACCCGATCGCCGGCACGCGGGCGTGGAGCGTCACGCTGGTGTAGCCCCGCTCGACCAGCGCGGGCTCAACCGACCCCAGCAGCCGACGGCCATATCCGCGTCCCTGCTGGGTCGGATCGACGGCCATCTGCCTGAGCTGCACGGCGGTTGGCGAGGTCGGCTTGGCGACCACGCAGGCCAGCAGCTCGGCGGCCTCGAACAGGCCGAAGTGTAATTGGTCCGCCTCGCCAGCGAGGTCTTCCTGGAAGAGGTCCAGGCCGAGCGGGCTACGCAGCACCGCCTGCCGCAAGCGACACGCGCGGCGGTAGTCGTCCGAGTTGTGGGCGATCTCTCGAAACTGCGGCATCTCGCTAAGTCCTAGCGCGTCAGCGTGGATCGATCTGCTCGATGACGCGGCGAAAGTGCTCGTAATCGGACTTCGCTTCCCGGATCGAGAGCCCTGGATTGATTCTGCGATGCTCTTTGATGAAGGCCAGCTGGTTGCCAGTAAAAGCGTGATCAGACAAGGCTTTGGTTGTCACCTTCGGTGGGGCAAGCTGCAGATAGACATGATCGGGACGCCATGATCCCCAATCGAGCCCACGGTGAAAGTGTCCCCACTTGTCTGCATCTTTCAAACAGTGAAACCCGTGTACGTTGTCGACCTGCAAGTGAACACAACTAACGCACTTCCTGGGTACCGCCACTTTTGCCGAAATAAAGCCGTCTTCGTAGAGCACAGGATCGGTAGGGCCATCGACGCCACAAGGACCGTGATCTAGGTGGAGTAAGCAGCCTACTTCCTCAACGAATCGCGTACACTCGCCCTCGAACAGGTGGCGGCAATCGGCGCATTTATTAGGAACCGTCCCTACAAATCCCAAGTGGCCGTATGGCGAGGGCGGATCGATGGGGCCGTCAACGGGACATGGTGGGAAGTAGCGGTGAAACATGGAAGGAGCAGGCAACCGTTAGGGATTCCGTTGTGAACGTCTGCCCCTGCATTGTACGAGAACCTGGTTCTCTCAAACTGGACGGGTCCGACTCCCTAGTTGGAGCCCTGCGGTGGGTGGGGTGTCAAAGTGGTAGTACCGCGTGTTGTCTCCAGGTTTTCGGTAGAATCCGGCCACCCATCGCGATCTAATGAGGAGACGGGCGAGCTCCGTCTCCCCGTTGTTCGGCCGCTCGGCCATATCGGAGTTGTGTTCATTCTTGTCGACCAAATCGGACAAAACCCCTCGGCGGCGGCGCCCACTGGATTCCCCGTAAGCCAAACGTCAAAAACGACTTAAGCGAAAACCAGGGGGAAGATACGCCCGGAGTTTTGTCCCCTCCGCGGGTGTTTTTGGACAAAACGAAAGGGACAAAACCCCACCGGCCGCCGCTGTGGCGGCGCCGGCTCTACCTCCTGTTCCTGGCCCACTCCTCTTAGCCGATCTCGCCGATGCCTGCTCTACTCCGCTGCCCGTTGATCGTGCTCGCGCTGGCAGGCTGCTGCCTGTCGGCGCACGCCGCGGACGACCAAATCCCCACGCTGTACGTCGCCGGCGACTCGACCGCGGCCAACGGCGCCGACGGCGCCCGCGGGTGGGGGCGGCACCTGGGCAAGTTCTTCGACGCCGAGCGGGTGCAGGTCGAGAACCGAGCGCGGGGTGGCCGCAGCAGCCGCACGTTTGTGACCGAAGGGCTGTGGGAGCAGATCCGCTCGGAGCTCAAGCCGGGCGACGTGGTGCTGATCCAGTTCGGCCACAACGACGGCGGCCGCATCAACGACCCGCGCCGCGCCCGCGGCTCGCTGCCCGGCCTGGGCGAGGAGACCAGCGAGATCGACAACGAGCAGACCGGCCGGCACGAGGTGGTGCACACGTTCGGCTGGTACCTGCGGAAGATGATCGACGAGACCCGCGCCGCCGGCGCCGAGCCGGTGCTGCTGTCGCTCACGGTGCGGAACATCTGGAAGGACGGCCACGTCGAGCGCGGCTCCGGCCGGTACGGCAGGTGGACCCGCGAGGTCGCCGAGGCCGAGAACACCCCGTTCATCGATCTGACCAGCATCGCGGCCGACAAGTACGAGCGGATGGGGCAGGCGGAGGTCGGTAAGCTGTTCCCCCGCGACCACACGCACACCGGCGACGACGGCGCCCTGCTCAACGCCCGGCTGGTGGTCGAAGGATTCAAAGGGCTGCGGGAGGAGATGTGGGCGCCGTGGCTGTCGGTCGAGGGACGCAACACACCCCGCGCGGCGCCCCAGTACGTGCGTTTCCCCAGCGTCCGCCGCGGGGCCACCGAGGCGGGCAAGAGCCGCTTCCTCAACACGCCGCACCGCATCGACGACGCGCTGCCCACGCTGTGGCTGATCGGCGACTCGACGGTGCGCACCGGTCGGGGCCGCGGCGAGGGTGGGCAGTTCGGCTGGGGCGACCCGTTGGAGGACTACTTCGACCGCGGCAAGATCAACGTGGTGAACCGAGCGATGGGCGGCACCGGCGCGCGGACCTTCCGCACCGGTCGCTTCTGGCAGCCCGTGCTCGAACAGTTGCGGCCGGGCGACGTGGTGCTGATGCAGTTCGGCCACAACGACAACGGCAGCCGCGGCGCGCTGCGCGGCGTCGGCGACCAGACCGAAGAGCAATCCAAAGAGGATGGGCAGACTGAAACCGTGGAGACGTTCGGCGCGTACCTCCGCAGGTTCATTGCCGAGATCCGCGACAAGGGCGCCGTGCCGATCGTCTGCTCGCTGATCCCCCGCAAGTCGTGGGACGGTGACGCCATCCGCCGCCCCGACGACGGCCACGCGGCCTGGGCGCGGCAGGTCGCCGAGGACGAGGACGTGCGGTTCATCGACCTCTACGAGCGGATCGCCCAGCGGTACGACGCGCTCGGCCCCGAGGCGGTCGACCCGCTGTTCGCCGACCGCGCCACGCACACCTCGTACGACGGCGCCGTGCTGAACGCCGCGTGCGTCGTGGACGGGCTGCGAGACCTAGACGACAACCCGCTGAAGGAGTTCATGTTGGGCAATGCCACTCCCGCAACGCGACAACAATCAGCCGACGGATTACATCCGTCGGAGAACCAGCGGCAGGCTCGCTGAGCGGGGCAGTCTGACGGATGTAATCCGTCGGCTATTGTCAGTTCCGCTAGCAGCACGCAGCCTGGTTCAAGCCGACCGAGCGAGGAACCGAAGAACCACAAGTCCGACACCGATTCTGAACAACTCCGCAGGGAAGCAGCTTGAGCGACAACACCTACCGCCCCGGGCCCGCTGAACGCACCGTGCTCGACGCCAACGGAAAGTCGCACAGCGTGCCGACGGGCTGGGAGCTGCTGCCGCCGGGCGACGCCACGCTGACCCGGCGGGTGAAGGCCGCGGGCGAGTTCTGGCTGGTCCAGGAGAAACGCGGCCGGCGGATGTTCTCGCGCGGCGTGTGGGCGCCGGCGGCGACTATCGAGCGCGTGCGAGCGGAGCTGACGGCGGAGCGGGCCACGCCCGAGTACGCCAAGCGGAAGCAGGCGGGCGCCGAGCGTCGCGAGAAGGAGCAGACCGAGTACGTCGGCGAGTTCACCGACGCGGTGCGGCGGTACCTGGCGTTCCACCCGCGGCACGCCGCGCTGGCCGAGCGGATGGCCGACGTGGTGGCCGCGCACGCCACGCCGGTCGGCAGCGGCACCGTGGCCCGCACCAAGCGGATCCCGGTGGAGCAGCGGGCCGAGGC
This sequence comes from Posidoniimonas corsicana, assembly GCF_007859765.1. Lineage (NCBI taxonomy): Bacteria > Pseudomonadati > Planctomycetota > Planctomycetia > Pirellulales > Lacipirellulaceae > Posidoniimonas > Posidoniimonas corsicana. The sequence continues at coordinate 3,019,922 of NZ_SIHJ01000001.1, forward strand.
GGCGGTGATCGCGTGGATGCGGCACCAGACCACCGCGTACGACTCGCTGAAGATCCCCCGCGTAAAAGGGAAGCGGCGCGAGGTGCGGCGGATGCTGGCCGGGCGGTCGAAGGAGCTGCTCGAGCGTTACCGGCAGGGCGCCGCAGCCGACGAGCACTGCGTGCTGCGCGAGGCCCTGCGGCAGACCGAGGCGCAGCGCTGACGGCGGCAGAGCAGCCCGGCCGCGGCGGCGGTGCAGCACGCCAGCGCCGCGGGCTCCGGGGCGCTGGCCGCGGCGGCGCCGGCCGAGGCTTGCCCGTAGTTCTCGCGCCAGAGGTCGAGGTCGGCGTAGTCGACGCGGCCGCTGCTGTTGGCGTCGGCGGGCAGGCCGTCGCCGCGCTGGCCGAGGCTGTCGCGCCACACGGTGTAGTCGGCCGCGTCGACGGCGCCGTCGTCGTTGAAGTCGCCGACCAGCACGGGCGGCGCTCCAGAGAGGTAGGCCGACACCCGCCAGAAGCTGTTGATGTCCACGTCCTCGATCGTCAGGGTTAGCGTCTTGCGGCCGCCGCCCGCCACATAGTCGGTGACGTCGATCTCGTAGGGCGCGACCTCGTCGCCGGGCACCCAGCCGGAGCGGGGGAAGTCGGACGACCACTGGTCGATGGGGTAGGGGTCGTTGGTGTCGCCGTCGCCATTGCCGTCCCAGCGGCCGGAGGTGGGGTTCACGCTGCGGAAGTCGGGGCCGTCGGTCCTCCACGGGACGCCGGTCCAGACCTCCTGGCCGTCGATGGACAGGCGGTGGCGGCGTTGGTTGAACTCGTCGCTGGCGCCGGTCTGCGTGTGGTGGTGGCCCGACGCGAAGTACGTGAGCTTGACCCGCCCCAGATTCTGCGGCACGCGGATCTGGTAGCCGCGCGACACGTCGCCGGACTCGTGCCAGCCGAGGCCGCCGTCACGCGGGATGGCCGCGGCGGCCCAGGTGGCGCCGGGATCGCTTAACGCTTCGGGCTCGACCTCAACCGAAGCGTTCAGGCGCCACGCGTCGGCCACCCAGGTGTCGATGTGGGCCTCGATGGCGAGGGTCTGGCCACTGAGCAGCGGCGCCAGGTCCGATATGTCCTGGCTGTGGGAGGTGGTTCCATTGAACCCGGTGATGAACTTGCCGAGTTGCACCTGCTCCCCGCGGGGCAGGATCACGTGGATGCTGCCTGCGCGGTCCCACGGGTCCTGATCGCCGAGCAGGTCCCAGTTGAAGGTGAGCCGGTCGTTGGGTTCGAACTCGGGGAAGGTGATGGTCCGCTGGATCTCGCGGCTCTGGCCGTCGGCGAAGCCGATGCGGTCGTTCGAGAAGACGCCGATCGTCTGCGCGGCGGCGGGCGCCGACGAGAGCAGAGCGAGCAGCATAGCCGCGGGCACGCCTGGCCGGCACGCGGGAAGGGGACGCCGCCGGCGTCCGGAGGGTTTCACGTTCAAACGACTACCGAGAGTTGCGGCCGCAATGGATCGTGCCAGGATCGCCCGCGGCGGCCTCCGCTGTTCTGTTCCAGAAGCGACGCCCCGCCGTGCTCGGCCGGCGCGCCACAACTGATTCAGTCTAGCTGTGGGGTCCCGCCACCGCAACAAACCGACCGCTACCAGGTGTTCGGTCAGGGCTGCTCGCAGAGCCGCCAGTCGAGCTTCGCGGTTTGCGCGGCGGCCAGCAGCTGCTCGCTAGTGGCATAGCGACCGACGGGGACACGCAACGCGTCGACAGAAAGATCGAGTTGGGGCTCGGCGAACGGCCACGGCGTGGCGGTCGCCCGCCCGGCGGCAGCCGTCCAGTGGAACGGGCCAAACTCAAACCGGGAGGCGGAGAGCTCGAGCGTTTCGTCCGGGTCGTGCGCCCCAAGCGGCGCTCGGCAGCAGAGCCACAGGCTCAGCCAGTCGAACGTCTGGAGATAGAACAACGAGCGGCGGGCTACCTCTGGGGTGTGGCCGGGGTCCTGCGCCCGCCATTCGTCGAGCCACGCCTGCTGATGTGAGTGCTGCTGGGCGAGCCAAGGCGCCCACTGGTCGTAGTCGTGGTCGTGCTTGGATTGGAGGTGGATGAAGTGACCCGATACGATCCAGCCGGCCAGCGGGCCGATCTGTCGGCAGGCCTCGATCGAGTGGGTCCACAACCGCTGCGCGTCGGCGGGCGGCATCTCGGTGAAGCCGTACGGCCGCTGGTGGTCGGGGTCGATCGCCGGGGCGGACTCCCACTCGGCCCAGCCCTCGTCGTGGGTGCGGACCGCCTGCAGCAGTTCGCCCCGCGCCGACTCCAGCCCGGACAGCAGCGGAGGAACCACCGCGTTGCCCCACGCGGCGGCCAGCTCGTAGCTGAGCCGCGCGTGCGCGCGTTGCGGGATCAGCAGCCAGTGATCCGCCTGGCCGGACCTCGGGGCGTCGCGGCGGATCACTTGCCGGGCCTCGCGATGGGGACCTCCGGCAGGCGGCTCCACTCGCCCCAGCTGCCGAAATAGTTGGCCACGTCGCGTCCGCCCATCAGCTCGGTTGCGAACGCCACGACCGATGCCCGGCCGCCGGACTGGCAGTAGGCGATGGTCCGACGCTGGCGGTCAAAGTCGGCGCGGGCGAGGAGCTCCTCGAGCTGCTCCGGCGAGCGGATCTTGCCGGTCGCCGGGTCGACGTACTCCTGCCAGTCGGTGTGGCAGGCGGTAGGGATGTAGCCGGCGGTGTGCTCGCCGGTGGTGCGGGTGTCGATCAGGCAGGCCTCGGCGTCGCCCTTGCCGATGCAGGCCATGACCTCGTCGGCCGTGGCGAGGCGTTCCGGGTGGGGCGTGGCGGTGAACTGGGTGATGGTCTTGGCTTTGGTTGGGAGCGAGAGCTTGCTGCCCGCGGCTCGCCACGCCTTGACGCCGCCATTGAGCAGCCGCACGTCCTCCACGCCCCAGTACTTGAGGATCCACCAGGCCCGCGCGGCGTTGGGCGTGACGGCGTCGTCGAACACAATGACCGTTGAGTTGGGCGCGAGCAGAACCTCGCTGAGCCGCTTGCTCCACGCTGCGGCGTCCTGACCGCCCCGGAAGGCCGCCTTCCACTCACCCACGTTAATCCGCTGAGCGGATGCGATCGTGCCCCGCTTGAACTCCTCGGCCGATCGGACATCCAGGAGCGTCAGCGGCGGCGGCGCCTGACGCGCCTCCTCCTCGGTCATATTGCGCAGCGTACGCGGCTGACTACCCAGCTTCGTTTGGAGCTCGGCGGCCTCGATCAGCAGCTCGGGCCGGGCGTAGGATGCGGGCTCGGCCGCGAGAGTCGGGGCGGCCACGAACAGCAGCAGGCAGGCAAGTCGCATACAGGTGTCCCGTGGGGAGGGTGCGTGGGCAGCCTTCTTGATAGCGGAAACCGGGCGCCAACGCAAAAAAGCCGGCGGCCCAGGGGCCGCCGGCTCGTTGGTCACCATACTTTCGCCGGACGCGATCAGGCGTAGTAGCTCTTGAAGTCGTCGACGGTCTTGATCTTGATCTTGTCGGCGTTGCCGGCCTGACCGAAGGACTCCATGCGGGCCTTGCAGACCTGCTTCATGGCTTCGCGGGCGGGCTTCATCCAGTCGCGGACGTCGAACTTCTCCGGGTGCTGCATCAGCAGCTTGCGGACGGCGCCGGTCATGGCCATGCGGTTGTCGGTGTCGACGTTGATCTTGCGGACGCCGTGCTTGATGCCCTTCTGGATTTCTTCCACGGGAACGCCGTACGTCTGCTTCATCTCGCCGCCGAACTCGTTGATGATGTCCTGCAGCTCCTGCGGGACACTCGACGAGCCGTGCATCACCAGGTGGCAGTTGGGCAGCTTGTTGTGGATCGCCTCGATCCGGCCCATGTCCAGGACGTCGCCGGTGGGCTTCTTGGTGAACTTGTAGGCGCCGTGGCTGGTGCCGATCGCGACCGCCAGGGCGTCGACGCCGGTGTCCGCCACAAACTGAGCGGCCTCGTCCGGGTCGGTCAGCAGCTGGTCGTGCGAGAGCTCGCCGGTGGCGCCGTGCCCGTCCTCCTGCTCACCGCCGCCCGACTCAAGCGACCCCAGGCAGCCGAGCTCGCCCTCAACCGAAACGCCCTGCTTGTGGGCGGCCTCGGTGACGGTCTTGGTCACCTGGACGTTGTAGTCGTAGTCGGCGGGGGTGCAGCCGTCTTCCTTGAGCGAGCCGTCCATCATGACGCTGGTGAAGCCGTTGTCGATGGCGCTCTGGCAGGTCTCGGGGCTGTTGCCGTGGTCCTGGTGCATGCAGACCGGGATGTGCGGGTAGAGCTCGGCCGCGGCCAGCATCAGGTGCCGCAGGTACGCGTCCTGCGAGTACTTACGGGCGCCGCGTGACGCCTGGATGATGACGGGCGAGTTGGTCTCGTCGGCCGCTTCCATGATGGCCTGGATCTGCTCCATGTTGTTCACATTGAGCGCGGCCAAGCCGTAGTTGTTCTCGGCAGCGTGGTCGAGCAGAAGACGCAGGGGCACCAGAGGCATGTCACAAACTCCAGATTCGGGGGGCGGCAGAGGCCGCATTCGGGGGGTTCTTGCAGGATTTGAGGCCACAGTTTACCCCCGGCGGGCCGGCTAGGGAACGCCCCAGCGGTGGGGGAGAGGGCAGGGCGATGTGCCGGGAAGCGATCCTCGGGCAACGGCCAGGCCCGCGCCTCGACCGTGGAAAACCGTCCCCTGAGAGCCGCAATTCCCTCGGCGCGGCGGCGCAGAGCCGTCCCGGGCAAGGCTTCGGCCGGGCTACTCGCCAGCGGGCTCGGCCGCCTTGGCCTGCTCGAGCCGGAGCCACTCCAGCACCACCCAGCCGACTTTCGCCAGCGACTCGCCGCTGCAGTTGCGGGGCACGTCCGCTTCGGTGTGCCAGTGGGGGTAGTCGAAGTCGATGATGTCGCAGGCCGGGATCTTGCCGATGCTGTGCAGCTTGGTGTGGTCGTCGCGGACCAGGTGCTTCAGGCGTGGCTTGAACTCGTCCACCCCCAGGCGGGCGGCGGTCTCCCACAGGCTGCGGACCAGCGGCCGGGTGTCCTTCCACCGCCAGCTGTTCACCTCGTAGTACAGCTGCAGGTCCGCGTCGCCAACCATGTCTAGCAGCACCGCGTACTGGTACTCGCCGCCGGGGTGCTTGCCCTGCTTGTACTGCTGGGCGAAGCCGGTGCTGCCGAGGAAGTACGGGTCGCGGCGGTCGTTGTAGACCAGCTCCTCGCCATCAAACAGCACGAGGTCGACCCCCAGGGGCCCGGCGAACGCGTCGTGGTGGTGGGCCAGCTCCATCAGCAACGCCGTGCCGCTGGCGCCGTCGTTGGCGCCGATAAACCGCCCCGAGCGGCGCGCCCGCGGGTTGGGGTCGCGGTCGGGCAGGGGGCGGGTGTCGTAGTGGGCGCAGACCATTAGCCGCTTCTCCGCGGCCGGGTTGAACCGCACAATCAGGTTGGTGATCCGCACCTTCGGCCCACCCAGCGGGTTGGCCGCCAGGAAGCCTTGGGAGACGACGTCGTCTGCTAGCGGGCCGAAGTGCCCCCGGAGCAGGTCCTGCTGCCGTGCCATCGCGTCGCTGCCGCTGGGCCGAGGGCCCAGGTCGCAGAGTTGCTCGAGATAGCCGAAGGCGCGATCGGCATCGATAGGGTTCTGGTCGGCCCCATCGGCGGCCGGGGCTGACAGGGAGGCGAGCGCCAGCAGCGCCGACGCGAGTAGGGGAGGGCGGTTCATCCCCTCATTCTACGCGGACGCGTCCCGAACCGGCCATAGCAGCGTGGGCTACTGCTGGGCCACCGCGTCCCGCGACTGCTTGCCTTCGGCTGGGGGCGCCGCCGCTACCGGATCGGCCAGTAGTCCCTCGAGCAGCGATTCGAGCTGCTCTCCCTTGGCGTTCATGTGCACCACGCGGCCGTCGGCGTCCACCAGGATCGCCTGCGGCAGGCGTCGGATGCCGTAGCGGACGGCCATCGGGTGGTTCCAGCCAGAGTTCTCCGCGGCGTCGCCGCAGAGCGTAGCCCAGGGCACCTTGTTCTGCTCAAGGAACTGGGCCACCGCCTCGGGCGACTCATCAAGCGATACGCCTACGACCTCGAAACCGATCGCCTGGTACTTCTCGTAGCAGCGGCGGACATTTGGCAGCTCGGCAATGCAGGGGCCGCACCAGGTGGCCCAGAAATCGACCAGCACCACCTTGCCGCGGTAGCCTTCCCAGTCGAGCTTGCCGCCGCCGAGCGTCGTGCCGGACAGCTCCATCGGGTTGCCCGGCAGTCGCAGCCGCCGGCTCAGCCCCTCCACTTTGGGCGCGAGTTCCTGGATCTGCTTGTCGGTTGCTCCCTCGAGCGTGGGAAGCATGTAGTCCAACAGCTGGATGGCGAGCGGCTCGTCGCCGCTGTTGCCGGCAACGTTGGCGACATTCGACGCCAGCCGCACATTCTCCAGCGAACCCGGCGACTGCTCCAGCAGGGCCTGGGCCTCGCTCCGCACCGACTCCTTCTCGTTCGGGCCAAGCTCCCGCCAGTTGTTCAGCTTGTCGTAGGCGGCCAGCCGGCGGGCGGCGGAGGCGATGGCGGGGTTCTCGTCCTGGCACATCTCGGAGAAGAAGCAGTCGCACTGCTCGCGGCACTTTTTCTCGCCCAGCTGACCGAGCACGCCGAGGTAGTGGCGCTTCGCGCGCAGGGCGGCGGCTAGGTGTGATTCTTGGCGGCCGATCTTTAGCAGCCGGTTGGCGGCGCGGATCTTCGCCCACGACGCCTTGCGGTGGTACTGGAACTGCTGCTCGCGCGAAGCGGGCTTGGCCGCCGGCTGCGACTCGGCCTCGATGTACTGAAGCAGCTCAACCGGCGAAGCGTCGGCGGGCGCCTCGCCAACGGTTTCCCCCTCGGTCGTTTGGCCAACGGCAGCGCTGGCAAGCCCGAGGCAACTGAATCCGACGACCGCAACGTACGACAATCGACTCATTCAAACATCCTTTTCCGCCGCGGTGCTTCGAGAAGGGGCCAGCGTGCTTGTGGGTCCCGCTGAGCGGGGAGCGACGCGAGTCAAACCAGAAGGATCCGTTTCCGGCAATGACGTCGAAGCTAGTCGAACGCGGGTCTCTGTGAGCGGTGGGGGGATTGCCCGGCAGCCATCCTGGCGCACGTGGAAGTGGGCGGTGGGGTTGAGTGCAGGTTCCCGATTATCCAGACCTGCGCGGCAAATGCAATTCTCTGACCTGGGAGAACCATGCACCTCGGCCATGGCCTTTCGGACGGCTATCCGCAGCCAGTTGCCGAGCCTTCAGCCTCGCAGCACGCTGACTCGGCCCGCGTCCGCGTCTAAGCGAACGCGGCCGCCATGTGGGAGCGTCAGGTTGGGAACCGTGTGCCCGGTCGGAAATCCCGCCAAGATTGGCGCGTCGACGTCGGAGAAGTAGTGCTCAAGCACCTGAACGCAGGTCGGCGAGGCGTCGTTCTCGTCTGCCTCGCAGTCGGTAAACTGCCCGAGGATCACCCCGGCAACCTCGTCCAGCCGCCCGGCGAGCCGCAGCTGAGCTAGCATCCGGTCAACCCGGTAGGGCGCCTCGGCGAGGTCCTCGAGCAGCAGCACGCGTCCGGCGAACGCCGGCTCGAAGCGGGTCCCGAGCAGCCCTACGAGCACCGCCAGGTTGCCGCCCACGAGCTCACCCTCGCAGGCGCCACCGCGCAGGGTCCTGAGCGTCGCGCCCGTTTCTTCGACCGGCAGGTCGTATGACCCGCGGCCGCTGACGGCGGACCAGAACGCGTCGACGGACGGGGCGTCTAGCTTGCCACCGCCGCAGAGCCCGTCGATGGCGTTGGGCGAGTGGAAGCTCGCCAAGCCCGCGTGACGATCGACCGCGGCGTGCAACGCGGTCAAGTCGCTGTAGCCGATCAGCGGCTTGGGGTTGCTCCTGATGACGCCGAAGTCCAGCCGATGGAGCAGCCGCGCAACGCCGTACCCGCCGCGGGCGGCGAACACCGCTGCGACGTCGTCGTCGGTGAACGCGCGCATGATCTCTTCGGCGCGGACGTCGTCGGTCCCCGACAGGTAGCCGACCGGTTCGCTAAGCGAGCGGTACACCTTCGGGCGGTAGCCGGCGTCGGTCAGATTATGGACAGCGAACTCAACCTGCTCGGCGGTGGGCGAACTGGCGGGCGCAATCAGTGCGACGCCAGCACCGGGCTCGATCGGCGGTGGTGTGATTCGGGAAGGCAAGCGGGCTCCGTGGGGTTGGCGTCTAGAACAGAATGAATCCCAGCACTACCGCCGCCGCAAGCCCGACGAAGTCGGCGATCAGGCACGCCGGCAGCGTGTGGCGGGTCCGCCGCACCTGCACCGCCCCAAAGTAGACCGCGATGACGTAGAAGGTGGTCTCGGTGCTGCCCATCATCAGGCTCGCGGTCAGGCCGAGGCGGCTGTCGGGACCGTGGTCCTCGTCGTCGAAGATCTCGACCAATAGTCCGCGCGATGCGCCGCCGCTGAGCGGCTTGGAGAACGCCAGCGGCATCAACTCCAGCGTGTCGATAGCCTCCTGGCTTTCGATCCCCACCCCGCGCATGCCCATCGCGATCAGGTTTTTAGCGTCGTCGAACAGCCCGCTGGCGGTGAAGACCTTGATCACCACCAGGATCGCGACCAGGTAAGGCATGATCATCACCGCCACCCCGAACCCCTCCTTGGCTCCAACCAAGAATGAGTCGTACATCTGCACGCCACGGATCTTCGCCCAGACAACAATCAGCAGCATCGTCAGCGGGATAGTCCACTGGCTGACAACCTCGGCGACCTCGACGAGGCTCAGCGATGCGAATGTTTCGTACAGGTAGCTCATGACTGGTCGCCCTCCCTGCTCTCGGGTGCGGCGGGGACGCCCTCGCCGGGCGGTGGCGGGTTGTCTGCGAACGCCGGCAGCCTCGAGAGCCATCGGACCGCGATGACCGCCGCGATGGTGCTGGCGATGGTGGCGAGCAGGATGCCGGCGACCGGCGCCGCGGGGTCTCCGCCCGCTGCGGCGCGGAGCGCGATCACCGAGATCGGCACCAGGGTTACGCTGCTCGTGTTGATGGCCAGGAAGGTCGCCATCGAGTTGGTGGCGGTCTCCTTCTCGGTGTTGAGCTCCTGCAACTCCTTCATCGCCTTCAGCCCGAAAGGGGTGGCGGCGTTGTCCAGGCCCAGCATGTTGGCGGAGATGTTCATCAGCATCGCGCCTTGCGCCGGGTGACCGTCCGGCACGTCGGGGAACAGCCACCGCATCAGCGGCCGCAGCGTCCTCGCGAGCGCGTCCACCATGCCAGCGTCCTTAGCAACCTGCAGGATGCCTAGCCACAGGATCATTACGCCGATCAGCTTCAGGCAGATATCGACCGAGATCTGCGCCGCGTCGATAGCCGCCGCAGTGAGGTCCTGCCCCGCCTGCTTGAACGGGTTCGCCGCCGGCGCCGGGGGCTGACCGTCCTCGAGCGGCGCGTCCGCTGCGACCGTGGGCGGCGCCTCAAGGTAGTAGCTGCGGTACACTCCTTTGCCAAAGCCGTAGATGATCCCGATGAAGAGCAACCAGAACCAGATGCGATTGAGCATAGCGTTTCCGTTGTCGTGTAAGTCGTCGCCGCGCCGCCGTCCCGGCGGCGCGATCGCTAGCCGCGGATGATCGCGTGCCCCCGCCGCAGCCACGCGCCCGCGTGCGGGCGGACCACGGCGCTGTCGCGGACGATGGTCGTGCCGCCCAGCAGCACGCGTTCGATCTGATCGACCGGCTGGCCGTCAGCGGGCGGCTGGGCCAGCACGAGGTCGGCGATCGACCCGCGGTCAATCTCATGCTTGTCTGTGGGGGTGTAGCGTCCGAGCAGTTCGAATCCCTGTCGCCAGTCGGCGATCGTTGTGGGGGCCGGCGTTGGCGCTGCCCCCTCACCCACGACGCCAATCAGTGCGGGCGGCAGGTCGTCCGGTAGGCATCCTAACCCTGATTGGCCGGTGCGCAGCAGGAAGCCAACATTGACTAGCGGGCGGGGGCGGTCGGTGATCGACCGCAGACGCTCGACGTCCTCCGATCCCTCATCTACGGTCAGCAGGAGGGTGCTTACCCCCGCCTGGGCGGCCTGCTCGCACAGCCGCGGGTCAAGGCCGCCGTCGGCGTCAAACGCTGCCGCGGCCTGGGCGACGCGCCCCGGCAGGCAGATCAGCCCTTCGGCGTCGATCCACGCGTCGCGTCGGTGAACATACAGGTCGCCGACGTCGACTATCCGCCCGTCGCCGCCACGGTCGGGCATCGCGGAGTTGGACGGCTTGTTGATCCCCAGGTCGAGCGTCGAGCCGGCGCCCCCCTCGTGCTGAATCACCCGTGCCCGCTGGATGAGTAGGTCAAACGACCCGCCGCCGCCGGCCCTAGCCAACTGGTCGTAGTCGTCCGGGGGTGACGCCTGGTAGTCGTCGGTCGCGATCGCCCGCAACCCTTCGACAAAGGCCTGGTAGTTGAGTTCCTCCAGAGCGGGGATATCACCGCCGGGCCAGCCTCCTGCTTCCAGCAGCACGGTTGCGACCCCCTGCGACTGCACCCACTCGCCGAACGCGCGGGGCATGTAGTCGGCGCCGTAGCGGGTGACGCGGCCTTCGCACAGCGGCCGAACACGGCGCGTGATGCTAGCGGCGACCCGGCGGGCCGCAACCACCGAGGGGGTCTGAGAGTTGTCGCGGTCCGGCGGCGGAACCAGCAGCGAGATCGAAACCGGGCCTTCGCCCGACCGCAGCCACCGGCGGTGGTCCTGGTTGTGGAGGTTGAAGCCGAAGTCGGGCCTCAGTTCGAGCACCGCCTGCCGCAGCACCCGCCCCTCGGGGGTGTCTGGGTCGCGTGCGTCGCGGTTCATGTCGACGCCCTGGGCTGTGACGCGCGTGCGTCTGGCGGCGCCATCGGGGTTGAGCAACGGAATCAGCAGGAGGGTGCAGCCGGCCAGGATATCTGTGGCGAGGGGCGACTCGGGCGCCTCGATCAGCATCCGCAATGTATTGAGCACTACCGTTGTGTAGGTCTGTTCGTCGCCGTGCATCTGAGACCAAGCCAGCACGCGACGCCCGCCGTTGCCGATCTTGAGCAGCTCGATGTCGCGTCCGTCGTAGGAGGAGCCAATTGTGCTCCGCTCTGCGGCGCCGGGATGATCACGCAGCAGGGTGTCGATATAATCGGTTACCGCTTCCTTAGTCCAGCCATCGGTTGGGCAGGTTGCGGTGGGAGATTTGTTGGGCATGGATGTCGGCTCACTTCACAAGACAGGCCGGTCCGGGTGCAACGCGTTGCGGCTACGTGCCGTAGGCGGGGCGTTCTGACCGTGTCTTTTCCCGGGTCGCTCCTACGCGGCCGGCTGGTCTTAAGATACAACAACCCCCAGCGGGCGCCGAAACGGCCCGCGACCGCCGCCGGCGGCCAACGCACTGGGAGACAATAGCTTGGCGAATCAACTGGTCGACGCGATTGGACTGATGAGCGGCACCTCCGCCGACGGCGTCGACGCCGCGCTGGTCCGCACCGACGGCGAAGCGCACGTCGAGTTCTGCGGCGGCCTGACGGTCGACTACGAGCCGGAACTGCGGGCCCGTCTGCTCGACGCCTCGCAGCACGACGTGCCGCTCATTGAGGTGCTGCGTCTGGAGCGTGAGATCACCCAGCTGCACGCCGAGGCGGTCCGCGAGCTGCTGGCCCAGACCAAGGGCGGCAAGCACAAGCCCTCGATCGTCGGGTTTCACGGGCACACCGTCCGCCACGTGCCCCGCGAGCACCTCACCATGCAGATCGGCAACCCGTGGCTGCTGACCGAGTTGGTTGGCCTCCCGGTGGTGTCCGACTTCCGCCGCCACGACGTGGCCAAAGGGGGGGAAGGGGCGCCCCTGGTGTCGATGTTCCACCACGCTTTGTTCCAAGACTGCGAGCGGCCGGTCGGCGTGCTCAACCTGGGCGGCGTGGCCAACCTGACCTGGCTCGGCGCCGACGACCAGATTATCGCCGGCGACACCGGACCCGGCTGCGGCCTGCTCGACGAGTGGGCCCAAGAAATGGCCGGCCTTTCCCACGACACCGATGGGCAGCTGGCCCTCAAGGGGCGGGTCGATCAGTCGATCGTCGATGCGGCGCTCGCCGAGCCGTTCTTCCACAAGCGGCTCCCCAAGTCGGCCGACCGCTACGACTTCGACCACATCGACGTGTCGATGCTGACCGTCGAGGATGGCGCGGCCACGCTCTGCGCCGTCACTGTACAGGCGATCGACCGGGCCGTCAGCGTGCTGCCCGCGCGGCCGGGGACGCTGTGGGTCACTGGCGGCGGGGTGCACCACCCGGTGATCCTGAGCATGCTCCGCGAGTGCTTCAACGAGGTCCGCTCCGTCGACGAACGCAGCCTCAGCCCGGACACGCTCGAGGCAGAGTGTTTCGCGTGGCTGGCGGTGCGGCACAAACGGGGGCTGCCGCTTACGATCCCCGAGACAACCGGCTGCAGCGAGCCGGTCTCTGGCGGCTTCACCGCGACCTCGACCAAGAAGTAGGCCCGCCCGCGTCTGCTGTGTGCGGGGCGGTCCGGGGGCTAGCCGCGGCGTGTTCTCCACGCGGCGAGCGGCGCGATCGGTGCGGAACGCTGCGACGCTAGTGGGGGCCGGCACCATTGCTGCTCGCATGGTCGCTCGTCTGAGCCGGCGAGGTATGGGGAGGGGGCGCCGCCGGCGAGGGGATGCTCTGCAACGCACGGCCGATGTGCCCCCCCGAGGCCGCGAGCAGCTTGCGGGCCTCGTCGGCGTTGACGTTCGCCTGCCATGCAACGATGGCGGTCTTTACCTCCCACTCGCACGCCTCGAGCTGCTGGAGGCAGGCGTCGCTCTCCAGGCCGGTGACCTCGCGGACGATGCGGGCCGCACGCGCAGTGAGCTTGGTGTTGGTGGCCTGCAGGTCCACCATCAGGTTGCCATAGGTCTTGCCGAGCAGGATCATCGCCCCGGTGCTGAGCGTGTTGAGCACCAGCTTGGTAGCGGTGCCCGCCTTGAGCCGGGTCGAGCCGCTGACCACCTCAGGCCCCACCACCGGCGTGATCGCCAGGTCGGCTTCGGCCGTGATCACCGACGCGCTGTTGCAGCTCAGGGCGACCGTGTAGGCGCCGCACTCACGAGCGTACCGCAGGCCGCCCACCACGTACGGCGTGCGGCCGCTTGTGGCGATGCCGACACAAACGTCGAGCGGGCCGACGTTGATGTTCTTCAGATCGACCGCCGCCAGGTTCGGATCGTCCTCCGCGCCCTCAACCGCCTTGAGCAGTGCGCCGTGACCGCCGGCGATAATCCCAATCACCTGACCGGGGTCAGAGTTGAACGTTGGGGGACACTCCGCCGCGTCGAGCACGCCGAGCCTGCCGGATGTGCCAGCGCCGAAGTAGATCAGCCGCCCGCCCTGAGCCAGCCGGTCAGCAGTGACGCTTACCGCCTCGGCGATCGCCTGCTCTTCAGCGGCGACCGCGGCCGCGACCTTCGCGTCCTCGCTGTTGATCAACCGCACGAATTCGAGCGCCGAAAGCGAATCCAGCTTCTCAGAAGCAGGGTTCCGGGACTCGGTGATAAGTTTGTCGAGCATGCTTTTTTGGGTTCGTGTCGGTGACGGCCGAACGCCTGGCAGGAGCAGTTGGAGGGAGGCGTTAGGTCTGGCCCCACGCCCTTCATACGATCCTATCTACTGGGTACGAGCGGTCCCAGATCAGATGCGCGAATGTGAGATAGAACTGCGCTGCCTCTCGTCGTGGCCCTTGTCACCTGCCAATACGATCGATGTAGATCAGTCTATTGCCGCGCCAAAATCCCGCGTCTTGATTACGCTGAAGGATCACCCGTTTGCAAGCAGATACGGGTACGTGCACCCCCGCCGGGGGTTCGTGGCGGGCACGCCGGAACAGAGAGCACCTGATGACCAAACGCGTATCACCCCAGACGCCGCGACTCGGTCGCGCCGCGCGCCGGCTGTCGCTCGAGCCGCTTGAGCCGCGCCTCGCGCTGTCGTCCGCCGGGCTGATTGATATCGGCGCGCAGCCTTCCGGCGCGCTCGACGGCAAGATCGTCTACCTGCACGGCGGGCACGGCTACACCGCCGACAACCTGGGCAACGGCTCTTGGACCTCACAGCGGCCGCTGCTGTACCGGATGGTCGAAGACATGGGCAACCACGATCAGATGTCCTACCTCGCCCAGTACCTGTTCGATGCGGGCGCGACCGTCGTGCCGCTGAGGCCGGTTGGACACCAACCGAACGAGGTCGTGCTCGACAACGACGATGTCGAGGTCACGTTCACTGGCGCGTGGTCCGACAGCAGCGCCAGCATCTACTTTGGCGACCCCGGTGACGTCCCGTACCGGTTCGCGTCGACCTCGTCCACCCAGACGGCCGCCGCTCAGTACCGTCCCAACATCTCCGAGCCGGGCTTCTACCCCGTGTATTCCTGGACGCGGTACGGGTCCGACCGCGCCGCCGACCAGCTCTACCGGGTGCACCACTCGGGCGGCGTCACGGAGGTGACGGTCAACCACCGGCGGGTCGGCAACGGCACCGTCTACTTGGGGACGTACTACTTCGAGGCTGGCACGGACGGCTACGTGGAGATCAGCAACGAGTCGAGCGAGTCGGGCCGAGTCGTCATCGCGGACATGATCCGCTTCGGCAACGGGGTAGGGGATATCAATCGCGGCGGCGGCGTCTCGGGGTTCGACCGCGAAGACGAGGCCGCGCTCTATTGGATTCAATGGCACGTGGACCACTCGCAGGGGGTGTCCACGTCGACCTACCGCAGCAGCTCCGAGGACCGCTCCGCAACGGTGGGCGCGGCGCCAAGGTACGCCGAGTACATGAACCGCGAAGCCGACGGCGACCTGTCGGATCGGCTGTTTGTCAGCTTCCACTCTAACGCCGGCGGTGGCCGCGGCGTGGTCGGCCTGCACAACACATCCAGCGGGGGCGACACGCCAAACCAGCTGTTCCTCGCCCAGACGCTCGCCGAGCAGGTAAACGACGACCTGGTCGCCCAGAACGGCGACTTCGAGCACAACTGGTTCAACCGGACCAGCCTAACCTACCAGGCGTCGTTCAATTACGGCGAGATCAACAACGCCTACATCGACGACGAGTTCGACGCCACGATCGTCGAAACCGCCTTCCACGATAACGAGTTCGACGCGGAGCTGATGCGCGACCCCCGGGTCCGCGACGCGATCGCCCGGGCCACCTACCAAGGGATCGTCGACTACTTCCACGCGATCGACTCCGGCGCCACGCCCGACACGGACGCCCCCGGCCAGCCAACGGACGTGTGGGTTGAAACGAAAACCGCCGGCGAGGCGGTGGTCCACTGGACTGCGGGCGCCGCGAACGGCTACGCGGGCGGACCCGCAGCAGGATTCACCGTGTACGCGTCGACCAACGGCTACGGTTTCGACGGCGGTCGGTACGTCGCGGGCGCCGGTGCAACCTCGCTAGTGATCACCGGCCTGGACCCGGCGCAGGCCTACTTCTTCAAGGTCGTGGCCAACAACCAGGGGGGCCAGTCCCCCGCCAGCGAAGTGGTCGCCGCCAGCGCCTCAGGAGGGCAGGAGCGGGTCCTCATCGTCAACGGGTTCGATCGGCTCGACCGCTCACTCAATCCGACGCAGACGTTCGTCCAGGGCGGGCTGCTCGAGCGGGTCCGGCCGCGTCAGAGCAACTCCTTCGATTACGCGGTTCAGATGGCGTCTGCCATCCATTCGGCCGCGCCCGGGCTGTCCATTAGCACCGCCGCAAACGAGCTGGTAGCCAACGGCACGGTCGACCTGACGGACTACGATGCGGTGTTCTGGATCCTCGGCGAAGAGTCGACCGCCGACCAGACGTTCGACGTCAGCGAGCAATCAGCAGTAGCCTCCTACCTGACAGGAGGCGGCAAGCTGTTTGTCTCTGGCGCCGAGATCGGCTGGGAGCTCGACAATCTCGGCGGCGGGCAGTCGTTCTACAACAACACCCTGCGGGCGGAGTACATCGCCGACGACGCCAACACCTACCAGGCTACGGGCGCGGTCGGGTCGATCTTCGAGGGGATCAACCTGACCTTCGACGACGGAGATCTGTACTACGACACCGAGTACGCCGACGTCATCGCCCCCTCGGGCGGCGCGTCGCCGGCGCTGTCTTACGGGAACGGCGCGGGGACTGCCGCCGTGCAGTTCTCCCAAGGCGAAGAGCGGGTGGTGATGCTCGCCTTCCCATTCGAGACGATCACCGATGCAGCCGTCAGAGCCGAGATGATGGCGCGGGTGATCGACTTCTTCGACGCGGGCGGTGGCGGCGTACCGACCGTGACCATCCAGGAGATCCTAGACAACGACGACGGCCCCGCTACCTACACCTCCACCACCGGATGGATCACCAGCAGCGACCCTGGATATCAAGGCGGGACCTTCCAGTTCAATTTGGTCGGCGGACAGGGCCAGGCCCAGTGGCGCACGACGCTTCCTCTAGCAGGAACCGCCCAGGTCTACGTGCAGCACACCGCCGCAGGCAACCGCGCAACCGGCGCACGCTTCGAGGTCACATCCGGTGATCGGAGCATCAGTCAAAGTGTTAACCAAACCGCCAACAATCTGCAGTGGGTTTTGCTCGGGAGCCTGCCCGTCGAGGCCGGCGAGCTTACCGTCACACTGGACGTTGCGTCGAGCACCGGCCCGGCCAACTCGGTGATCGTCGCCGACGTCGTCCGAGTGGTGCTGACCGCTCCGATGCCTCCCTCGGGCGACTTCAACGATGACGGTTTCGTCGACGCCGCTGACTACACCGTGTGGCGGGACCAGAAGGACCAAACTGTCGAGCCGGGCACGGGCGCCGACGGAAACTTCGATGGCATTGTCGATTCCCAGGACTACCAGCTGTGGCGATCACAATACGGCACAGCGATCGTGACGCCGACGCCAATTGTCATCGACACACCGACGGCCGCCACTCTTGAGCAAAGCCCATCCGTCGCAATGTCGCCAGCCACTGCGCAAGAACCGACGCCCACGCCGATCGAGCCGGCGTCACCCGGCCAACAGCTCGCACCGCTGCCTGCGACCGCGACAGCCGAAGTGGTCGGAGAGCCCGTGATTCAGGACATCGTTTCGAGCGAACGAAACAACCAGTTGCTGCTGCTCTTCACAGACAATCCAACAGCTTCTTCCTCAGAGTTGGTCCTCGTCGAAGCGCTCTTTGACACCGACCAATCCGACGAGGAAGAGCCCGCCCGAGACGCCGTGTTCGCCCGATTTGGTTCTTCTGAAGTCTGATACGGTTTGCCACCAGAACGGCGGTCAATCCGCCGAATGTGGTGGTGCGCAACGCCGAATCGCTCGGCGCGAGAGCCGACACACACAGGTTGACGCAGAGGTGCACACACGCTCGCGAATGCGCGAGAAAACCCTGCGCAATGCGATGTAGATATTCTCGTAAATCACAGCCAGATTGGAAGAGAAGGGCGCGCGATGCCCTCTTTGCCAGAACAACTCATCCAGCCGTTTGAACAACTTCCGCCCGGAGCTATCGCCATGACGACCCGCCTTGCCTGGCGCCTCGCAGCCCTACTGCTCATCGCAGGAACCGCCCCTGCCGACATCATCATCGTTGATGAAGACTTCGAGTCGTACAATAACGACTCGGAACTGTGGAACGTCTGGGCGCCCATAGTGGCCGAGTCCGACGCCGGGTTACTTGAGGATGGCACGTTCATCCCCAATGCGTTCCCTGAGGGTGGGCAAGGTGTCGACCACATCGGAGGCCCGGTGAACGAGTACGTCCCCGCTTTGGGCAACGAAGGAAGCGGTGAGGCAATCGTGCCATCGGCTACTCAAAGCATCGTGCTGTCCGGTGATATCTTCGACACGGAGGCCGCCGGTAACAAGCGCATGACTATCGGGCTTCGAAACAGCTCGGTGCCCTCGAATATCATTGAGCTGGGTCTGTACAACTCTTTCGGCGTCACCGAGCCCAACGACGTCGATAGCCCGTCCTACGGTTTTCGATTGGTGCTGTTCTCAGGTGGCAGCACTGGCTACCTCGGTGGCTGGGTGCCTATCCTGCTTGACCCATCGCTGGACACGGCGCCGGAAGGCGAAGAGCCTGACGGGGTTGTTGGACCGGGCGACATCGGCGAAGCGTGGCATCGCTACACGGCAACGATTACCCCAACCGACATTACAGTCACGATGGACCTGTTTCGAGATGGGCTAAACAACGCCACTCAGGAAGCCGGCGTCGACTTCACCCAGACCCTAGACATCGTAACGTCGGCCGATGGCTTCGACAGCTTGAGAATCGGCGGCCCATCAAACTCCTCCTCCGCCGGCGGCGGCGTGGTGTTCGACAACATCTCCCTGACGTTGGTCGATGTTGACGCCCCCAGCCTAATCGGCGACTACAACGGCGACGGAACGGTTGACGCCGCGGACTACACCGTGTGGCGTGACACGCTGGGTGACAGCGTCACCGCCGGCGAGGGCGCCGACGGCAATAACAACGGCGTCATTGACACCGGCGACTACGACGAGTGGGTCGCCAACTATGGCGCCACGAGCGCCGCACCGTCGGCTGCTGCTGCAGCGCCCGAGCCCGCAACGCTGGGTCTGCTGCTGGCTGGATCGCTTGCCCTGGCGGCATCGCGTCGCCGGTTCGCAGGCGCGTAGTCGTCGGTCATGGCCGAGTTGCCGGAGATTCAGTAAAGGTCGTTGCACCTGCCAGGGCCCGATTGAGCCCTGGCAGGGCCAACTCACAACGCTCAGCGTATCTGTGCGTCCGCGGAGGCTAACGTGCACAGCGACACCGTAAACGCGAAGCAATGCGGCTTTTCGCATGCGTGAAGCGCTGAGTCCGTTGCGCAAATTTGACAACATACTCATTTCAATTGGTTTAGATTGGAAGCTAGCTAGACGCCGCTCAGGGCTTCGCACCTGGACACTGCATTCGGGACAAGAGAGCAAGCGACAATCCGCGTCATTCCGACACCTTAAGAACGGGAGCTTGAGCTAATGAAGAGAATCATCCTCGCTGCTGCAGCAGCAATCCTTCCAGCGTTGTGCGCCAACGCTGCGACAATCGTCATGGAGGATTTTGAATCGTACGCCGACGACGCAGCGCTGGCAGGCGTGTGGTCGTTGGGGGATGGATCTCTCGACAACGTGCTGGCCAACCCTGGTCAGTCGCTCTACCATCCAGGCACCGGCGCGTCCTTTTCCGGCGGAAACACCAACTCAATCAGCTTTGCCGAGGTCGCTCCCGGACCTGGAGAGAAGCTGATCTTCTCTGCCGACATCTACGACAACGGCGCCTCGGCTAACAAGCGGACGACTGCCGGTCTTCGTAAGGCAGCGGGCGCCAACATCATCGAGCTGGGCATGTACAACAGCCCCGCGCACTACGCCTACCGTTCCATCTTGTTCGGCCCTGGCGACCCCAGTTGGGTGGCGTTCAGCAACATCGTCGACGACGACGGGATGCCGATCGACAACGAGCCGATCGCTGGCTGGCACCGCTTCTCCGCCGTGATCAGCGAGACGAACATCGATTTCTCGCTCGACCTGAATGCAGATGGTGTGATCAACGCCACGGCTTCGGTGGCCATCGCGCCGGTGGATCCCGGGTTTGACATCATCCGCCTGGGAGGTCCGTCTGACCTAAGCTCCGGCGGCGGTGGTGTAAACATTGACAACGTATCGCTGGTGCGTACTCCCGAACCGAACGCCATCGGACTGGCGCTCGTGCTCGGTTCGTGCGGCGTCCTGCGTCGCCGCAAAGCGGCCTAAGCGATACTTGCAGACCAGCCGTGGCAGAGGCGGCTGTTTCTTGCAGGCGGAAGACGAAGGGGGCGCGGCCATTAGGCCCGCCCCGGTGGAGACCGGGCGTCGCCTACGCGTCTTGGCAGAAATGCCAAGACGCTTTTTTTATGCCCTCACGCAGGTGCGCATCAGCGAGACGCGAGTGCGCACTTTCCGCAAGGCGCACGCCCCCTCAGCGGGTATCGTAAAGGCATGAAGTGCATACCTTTGCTGGCGTCTGTGATCGCCGTTGCCGCCTGCGCCTTGACGACCTCCGCACCGGTGCGAGGGGCGGCCCCCCCTCAGATCGAAAGCGAGTTCCGCGCCGCCTGGATAGCGACCGTCGCGAACATCGACTGGCCGTCGAAGCCCGGGCTGTCGGTCAAACGGCAGAAGCAAGAGTTCGTCGACCTGCTCGACGCGGCCGTCGACCTGAACCTGAACGCCGTTGTGCTGCAGGTGCGGCCTGCGTGCGACGCCATCTACCGCTCCGAGCTGGAGCCCTGGTCCTCGGTGCTATCGGGCCGCATGGGCGTTGCCCCAGACCCCGCGTACGACCCGCTGGAGTTCGCGGTCGCCGAGGCGCACCGCCGCGGCCTGCAGCTGCACGCTTGGTTCAACCCCTATCGGGCGTCACACCCTTCTTACAAGGGTGAGCTCTCCTCGGACCACGTCAGCGAACGCCTGCCCAACTCGGTCGTCGAGTACGGCTCCTACCTGTGGCTCGATCCGAGCGACGCTGATGCAGCGAAGCACTCCCTGGACGTGATTCTCGACGTGGTCCGCCGGTACGACATCGACGGCGTTCACTTCGACGACTACTTCTACCCCTACCCAATCACCCAAACCGCCGAGGACGCGAACAACGGTCTGGAGGGCGGCGTCGCGAAGAGCGGCAAGGTCCCCTTCCCCGACGACCGCAGTTGGAACGCGTACGTCGCATCCACCGACGCAGGCGAGCGTCTTGCCAGGCCCGACTGGCGACGGCAGAGCATCAATAACTTCGTGCGAGACGTCTACCATGGCGTTAAGCGAGAGAAGCCGCACGTGCTGTTCGGCATCAGCCCGTTCGGCATCTGGAGGCCCGGCCACCCGGCATCGGTCGTCGGATTCGACGCCTACGCCGAGCTCTACGCCGACTCCAAGCTTTGGCTGGAGGAGGGCTGGGTCGACTACTTCACCCCGCAGCTCTACTGGCCGGTCCGCTCATCGGGGCAGAGCTACCCCGTGCTGCTGGAGTGGTGGACGCGGCAGAACCCCCACGGGCGGCCGATCTGGCCCGGCCTGTTCACGTCCAAGGTGCGTCAATCACCGCGTGGCAAAGACTGGGGCGCCAGTGAGATCGTCGAGCAGGTTCAGATAACCCAAGCCTTTGATGACGCCGGCGGAAATGTGCACTTCAGCATGAAGGCCCTGTCCCAGAACTACGGCGGCGTCGCGGACGCGCTCCGCGAGGGCCCCTACCGCACCCCCGCCCTGCCGCCCAACTGCGGCGCACTGGGCGGCGCTAGCGCCCCGCCCGCCCAGCCCACCGCTACACTAGATGCGGGTCGGATCCGCCTCCAGCCCGACGCGGCGCCCTGGCTGTGGGCCGTGCAGACACGCGACGCTTCCGGCTGGACCACCCGGGTGCTACCGGGTGCGACGGAAAGCGTTGAGGTCGCCAACGGCGCGCAAGAGGTGGTCATTACCGCGGTCGATCGCCTGGGACAACGCAGCGTGCCCGCACGGGTCGTCCCCCAGTAGCCCGAACGCTCCCGACTAGGTTCCGCATGGCGTCCCCGACCACTACCGAGCGCGAGGAGCGGCCCGCATCTGTCGCCACGGCCCCTCCGGCCGAGCCGCCCGCCGGCGCGTCGGCCGCCTGGTGGTGGATCCCGACGCTCTACTTCGCCGAGGGGGTGCCGAACGAGGTTGTGATGTCGCTGGCGGGCGCCATGTACGCGCTGCTGGGGATCGGCAACCAGGAGATGGCCCTCTACACCGGCATGCTCTACCTGCCGTGGGTCCTGAAGCCGTTGTGGAGCCCGCTGGTTGACGTGCTCGGCACGCAGCGGCGGTGGATCATCGGCACGCAGGTCGCCCTCGCCGCTGGCTTCCTGGGCGTCGCGGTCGCGTTGCCCACCGCCGGGTTCTTCTTCGGATCGCTGTGCTTCCTGTGGGTGCTGGCGTTCAGCTCCGCGACCCACGACATCGCCGCCGACGGGTACTACATGTCGGCACTGCCCGAGAAGAGCCAGGCCTGGTTCGTCGGCATCCGGAGCACGTTCTACCGCGGCGCCAAGTTCTTTGTTTCGGCCGTGCTGCTGGCTGCCGCCGGCAGGCTCAGCGGCGTGCTGCCTGAACAGCAGGCGTGGGCGTGGACGTTCGGCCTGGCTGCGCTGACCTACGTGGTGCTCGCGGCCTACCACGCGTGGAGCCTGCCGCCGCAGGTGGCCCCGCCCCGATCGGGCAGAACGGCCGCCGGCCTGCTGAGAGACCTGGGCGACACGTTCGTCTCGTTCTTTGAGAAGCCCGGCGTGGTCGTGGGCATCGCGTTCCTGCTCCTGTACCGATTCTCCGAAGCGCAGCTCGGCAAGATCGCTCAACCGTTCATGTTCGCGTCCCGCGCCGACGGCGGCTTGGCGCTCAGCCCGGAGAGCGTCGCGGTCATTTACGGCACCTTTGGTCTCCTCTTCCTGACACTGGGCGGCATCCTCGGTGGGTTCGCCATCGCCAAGCACGGGCTGCGGCCCTGGTTCCTGCCGATGGCGGTCGCGATCAACATCCCCAACGTGCTCTACCTGGTGCTCGCCACCACCCAGCCGGAGCAGCTGTGGCTAGTTGGGCTGGCGGTTTCGGTAGAGCAGTTTGGCTACGGGTTCGGCTTCGCGGCCTACCTGATGTACATGCTCAAGATCTCCCGCGGGGCTCACCAGACCGCACACTATGCGCTGTGCACCGGCTTCATGGCGTTGGGGGTCATGCTGCCGAGCATGGCGTCGGGCTGGGTGGAGGAGCGTCTGGGCTATGTCGGCTTCTTCTGGTGGATCCTCGTGGCGACCATCCCCAGCTTCGTCATCACCGCGGTCGCGCGGCGGGGAGTGGTGGATTGAAAACCACCCCACCCACCGCGCCCGTGCTGATCCGACCGATGACCCCAGCCGACACGCACTCCGCCAGGCTGCTGTGGAACCGCTCGGCGGAGCACGACTTCCTCTCCGGCAGGCTCTTCGAGGAAAAAGTATCCGGCGAGCCAACTGGCGCCACGCTGCTTGCCGAGCACGAGGGCAGTGCGGTCGGTTTGGTGGTCACCGCGTCCGATCCTGCCGGCGAGCGTGGCTTCATCAAGCTGCAGGCCACGCTGCCGGAGTGGCGTGGACGCGGCGTCGGCTCGGAGCTGCTCGCCGCCGCCGAGGCGGCGCTCCGCCAGCAGGGCTACCGGACCGTGAGGATCGCCGAGTCGGCGCCCAACTACCTGACGCCCGGCGTCGACGTCCGGTACGAATCGGCCCTGCGGTTCTACAGCCAACGTGGCTACCAGGAAATCGGCCGCGCCCAGAACCTCTCGGTCGACCTCGAGCAGTTTGAGGCCGCCCGACCGAGTTCAACATGTGTGGTCCCCCTCGACTGGAAGGTGCGCCGCGCCACCGACGAGGACCTCGACTCGCTGTTCGCTCTGCTCGCCGCGCACTGGCCCAGCTGGCGCCCCGAGGTGTCGACCTCGCTGCGAACGAGCCCCGGGTCGGTCTTCGTGGCTTCCCACGACAACCGCGTGCTAGGCTTCGCCGCGTACGACGGCAACAATGTGGGCTCCGGCTGGTTCGGCCCGATGGGCATGTCCCCGGAGATGCGGGGGCAGGGCGTTGGGCAGGCGCTCCTGCTGCAGACGCTGCACGACATGCGGACCATCGGCTACCGGCGGGCCATCATCCCGTGGGTCGGGCCGGTGGAGTTCTACGAACGGGCGGTCGGCGCTCGCGCCTCGCGTCAGTTCGTCCGACTCGAAAAACAACTCACAGACTGACTATGGAAACCGCCGTGGCGCCCACAACCGAGCAGCTCACGCTGGAAGAAAAACTCGCTCAGCTCATGTTCGTGCGGATGGGCTCCAACCTGCCGCCGATCGTGACCGCCTCGGACGACGAGCAACGCGTCGCCGAACTGCTGGAGCGCTGCCCGATCGGCGGGCTCCTGCTGTTCAACGGCGTGTGGCCCCACGTGCGCGACTCGCTCACCCGCCTGCAGGCCAAGTCGCGCGTCCCACTCCTCGTCTCGGCCGACCTCGAGCGCGGCGCCGGGCAGCAGGTCGGTGGGCTCACCGTGTTCCCGCACGCCCGCGCCTTCGCCCAACTCGGCGATCAGGCCGAATCCTCCCTCCGCGACGCAATCTCCATCACCGCCCGCGAGGCGCTGCAGGCGGGCGTGCAGATCCTGTTCGCTCCGGTCGCGGACGCAAACACCAACCCGCAGAACCCGATCATCGCCACCCGCGCGTACGGCGAGGACCCCGCCGAGGTCGCGCGGCTCGTGGCCGTTGTGGTCGAAGCCGCCGGCCAGGCGGGCGCGCTCGCCGCCGCCAAGCACTTCCCCGGCCACGGCGACACCAGCCAGGACTCGCACGACGGGCAGCCCTGCGTCGACCGCCCGGCCGACGAGCTGCACGCCTGCGAGCTGCCCCCCTTCCGGTCCGCCATCCAGTCGGGCGTCCCGCTGATTATGTCGGCCCATGTCAGCTACCCTGCTCTCGACCCAACCGGCGAGCCGGCCACGTTCTCCAAGCCGATCCTCACCGACCTGCTGCGCGGCGAGCTCGGGTTCACCGGCGCGGTCTGCTCCGACAGCCTGCTGATGGCCGGCGCGCGCGACCGCTACCAGTCCGAGGGCCAGATGGCCGCGGCGGCCTTGTTGGCGGGCGTCGACATGCTGTTGGACCTGGCGGACCCGGCCGCGGCGGTCGCGGAAATGGCGGAGCTGGTCCGTTCGGAACAAATCCCCGAGGCCCGCGTCAACGAGGCGGTCGGCCGGGTGCTCAAGCTCAAAGCGAAGATCGCCAACCAGGCGCCGCACGCCGATCCGATCCCGGCAGAGCAGGTCCAAGAGCACAAGCGCACGGCCGCCGCGATCGCCAAGGCAGCGATCCGCGTGGTCTCACCGGCCGGCGGCGCCCCGCCTCGACTGGCGCCCGACAAGCCGACCACCGTGGTGCTGATGAAGCCGTTCAACCTGCCCAGCGACCCCGCCCAACAACCACTGGCCGCGGCCATCCAGCAACGGATCCCCTCCGCCCAGTACTTCGAGTTCGGCCCCGACGTCGACGCCGACCTCCGCGACCAAGCGGTCGCCGCCGCCCAAAACGGCGGGCAGCTTCTCGTGGCGATCATCGCCAAGCCCGCGGCCTGGCACGCGTTCGGGATGACCGACCCGCAACGCCAACTGGCGGACGACCTGGCCCAACTCGACGGCGCCGTGATCGCGTCGCTCGGCGTGCCCACCATCCTGCAGGACTTCCCCGCCGCGGTCCCCAAGCTCTGCACCTACAGCGACGTGCCCGACTCCCAAACCGGCCTGGCCGACCTGCTCTGCCCGACCGCCTAGCCTCGCCCAAACGCCCCCCCGCCCAGCGACTAGCACCCGCTTCGTCCGATTCGTTTTGTCCAAGAACACGAGCGAAGGGGACAAAACCCCGGCCACACCTCCTCCCATCTGTCTCCGTAACTGTCAGCAGTTAAAAACGTTACGGATATCGCCCCTCAACATGCCCATAGGGTTTTGTCCGATCGCGTGCACCTCCGGGGACCAAATCGGACAAAACCTGCTTCGCCGCACCCGCGTGTGAGAGTGTTCGGAGCTCCAGTCCGCCGGCCAGCGCCGAGTGAATTCGGGCTCTGAGAGTCGGCCCACCATCGAGTATCAGGGGTGTCCACAGAGCAACGAACCCCCGTAGCCCCGAACCGTGCCAACCGCGCAGCAGCCACCAAAGGCGCCGCCCGCTGTGGGCACGCCGCGCGCGACCGACCACCCCTCATTGGATCACGGCAGGTGGCCGGTTTCTACGCAAATCCAGGCAAGAACTAGGGCATCGCCCCCCCTGTAACACGGTGGTCCTCCACCGTGGGCGCCGCGAGCCCGAGGGGAACGCGAACGGCGAGTAGGAGTTCCTAGCTAATCCTGCGCAGGACCTCGAAGCCGACGCGGGTTTGAGCTGCTAAACAATCGCGGAGGTGTGCTGCATGTACGCAGGCTTGATTGCACTTTCGGCGTCGCATTAGACTGGCCCCGAGCGGTGCCTATAGGGCGGCCTCAGGGCTATTGGCAAGTGGTCACCTCGGTGATGATGCGGTGGGGTCTCGCCTCGCGTTGACGTGGCATGCTCAGTGTCGCATTGGACCGCGTACCAATCACCTCCGCGAGAGACAATTAGCGATGGCCAAACTCATCTACCGCTCACGCATTATTTCGACTTCACTGAGCGCACTCGTATTGTTGATCGCGGCGTCAGCCGATCTTGCCGCGCAAGCGATCGGACGAGACGAGTCAACGACAGACAAGGTCCGCCAACCCGCCATAGAAGATCGGATCCGGTTGCTAGAACAGCGGGTACAGCAGCTTGAGTCTCAATTGCGTCAGCAGGCAGGCAGCGCCAGTGGAGGATCGAGTCGACCGGGCCTAGGCTCGAATCCTGCGCCACGTTTCTTCGACGCCAGTAAGAACTCTCGGTTCGATAGCGTACCAAAACTACCCGCCGCCGATTCAGTTACCTCGACACGATCGATCCGCGAACGCTTCGCCGGCGCATCGATCTATGTGTCGTTTGGTCCCGTGTCCAGACCGAGCAAGGTCGTCCAGGTCGATGCCGAAGGCGAAATACTTGGTTGTGTGACGACCCCCGGCTCAGCAATGGGCTTAGGTGTCGATGGCGACCGCTTGCTTTGCGTTCAGGCAAGTGCAAGGGTGGGGCAAGGCCAAGTACTCGCAATCGGCAAGGCCGGCGAGCTGAAGTCGGTGTTCAGCAATCCCACCCTGCTACCGGACACAATAGCGTTGTCGAGCAACCCACAGTGTGACTACTACCTTGTAGGCGATAACGGCGCCGATCGCGTAGTTCAGATCTCAAAGTCGGGCAGCGACGAGCCGATTGTGCGCTTCCAGCAACAGAGGTCGCCGAGTTTCCAAGACATATCAATCGCCTCGTGCAGCGACGGTAGTTTGCTCTACTGGAGCAATGACGTTGAAGGAATATACCGTCTCGCCGCTGGTGAATCGGAATTGCCGGACCGCCCATTAGTCTATGCCGAGTCTCGATTCGGCAACGCGGTGGCGGCGTCCCCGGTGTCGGGCAAGTGGGTTGCGCTGCTGCAGAGTCGGCTCATCTTGTTCGACGGCGAGAAGCCAGCGTCAGTCATCGGGTATCCGGCCGGCGAGAGACTATTCCGTGGCCTCGCCAGTTTTGTCGGAGACAGCCTGCTAGCGGTGGCGTTTCAGTCCGGCAATGTGTGGGCGATCGATCTAGAGAGCGGCGATCCCCTCAAGCTATTCAACGTCCGTTCGGACCGAACGATTGGGTTGAGTGTAGGAGAACAACTAGACTGGCCGGCGGCTGATAGCTCTCTCTCACAGGTGATTGTTGCCGCGCAATGACTCGCGGTATCCCCGTCTGGCACTCGGCGTCCCGGCTAGCCGGGCGCCATGCTCACACGCGAGAGCGGGTGAGCACTCTAGTTGTTGCATCCCCGTCAAGCACGCCGGCGCCGGCCGCGGCGATCTGACCGGATCTCTGAGCCGCACACCTCGCGGCGGTCTTCGGGTAGATTGGGCGTGCGATTGCACCGCACGCTACGACCACCCCACCGAACTCCCACCGTTGGCGGGTCGGGCCCCCGGGCCCGCCCCAAGAAGTACGCCATGTCGACCGACGAGCCGGCCCAGAAGCGGATTGCGTCCCTGGACCAGTTCCGGGGCTACACCGTCCTGGCCATGTTCCTGGTCAACTTCTTAGGCAGCTTCGAGGCGTGCCACTGGCTGCTTCGGCACCACAACGTGTTCTGCAGCTTCGCGGACACGATCATGCCGCAGTTCCTCTTCGCGGTCGGGTTCGCCTTCCGGCTCAGCTTCGAACGCCGGATCGAATCCCGCGGCGCGCCGGCCGCCTACGCCCGCATGGTCCGCCGCCTGCTCGGGCTCGTGCTGGTGAGCCTGGTCGTCTACTCCGCCGGCTCGAGGGCCGAGACCTGGGACCAGCTGTCCACGATGGGCGCCTGGGAGGCCGTGCGGGGGCCGCTGAAGAGCACCTGGTTCCAAACGCTGACGCACATCGCCGTCACCTCACTCTGGGTCCTGCCGGTGGTCCGAGCGGGCGTCGGTTGGCGGATTGCGTTCCTGCTGGGTTCGGCGGCGATCCACGTCGTGGCGTCGCACGCGTTCTACTTCCACTGGGTCAACAACGGGGCCCCCAACGGCATTGACGGCGGGCCGCTCGGGTTCCTCACGTGGGCCGTACCGATGATCGTCGGCACGCTCGCCTACGACGCTGTGGCCCAACCGGAGGGCCGCCGCCCGCTGGCGTCGATGCTGCTCTGGTCGGCCCTGCTGATGGCGGCGGGCTACGCGCTCTCCTGCGGGACGCGGTTCTACGACGCGCCGTCTGCCACGCAGCCCGCGGCGACGAAGCTGGCCAGCCAACCGGTCATCCCCACACCCGCGCAGGTGGCGACCGCCCGCGAGAAGGTGGCGAGCGGACAAGTCCTGCAACTGCTGGCCGAGCCGCCCTTCGTGCCGCCGCCCCACCCGGACGGCGACATCGGCAAGAGCCACCAGCTGCGGGCGTGGAACTACTGGATGATGAGCCAGCGGTCAGGCACGCTCTCGTACCAGGTGTTCGCAGCCGGGTTCTCGTTGGCGGTGTTCCTGCTGTTCTACGTCGGCTGCGACCTGTACGGCTGGCGGATTGGCGTGCTCTCCACCTTTGGCGCCAACGCCCTGGCGGCCTACGTCCTGCACATGATGGTCGACCACTCGGTCAAGTCGTTCATGCCGCGTGACGCCCCGGAGTGGTACATGTGGGGCGGGTGCGCCGTGTTTATCGGAGTCACGTACCTGCTGGTCCGCAGCCTGGAACTGCGGGGCATCTACCTGAAGCTGTAGCCCGACCTCCCCGACAGCGGAGGCTGAGCGATCTAGTGGCGTAACCCTCGCCACCACAAACGTCCGAGGCGTTTACTCCACTCTCGAACGTCTGCCAGACCCCAGCACCAAAGACCGCCTACCGCGAGCGACCCAGGAGCCGGTCGACGGTGACGAACTCGTACCCTCGTTCGTGCAGCGCATCGATCAACCGGGGCAGCAGGGGCGGCGCCCGGTCTTGCCGGGCGCTGCCGAGGTGGAGCAGCAGCAGGTGCCCGTTCAGACCGTTCGGCTCGGACTGCTCGTGCGTCAGGATGCCCTGGACCAGCTCCACCGATGGGAGAAATGCTTTGTGGCCCTCGGGGGCGAAGTCACGATGCGAGCCGGAACCCGGCGTGAAGTTGAACAGGCGGCAACCGGCGGCTGTGGCCCACTCCGCGTGGCGGGCGTTGTGCCACTCGTAGGGCGGGATGAACCAGACCGGGTCGCCCGCCGCTCCGCCGAGGGCCCGCACCTCGTCAAGGTTCTTCCGCAGGTCCTGCAGGAAGTCCTGTTTAGTCACGAGGATGCGTTCGCGGTCGTCCCAGGGCGCGTACAGCGGGTGGGCGTGGGAGTGCGGCCCGACGTAGTGGCCGCGGACGGCGGCGCGGCGGGTCCAATCGGCCATGCCTGGCTGGGCGAGGAAGTCGCCGGTCAGGAAGAACGAGGCTTTCACCCGGCGGTCCGCGAGCGTGGCGAGGATCTCCTCCGCGCCGTCGGTGTGCTCGCCGCCGGTGAAGACCAGCGCGATCTTGGCCTCGGCCGCGCTGCCGCGCACCACCGCGCCGTGGCTGATCTCTAGCTCGCCAGCCGCGTCGCCCGAGTCGCTCGCGTACGCCCCGTAGTGCGCCATGAAGTAGATCGCGCCGGCGGTGCCGTCCATCGTCGGCTCGTTGGTCGCGTAGTCGCCGAAGTCGTCGTGGTAGACGACATGATCGTTCTGGAAATCCTTGTACTCGTCGGCCTCGTTGAGCTGGACGCCGATGAGCCCGTCGAAGACCGAGCGGTAAACGGGGCCGTCGACCAGGCCACCGGGGACGTTCCTCCGGAACAGCTTCCAGACCCCGGTGTGAACGTCCAGCGGCGCGTCGCCATCGCGGGGGACGCCGGTAAACATGGTCGTCCCCCAGGGGTTGCGGCCCAGCAGCCAGTCGCGGTGCCGGGTCGCGTGCTCTCGGTAGCGGGAGTCGCCCGTCATGCGCTCGTACAGCAGCGCCTGGGTGATGAGCGCGGTCGTCAGGTTGTTGGAGCACCAGATGAACGGCACGCCGACGCCGTACACGTTGGTCTTCGCCCGCGCGACGGTCGCGTCCAGCCCGCTCCGGTAGTAGCCCGCCAGCTCTTCCTGGAACTCGGCGTCGACGTGCGGGAACAGGGCGAAGTGGCCGACGTTGACGAACGGGTAGTACTCGTAGTGGCCGGCTTGCTCGTGGTGCATCCAGCCGACATCGCCGGCGATCCGAGCGTAGCGCTTCGCCTGCTCTAGATTCGCAGGGTCGCCGGTCTCGCGGTAGAGCTCGGCGGCGCCCCACTCCATGTCGTCCGCCCACGTGGCCTCCGCGTACCGGTACGGGGCGCCATAGGAGTTCCCCTGCTGCGTGCCTTCGGCGGCGGCGCCCATCGCGTACAGCTCGCGAGCGGCGACCAGGCACCGCTGGGCAAAGACCGGGTCGCCACGCTCCTTCCACACCCGGTGGCCCATCGCCATGGCCGCGGCGCACCGACCGGCCAGGTTGGCGACCCCGTCGGAGTCGCTCTTGTACTGCTTCAGCCCCTGGGGCCGGCCATCGGCGAAGTAGAGCACCCGGTAGCTGTTGGGTCCCCACCCGTAGTCGGACGTGTCCGCGTCGGGCGACTTCCAGCCGGAGTGGTCGCGGTCGTCGGCGACCTGGTGGTACAGCTGGTCCGGTTCCGGGTGGAGCTTGTGGATCCAGTCGAGGCCCCAGCGAGCCTCGTCGAGCACGTCGGGCAGTCCGTTCGGGCCCGGCTGCCCTAGACGGTCGACGTGGTCGGCGAACTTGGTCGGCTCCAGCTCGTACGCCAAAAGCATCCGAGCCGTCGCGTTGCTGGCGGTCAGCAGGTACTTGAGCTGGTCGCCGGCGTCGTGCCACCCGCCGCTGGCGTCGACGAAGGTCCCGGCCGGCCTGGGCCCGTACGCGGTCCGGCCGTCCCGCTGGTGGCAGACCATGTCGAGCAGCGGGTTGTACCCACACCGCTGCTGCCGCATGAAGCCGAGCAGGTCTTCGACGTGGCGCCCGAAGGCGTCGGGGCCGATGCGGAAGGGCCGCGACTCGGCCCCACCGGGCTCCAGTCGGATCGCGTAGCGGCCTTCGGCCCGCAGGTCGGTAAAGTCGAGCCGGTAGTGATGGGCGAAGCTGTTCCAGCTGGACTCGTTGGCGGGCCGGGCTTCACCGGCGTAGACGACCCGGCCGCTTCCGACCTCGACGACGTGGAACTGCGTGGCTAATTCCTCTTCGCTGAACGCGATCGCCGACTTCGGATCGGACGCCAGGTACCCTAGCTGATTCGTCCTGATGTGGACCGGCTGAGCGGCAAAGCCGGACGAGCAAACCACCAGCGCCGACGCAACAACCGCCAAGCCGCGTGCCATCGTTCGCATAGGACCTCCGGGCGGCGTCCGCTTATTCGGCTTGCAGCTGCGCCCAGGCCCAGCGGTACAGGTTCCGCGAGTCGACATATCGGGCGTCGCCCGAGGTGGCGCCGAGCACGACCATGATGAGGTCCGCGTCGCCGCGGCGGCCGGCCGAGACCAGGCACGCGCCGGCCGGGCCGGTGGTGCCGGTCTTCACGCCGTAGAAACCCTCGATGCCGAGCAGCCGGTTGGTGTTCTTCCACACCACGTTCCGCTGGTAGCCGTCGACCGAGTCGACCGTGATCGCGTGCAGGCGGGTGTTGACCACTTCGCGGAGCACGGGCAGATCGAGCGCCGCGCGGGCCAGCTTCACCATGTCGGCGGCGGTGGTGTGGTGGCCGTGCGCAGTGAGCCCGTGTGGGTTGCGGTAGCCGGTGCCGTCCATGCCGAGCTCTTCCGCGGCGCGGTTCATGGCGGCGATGAACGAGTCGTAGGGCGGTTGCTCCTCGGCCCCTTCTTCGGCCAGACGGGGGCCGAAGTGCTCGGCGAAGGCGACCGACATGTCATTGCCCGAGGGGAGCATCAGCCCGTACAGCGCGTCGGCGATCTTAACGCGTTCGCCGGCGCGGAGGTCGGACGTCGAGCCGGAGGTGTCGTCGGCCCGCTGCGAGAACGTGAGCACCTCTTCCAGGACCGACGGGTCCTGCTCCGCCAGGCGGCAGACGAGGTACGCGGTCATGATCTTGGTGACGCTCGCCGGGTCACGCCGCCGCGAGTCGTTGTAGCCCCACAGCACCTCGCCGGTCTTGGCGTCGGCGATCGCGTACGCCTTGCAGGTGACGATCGGAGGGCCCGCGAGCGTGTCGGCGGGGTCCTTCTTCTTGAGGCCCGCCATCGCCACGGCCGGCTCGGGCGTGGGCTCGTCCTCGGTGACCAGCGGCCCGAGCGCCCGCCAGGTGTCGGGGCCGACCTCGCCGGTCGGCTCGACGCCGGCCTGCTTCTGGAACGCGATGACCGCCCGCTGGGTGTTGGGGCCGAAGTCGCCGTCGGCGCTGAGCTCGGGCGAGGGCTTCAGCTGCTTGTTGAGCGTGCGCTGGAGCGACTCCACCAATGTGCCGTCGGCGCCGACCTTCAGCACCCGGGCGACCACCGCGGCGGGGGCGTCCTCGTCGGTCCCGTAGTGGGTGTAGATCGCCTTGCCGAACTCGGCGGCCAGCAGCTCGGCCTCGTTCTCGTCGCCCCAGCTGTGGTCCTTGTTGTCGCCGGTCAGGATGCAGAACGCGATGGGGCCCTTGGGCGACTCGATAATCCCCGCGTCGCAGCGGGCGGCGGAGACCGATCCCGTCTTGTGAGCGACGGGCGTGTCCTCGGGCAGGTAGCGGGGGACCTTGCTGCGCGACTCGCAGGCCAGCAGGTGCTGGTACATCGCTTCGCTCGCCTGGGAGCTGATCAGCTTGCGGTCGTTGATCTGCTCGAGCAGCTCGATCATCTCCGAGGCGGTGGTGCTCCCCAGCCCGAACTCGCGGCTCCGCTCGGGCGCGATCGAGGTGTCGCGGCGGAACACCTTGGCGTGCAGCCGCGTGCTGGGCAGGCCCAGTTCCTCCATGTACTCGGTGGTGGCGGGCAGGCCGACCTGGTCGATCACCAGGTTGGTGGCCGTGTTGTCGGAGAACGCGATCATCAGCCGGATCGCGTCGTGCAGCGGCATCGACAGGCCCGCCGAGAAGTTCTCCGTCAGCACTCCCGACCCGGGAACCTTGTCCTCCTCCTTGAGGGAAACCTCGTCGCTCATCTTGAGCCGCCCGTCCGCTTCGGCCTTGAAGGCGGCCGCCATGATCGACAGCTTGATCAGGCTGGCGGTCGGCATCGGCTGGTCGGCGTTGAAGCGGAACTCCTTACCCGAAGGGAGGTGCTTCGCGGCCGCGGCGACCGTGCCGCGGTGCCCCTCGAGCAGCTCGGTGAGCGACGCTTCGAACGAGTCGGCCCCGATCGCCGCCGTGGCGAACAGGGTTAGCAGAACGGTGACAGCCGTCGCGCAGGTGGGCGCCTTCATCATGGGGCCTCCTCTAGGGCGTAGATCACTTGTCAGGCAGCGGGGACGCTAACCGAGCGGCCCGTCGTTGAGCTCGACGCCGAGCCCACCAGCGCCCGGCAGCACGCAGCGTCCCTTGTCGACGCGGGCGCCGGACGCGATGTCTTGGGCGATGAGCACGGCGCCGTCCATGTCGACGTAGTCGAGCATCGGCAGCAGCTGAGCGATGGCGGAGATCCCGACCGACGACTCCGTCATGCAGCCCACCATGGTCTTCATGCCGCGGCGGCGGGCCTCGGTCAGCATCCGCCGTGCGGGCGCCAGGCCGCCGCACTTCACCAGCTTGACGTTCACGCCGTGGAACAGGTCCTGGCACCGCGCGACGTCGGGCTCGGTGATGCAGCTCTCGTCGGCGATCACCGGCAGCGCGGACTCGGCAAAGACCCGCTCCATCCCGGCGCGGTCGTCGGCGGGGAGCGGCTGCTCGATAAACTCGACGCCCAGCTCCTTCAGCTCGGCGGAGAGCTCGATGGTCTTCTCCGCGGTCCAGCCGCAGTTGGCGTCCACGCGGAAGCGGGCGTCGGTGTGCTTGCGGAGCTCGCGGACAATCTCGATGTCCTCGGGCGTGCCGAGCTTGATCTTGTAGGTCGGCCAGCCCGGCTCCTCCGCCAGCTTCTCGACCATCACCGGGATCGTGTCGATGCCGATGGTGAAGTTGGACTGCGGGCCGATTGATTGGTCGAGGCCCCACAGCCCGGCGACCGGCTTGCCGGCCGACTTGCCCCACAGGTCGTGCAGGGCGCAGTCGATCGCGCACTGGGCGAACGAGGCGCCCGGCACGCCGTCGTCGAACCCGATAACGGCGCCGACGTCGCGGAGCACGTCGGCCGGGTCCTGCGGCGCCCAGCCGTCGAGCAGCGGCTGCGCCTTGGCGACCATCGCGGTGATGTTCTCGATGGTCGCCTGGTAGTAGTCGTTCTCGGTCGCCTCGCCGTAGCCGTACAGCCCACCGGCGGCGGCCTGCACGATCATGGTCGGCTGCACCGAGACCGCGCTCCGCGAGATCCGGAACACGTGCTTCAGCGGGAGGTCGAACCCGCGGGTCGTGAGCGTGGTCATTGGGCGGCCTCGGCCGGAGCAATCACTTCCGCCCGCAGGGCCTCGATCGCATCGACGAGCTCTCCCACGCCGTGCCGCAGCGGGTCGGCGACCGGCAGGCCCAGCTCGGCGCGGACGCGTTCGCGTTCGACGGCGGCCTCCTCCTCGCTGACGTTGCGGCTGTTCATGGCGATGGCGATCACCTTCGACGGCATCCGCAGCGCGGCCAGGGTCTCGTAGGCGGCGATCAGCTTGGGGAGCGGCTGCAGCGGGACGTGATCGACGCCGTGCACGTTCTCACGGCCGACCTCGTACACCATGACCATGCCGTGCGGCGTCGAACCGTGCAGCAGCCCCGCTGAGACACACGAGTACGCCGGGTGCGAGATGGTCGCCTGCCCCTCCACGACCAGCACCTCGTGGTGCTGGTTGGCGAGGATCTGCTTCTCCACGGCGCCGTTTACAAAATCGGACACCACGCAGTCCACGGGGCAGCCGTCGCCCTCGATCATGATGCCGGTCTGACCGGTCGCGATGAACTTGGCGTCGACGCCGCGGTCCTTGAGCCCCTTGGTCAGCTCTAGTGCGGTGAGCATCTTGCCGATGGAGCAGTCCTGGCCGACGGTTAGGATCCGCAGGCAGTCGTCTCGCACGCCGACCGCCTTGGCCAAGTCGCGCTCGCGGTTGCGGCGGACGTCGTGAATGACGGCGCCCGATGCTTTGGCGGCGGCCGCGATCTCCTCGTCGTCGCAGAGGAAGTCGTGCAGCCCCGAGACGAGCTTCATGCCCCGCTGCGCGGCCTCGATCAGGATCGGCCGCCACTCGTCAGGCACGCGGCCGCCGGGGGGCGCGATGCCGATGGTCAGGGTGGTGGCGTCGGGCGCGTCGCTCAGGCTGGCGATGATGGGCGTGTCGCCGCCCACGCCGAACGCCTGGTTGGTCGTCTGCCCGGCCCGCGAGCGGTCGAGCACCCCGACCACGTTCTCGCCGCGGTAGCGGAGGATGCTGGTGGCAGTCTTGGCGGCCAGCAGGGAGGCCGCGCCGTCCGTGAGCAGGACGATTTGTTCGTTGGGAGGGGCCAAGGGTCGTGCAAACCTGGGAGGGGAGCGGGGGGAGCCTGCGCAACGCGACCACCGGGGCTGCCGGCCACTCGCCTACGCATTTCGGCCAATCCGAATGGTAATCTGCGCAGGATGCCGGCTAAAGCCCCGCCAGCGCAGCAGTGTCACGCGAACGCGCACTTCGGCGCTAGTAGCCGGCGTCGCGGTCCTTCTGACCGGCCAGCAGCTCGCGGCGGTAGGCCAGCGGGGTTGTGTTGACCTCCTTCTTGAACGCCACGCCAAACCGGGTCGCGTTCGCGAAGCCGCACGCGTGCGCGACCTCGCTGATCGACAGCTCGCGTTTGGCCAGCAGCTCGCGGCCGCGCTCCAGCTGCACCCGGCGGATCTCCTTGGCGGGCGAGCGGCCCAGGTAGTTGCGGAACTGGATCTCCAGGCCGCGGCGGGAGATCGGTATCTCGCGGAGGATGTCGAGCACGGCGATGCCGCGGTGGGCGTGGGCGCGGATGAACCGCAGCGCGTCGACGATCATCGGGTCGTCGATCGCCAAGAGGTCGGTCGACTGCCGCGCGGCGATGCCGTGGGGCGCGGTCCGGATGGCCGACTTGGGCGCCGCGGCGCCTGAAATCAGCGAGTCCAGCATCTCGGCCGCGGTGAACCCGATCTTCTCGCTCGCCACTTTGACGTGCGACAAGGGGGGCGTGGAAACCTCGCAGAACACGTCGTTCGGGTCGCCCGCCAGGATCGCAATGTCATCGGGCACACGGAACGAGTTGAGGTGGCAGATCTCCGCCAGCTGACGGCCGTGGGCGGCGTCGATCGCCAGGATCGCGATCGGCTGCGGCAGCGAGGCCAGCCACCGCGACACCCGACGCTGCTGCTCCACCCAGCCGATCTTTCGTCCCGGGCGGTAGCCCGGCTTGTACTCGCGGCACGTGAACCCGTGCTCCTCGACGGCTTTGACGAACGCCTCGCCCCGCTTCTTCGAGTACTGCGTGCTGGGCGGCGCGAAGTAGCCGAACTGCTGGAAGCCACGGTCCAGCAGGTGCGTAAGCGCCTGCTCGGCCAACGCGGCCTCGTCGGTGATGACCATCGGGAACTCGGCCAGGTCTTCGTAGATGTCATCCACGTTGACCACCGGCGCGCCGCAGGCGCGGACCTGGTCGATCTGCTGACGGCTGCTGAGCCGCGCGATGATCCCGTGCCCCGACCACCCGTCTGGCAACGCCGAGCGGTGCTCGTGGTCGCGGGGATCCAGCAGCAGGTGCCAGCCGCCGTGGCGCTCGGCGTAGTCGGCAATGCCGCGGATCACGCTGCAACCAGAGGAGGTGTCGGTCTCAATGAGCACCGCCACCCGCTTCATGTTGCGGAACATGGTCGGGGTGTGCGACGGTTCGCCGTTGGTTTCAGACGGGTTGCGGGGCTTGGCGGAATCCATAAGGCATAACGTCCGCTACGGTTACGAGTTGTCGTCACAAGCTAGCGACAGCTATTCCAATCGTACCCGCGGCAGCCATTCATGCGCTAATCGAGGTTCAATTTCTCCGACAGATCGGTTTCGGGTTTCTGCAAGAAGGCGCCATTTTGCGCTGTGGCGCAAGCTTTTCGGCCTCGTGAGCGCACATGAGCGGTCAGCCTAGCCCAGCAGGCCGTGCGCCGCGGCGAGGCAACCGACGGCAGGATCGCGCACCACCACCACCTCGGCAGGGCCCGACTGTCGGTCGCTCAGCGACTCGATGAGCGTTGCCCGGAATTCGGCGCTGCCGACCAGGATCCCGCCCCCGACGCTGAGCGAGTACCGCCCGGCCCCTAACCCCGCGGCGGTGACCGCCTGGTGCACCACCCCGGCCAGCCGAACAGCTTCGGCCTGCAGCAGCGCCGCGGCCTGTTGGTCGGTGCGCGCGAGCTCCACAATCCGCCGCGCCACGCCCGCGATGCGGCCGCGCTGGTCGTCCGACTTGTAGACCGCCGCGAGCAGGCCCGCCCTGTCGGACGCCTGCAGCGCCGCGAGGCAGGCCTGCGCCATGGGCGACAGGGATCTGCCGAGCTCCAGCTCCGCCAGGGCGGCGCGCAGCGCCTCGCGGCCGATGGCGTAGCCGCTCCCCTCGTCGCCCAGCAAGTACCCCCAGCCGCCGACCCGCACAACGTCGGTGCCCGCGCCGCGGGCGAAGGCAACCGACCCGGTGCCCGCAATGACGCCCACCACCGGCGGCGCGGCCAGCGAGAAGAAGGGCTCGTAGTCCGGCACCACCCGGCAGGTCGCTGCAACGTTGGCCGCGTCGAGCGCCTGCTGCAGGGCGCGCCGCAGGGTGTCGTTGGCCGCGCCGGCGGCGGCCACCACCGCCATCGCAGGCTCTGGCTGCTGGGCGCCCGCGGCAGACAGCGCGGCTCGGATAGCCGACACGATCGAGTCGGCCGCGCGATCCAGCCCGTGGCTCATTGGGTTGCCCGGCCCGGCCTCGCCAACGCCGTGCATACAGAACCGTCCCCCGGGACCCGCCGTGGCGGCCAGGGCGCGCGACTTGGTCCCGCCCGCATCGACTCCCAGCAGCAATGGCGAGCGTTCGGTCACAGTGTCGGTCCGGAGGCGTGCAGGGGAGGGTGGTTGTCCGCCCCGGAAAGGGCGGTCGCAACGGGTCCGTTGAGGTGCGCAAATGGGTTAGAATGATGCGCTGCAATCCGTCAACGATGTGTTCAAAATAGCACGATTGGACCTCGGGGTAAGGCGGGGGCCCTTTGCGTTTGGCGCTGCCAAGACGAGGCCACCCCGATCCCCCCAGCCTCGAACGCCGGCCCTCTCCCGCCGCCGCCGCTTGCCTCACACCACGATCCCGCTGCTCGACTGGCTGATTATCGTCTGCTACCTGGCTGGCAGCACGGCCATTGGTCTGTTCGCTTCCAAGGCGCCCAAGTCGGCCGAGGGATACCTGGTGGGCGGGCGTCACCTCAGCTGGTGGATGCTGCTGCTGTCGATCGTCGCCACCGAGACCAGCACGGTCACCTTCCTGAGCCTGCCCGCCAAGTCGTTCCTCGACGGGGGCAACCTGACCTTCCTGCAGCTCACCTTCGGTTACATCACGGGGCGGCTGCTGCTGACCTGGCTGGTGCTGCCGATCTTCTTCTCCGGCTCGTACCTCACGGCGTACGAGGTGCTGCAGAACACGTTCGGCAAGAACGTCCGCAGCTTCGTGTCGTTGCTGTTCCTGGTGATGCGGAACTCGGCCGACGGTCTGAGGCTGCTGCTGACCGGGCTGCTGATCGGCGAGGCGACCGGTTTCGACTTCAACGTGTGCGTGCTCGTGCTGGCGGTCTGCACCGCGATCTACGCCGGCGTGGGCGGGGTGGCGTCGGTGGTGATCAACGACTGCCTGCAGTTCGCGATGTACATGATCGGCGCGGCGGTCGTGATGACCATGCTGCTGACCGACGCGCCGGGCGGCTCGGGCGAGGTGTGGCGTTTCGCGGGCGAGACCGGCCGGCTTCGTCTGTTTGATTTTGACCCGTCGATCTTCACGTCATCCATCACCTTCTGGTCGGGGCTGATCGGCGGGGCGACCCTGACGATGGCGTCGCACGGCGCGGACCACATGATGGTGCAGCGGTACCTGTGCGCGCGGTCGCAGCGTCAGGCCGGGTGGGCGGTGGGCCTGAGCGGCCCGGTGGTCGCGTTGCAGTTCACGCTGTTCTTGATGATCGGCATCGGGCTGGCCTACTGGCAATCGGCCGGCGCCCTGGGGTACGACGTCACCCGCGGCGACCAGGCGTTGATCGGGTTCGTGGTGCACAAGCTGGGCGTCGGGCTGCGGGGCCTGGTGATTGCGGCCGTGCTGGCGGCTTCGATGTCGACGCTCTCCAGCTCGCTGAACGCGTCGGCCGGCGTGCTGGTCAGCGACCTCGGCAAGCGGTTCCTGCCCGACATGACCGACCGCGGGATGCTCTTCGGCGCGAAGGTCGCGACCTTCGTGTTCGCCGCCGTGCAGGCCGGTGTGGCCATTGGCGCCTACTACAGCCTGGCCCCCGACAGCGCCGTGATCGATGCGGTGCTGGGCATCGCCGGGTTCTCCACCGGGATCGTACTAGGCGTCTTCCTGCTGGGCGCGGTGCTCGGCCGGGCCAGCGAGGCCGCCGGCATGATTGGCATCACCCTCGGCCTGGCGTGCTGTTGCTACGCAAAGTTTGGGATCAACGTCAGCTGGCCCTGGTTTTCGTTGATCGGCGCCTCGGTCACATTTGTTGTCGGGTACTTGGTCGCCCAGGCGACCCCACCAGAGCCGGAACCATCATGAGCAAGACAAGACAGACCTTCTGGCCACTGCTTGCGGCCGCCGCCCTGCTCGCCCCAAGCGAAGCCGTCGCGGCGCCAGAAGAGCGCACGGTCGCTGTTGCCACCGTCAACCCGCTGGCCACCGACGCGGCGCTGGAGATCTACCGCCAGGGCGGCAACGCGGTGGACGCCGCCATCACCGCCGCGCTGACGCTGGGTGTGGTCGACGGCCACAACTCGGGTATCGGCGGCGGCTGCCTGATCCTGGTGCGGACCCCAGAGGGCGAGTTCCTGGCGATCGACGGACGCGAGACCGCGCCCGCGGCCGCCAACCGCGACATGTACCTGCGGGACGGCCAGGCGCGTCCCGACCTCAGTCAAACCGGCCCGCTGGCCTCCGGCACGCCGGGCGCCGTGGCCGCCTATGCGCTGCTTTCAGAGAAGCTCGGCGCGTTGCCGTTCGCCGACCTGCTGGCGCCGGGCGCGCAGCTCGCCGAAGACGGGTTTGTCGTGTCGCGCAGCCTGGCGTCGGCGCTACGCAGCAAGGCGCGAACGCTCCGCCGCTTCCCGGCCTCGGCCAGGGAATTGCTGGGCGACGACGGCCATGCCCCCGCCGCGGGCGACACCGTGACCCGCCCCGACCTGGGCCGCACCTACCGCAAGATCGCCTCCGAAGGGCCTGACTGGTTCTACCGCGGCGGGTTCGCCCAGGCGACTGACAAGTGGATGCGCGAGAACGGCGGCATCATGACCGCGAGCGACCTGGCCGGCTACGAAGCCAAGCTCCGCAACCCGATCCGCAGCGAGTACCGCGGCCGCGAGATCGTGGGTTTTCCGCCGCCGAGCTCCGGCGGGGTGCACGTGGCGCAGATGCTGAACATGCTCGAGGGCTATGAACTCGACCAGCTGTTCGCAGAGGACCCCGCCCAGGCGAAGCACCTGGTCGCCGAGGTGATGAAGCTGGCGTTCGCCGACCGCGCGTACTGGCTAGGCGACTCCGACTTTGTCGACGTGCCCCGCCGGCTGGCGTCGAAGGAGTACGCCCGGCAGCTAGCGGCCAAGATCTCGCTCGACCACGCGACCGATGTCCCGGCCCACGGCGAGCCGGCCCAGTGGCGGCAGGACCTGTTCGGGCGGCACACCACGCACATCGCCGCCGCCGACTCCGACGGCTACTGGGTTGCGATCACTGCAACCGTGAACACGTCATTCGGATCGAAGGTAGTGATCCCCGGCACGGGCGTGGTGATGAACAACGAGATGGACGACTTCGCCATCCACCCGGGCACGCCCAACGCCTTTGGCCTGGTCGGCGCCGAGAACAACTCGGTAGCCGCCGGCAAGCGTCCGCTCTCTTCGATGAGCCCCACCATCGTGCTGGACGAGCGCGGCGAGCCGCTGCTGACAGTCGGCGCCGCCGGCGGGCCGAAGATCATCACCCAGGTGCTGTGGGCGATTGTGAACACGGTCGACCGAGGCATGTCGCCCAACAAGGCAATCGCCGCCCCCCGCGTGCACCACCAGTGGCGGCCTGACGTTGTGAGCTACGAGACTGCCACGCCCGACGAAGAGGTTGCAAGACTCAAAGCGTTCGGACACCGGGTGGCGCCGCTCGGATCAGGCGGCCGCGCCCAGCTTATCGCCCGGGACCCGGAGAACGGGTTCGTGGCGGTCTACGACCCCCGCATCAAGGGCAAGGCGACCGTCGAGAACCTGCCCGCGACCCCGGCAGAGGCCACTCCCCTAGAACCCGCCGCAGCGAACTAGCGATGAAGATGCATCAACTCCGTACAATCCTGTTGGTCACCGCTGTGCTGGCCGCGTCCGTATGCCCCGCGCAGGATGACGAGCCCGTCGTTTCGCTGGGTCCGGTCGCGGTCGGCGGCCGCCCCACCGGCGCGTTGTCCGGGAAGATTGTGTACGTGCACGGCGGGCACGGCTACACCGCCAACAACGACCGCGACGGGTCGTGGACCACGCAGCGGCCGCTGCTGCTGGGCATGGTCGAGGACCTTGGCAACAAGGATCAGATGGACTTCTTCGTCGACCACATCTTCCGCGCCGGCGCGACCGTGGTTCCCTTGCGACCGGTCGGCGACCAGCCACTGGAGGTCGTGATGGACAACACCGACCCCGGCGTCACCTTCAAGGGCGACTGGCGGACCGGGCTCGGGGGGGTCTACTTCGGCCAGGCGGACGCCGAGCCCTACCGCTTCGCCCACACCACCGCCGCCGAAACCGCCACGGCCGAGTACCGCCCCAACCTGCCCAAGGCCGGCGTGTGGCCGGTCTACGCGTGGGCGACCGCCGGCGGGAACCGGGCCGCCGACCAGACCTACGCGGTGCACCACGCCGGCGGGGTCTCCGAGGTGAGCGTCGACCACCGGCGGGTGGGGCACGGTCTGGTTTACCTGGGGTCCTACTACTTCAACGCCGGGACGGACGGCGCCGTGGTGATCGGCAACGCGTCGCGTGAGCCGGGGTCGGTGGTCATCGCGGACATGATCCGGTTCGGCAACGGGCGTGGCGACACCGATCGCGGCGGCGGCGTTTCGGGTCAGGACCGCGAGACCGAGTCGGGCCTGTACTGGATCGCCTGGCACGT
This sequence comes from Posidoniimonas corsicana, assembly GCF_007859765.1. NCBI lineage: Bacteria > Pseudomonadati > Planctomycetota > Planctomycetia > Pirellulales > Lacipirellulaceae > Posidoniimonas > Posidoniimonas corsicana. The sequence goes on from NZ_SIHJ01000001.1 coordinate 3,062,498, forward strand.
GGCGCGCTCGCAGGGGATCGAGACCGACAGCTACCGCCAGATCCGCGCCGACCAGTCGGCCACCGTGTCGGCGCCGCCGCGGTACTCGAAGTTCATGAACAACGAGGCGGAGGGGCCGGCCGAGGACCGGGTGTTCGTGAGCTTCCACTCCAACGCCGGGTCGGGCAAGAACCGCGGCGTGCTGGGGCTCTACAACGGCAACAACTACGCGACCTCGCGGACGCCTCACCAGTTGCTGCTCGCGGAGACGCTCGCCCGGGAGATCAACGAGAACCTGATCGCGCAGCCCGGCGTGTTCGAGCACGACTGGTACGACCGCGGCAAGGTGGTGACGCTCGACCGGGCCGACATCGAGTTCGGCGAACTGAACAACAAGTACATCGACAACGAGTTCGACGCCACCATCATCGAGACCGGCTTCCACGACAACGAGCAGGACTCGCAGATGCTCCGCGACCCGCGCGTGCGGGACGCCATCGCGAAGGCCGCCTGCGAGGGACTGATCAAGTACTTCCACGAAATCGACGGCGGGCGGACGCCGGTGGTCGCGCCGCCGGCGGCGGTTACCCACCTGCGCGCGACCGCGCCGCGCGACGGGGTTGTCACCCTGGCCTGGAACGCCCCGAAGAGCGGCGCCGCCAGCGGCGGTCGCCCGGCGGGTTACGTCGTGTACACATCGACCGATGGCAGGTCCTTCGACAGCGGCCGCCGCGTGCCGGGCGGGGCGACGTCGACCTACAGCGTGGCGGGGCTGGACGCCAAGCGGCCGTGCTTCTTCCGCGTCGCTTCGTACAACGCGGGGGGCGTCTCTACGCCGTCCGAAGCGTTGCCGTGCACGCCACGGTCGCAGGGACAACGCGTGCTGGTGGTCGACGGCTTCGACCGCTGGGACCGCCACATGAACGCCACCCAGCCGCACTACCAGGGCGGCCAGGCCGACCGCGTCCGCACGCGGGTCGACAACCCACGACTCGCCGCCGCGGTCACCACCACGGCCATCTGCGACGCCAACGCCAACGTCATCGTCGAGGGCGCCGCCAACGAGGCGGTCGCCGGCGGGCTCGTTTCGCTCAACGACTACGACGCCGTGTTCTGGGTGCTGGGCGAGGAGTCCTCCCACGACCGCACCTTCGACGACCGCGAGCAGCAGCTCGCCGCCGCGTACCTGTCGGGCGGCGGCAAGCTGTTCGTGTCGGGGGCCGACCTCGCGTGGGACCTCGACAACCTCAATCACGGCCGCGACTTCTGCCGCGGGGTGTTGCGCATGGAGTTTGTCGCCGACTCGCCTGCCGCCTCCGATGCGTCGGGCGCGACCGGATCCGCCCTGGACGGCGTGCACGTTGTGCTGCCGCAAGACGCCGTGTCTGCCGCGGCCCCGGACGCCGTGCGCGCCGCAGGCGGCGGCCGGGCGGCGTTGACCTTCGGCGGCAGCAAGCTCGCCGCCGCCGTGCAGCACGCCGACGGCCAGCAGCGCGTCGTGGCGATGACCATCCCGCTGGAGTTGATCCCGGACCCAGCCGCCCGTTCCCAGATCGCCGCCGCCGCTCTGCGGTTCTTCGAACTCGGCGACTGACCTTCCCCCACCCCACAGCCGACCCCGCCATGAAGTACCTTGCCGCCCTGCTGACGATCGCCTGCGCCATGCCCGCCGCCGCCCAAGACCCCGAGCCGATCGTGCTGACGGACAAGGCGCGGCAGATCCACCAGCGGGTCCCGGTGGCCGACGGCCACAACGACCTGCCGTGGGAGATCCGCACCAAGGGCGACTCGAACCTCGACACGCTCGACATCAGCCAGCCGCAGCCCACGCTGCACACGGACATACCCCGCATGCGCAAGGGCGGCGTCGGCATCCAGTTCTGGTCGGTCTGGGTGCCGGTCAGCACCAGCCGGCGGGGGACCTCGCTGCGGACCACGCTCGAGCAGATCGACCTCGTGAACCAGATGGTCCGCCGCTACCCCGGCGAGCTGCGTCTGGCGCTCACCACCGACGATATCGATCAGTGCCTGGCGGACGGCAAGATCGCCTCGCTCATCGGCGTTGAGGGCGGGCACTGCATCGAGGGCTCCATCGCCACGCTGCAGCAGCTCTACAAGCGCGGCGCCCGCTACATGACGCTGACCCACTCCGACTCACTCGACTGGGCCGACTCGGCGACCGACGAGAGCCGCGCCGGCGGCCTGTCGGAGTTCGGTAAGGAGGTCATCCGCGAGATGAACCGGCTGGGCATGATGGTCGACATCTCGCACGTCTCGCCGGAGACCATGCACCAGACGCTCGACACGACCGCCGCGCCGGTGATCTTCTCGCACTCCTCCTGCCGCGCGGTGGCGGACCACCCCCGCAACGCCCCGGACGACGTGCTCAAGCGTCTGCCGGAAAACGGCGGCGTGCTGATGATCAACTTCTTCTCCGGCTTTGTCGTGCCGGCGGCGACCGACAACTACACCTACAAGTTCAACCTCCGCAAGCAGCTCGCCGAGGAACTGGGCGACGACGAACGGGCGATCCGGCGCCGGATGAACCAGCTCACCGCCGACATGCCCATGCCCGCCGGCACCATCCACGACGTGCTGGACCACATCGACCACGCGGTGAAGGTGGCCGGGATCGACCACGTCGGCCTCGGCTCCGACTACGACGGCGTGAGCGTCCTCCCGGCGCAGCTCGAGGACGTCAGCTGCTACCCGTACATCACCCAGGGCCTGCTCGACCGCGGCTACAATGAAGAGCAGATCGGCAAGATCCTCAGCGGCAACATCCTCCGCGTGATGAAGGCGGTCGAGGAGCACGCGGCCCAACTGAAGCAGCAGCAGTAGCACGTTCGCACCACCGACCCAACGGCGCACCGATGTACCACCCCCTGCCCCTCCGACCCGCCGCGGCCCTGCGAGCCGCCACGCTCGCCCTCGTGCTGGCCGTCCCGCTAACCGCCCCTCCGGCTGCATACGCCGAGGCGCCCATCAAGCCGGCCGCGCTGCGCCCCGGCGACACGATCATGATGATCGCCCCGGCGGGCGAGCTGAACGAGACCCGCATGACGCTGGCCGCCAAGCGGCTGCGCGAGATGGGCTTTGAGGTCATCGTCCCCGACGACCTCTTCCGCCGCCGCGGCTACAACGCCGGCACCGACGAGCAACGCGCCGACGAGCTCATGCGGGCGTTCCGCGACCCGGACGTCGACGCCATCTTCCCGGGCACCGGCGGGTTCGGCGTCACGCGCATGCTGCACCTGGTCGACTGGGACGTGGTGCGGGCGAACCCCAAGATCGTGATCGGCTTCAGCGACATCACCGCGCTGCACCTCGCGCTCGCCGCCAAGGCCAACCTGGTGACGTTCCACTCGCCCAACCCGCAGTGGGGGCTCGGTTCGGACAGCAACCTGGCGGACTTCTCCGCCAAGTATTTCTGGCGGTGCCTGCTCGCGTCGGAGAACGAGGAAGAGCAGGGTTTCACCTACAAGCTCCCCAAGAAGAACGGGCCGCTGGTGCCGCTGGCCCCAGGCGTGGGCGAGGGGACCGTGACCGGCGGCAACCTGACGCTTGTCGCCGCCACGCTCGGCACGCCCTACGAGATCGCCGCCGACGGCAAGATCCTGTTCCTGGAGGATGTCGGCGAGGCGCCGTACCGCATCGACCGCATGCTCAGCGAGCTCCGGCTGGCGGGCAAGCTCGACAAGCTGAGCGGCGTGGTGCTGGGCCAGTTCCGCGGCTGCGAGGACGACGACGACCGAGGCGGCCTGTCGCTGCAGCAGGTGTTCGACGACTACTTCCGCGGCGCGGCCTACCCGGTGGTGAGGAACTTCGCCGCCGGGCACGTGCCGCTCAACGCGACCATCCCGTTCGGCGTGCCCTGCCGGCTCGACGCCGACTCGCTGACGTTCGAGGTGCTGGAAAACCCGGTTTCCGTCCGATGACGACCCCCACCGGCTGCGAGGCGAAGCGGATGCGGTTCACCAAGATGCACGGCGCCGGCAACGACTACGTGTACGTCAACGGCTTCTCGGAACAGCTACCGGACGAGCTGCCGAGCCTCGCGCGCGCTGTCTCCGACCGGCGTTTCGGCGTCGGCGGCGACGGCCTGATCCTGATCCTCCCGTCCGACACGGCCGATGTCCGCATGCGGATGTTCAACGCCGACGGGTCCGAGGCCGAGATGTGCGGCAACGGCATCCGCTGCGTCGTAAAGTACGCCTACGACCACGGGCTGGCGCCCCAGCCGGTGGTCCGGGTCGAAACCCTCGCCGGAGTGCTCACCGCCGAGGCGGCCCTGCACGACGGCAAGGTTGACCGCGTGCGGGTCGACATGGGCGAGCCCCGCCTATCGCCCCCCCAGATCCCCACCACGCTCGGCGGCGAGCAAGTCATCAACACGACGATCGACGTTGACGGCCGGTCGGTTGAGGCCACCTGCGTGTCGATGGGCAACCCGCACTGCGTGGTGTTCGTCGACTCCGCGACCGACGACCTGGTGCTCGGCCTTGGGCCCAAGCTCGAGAAGCACGCGGTCTTCCCCGAGGGCGTGAACGTGGAGTTCGTCGAGGTGCTCTCCCCCACCGAGGTGCGGCAGCGCACCTGGGAACGGGGCTCCGGCGAGACCTGGGCCTGCGGCACCGGCGCGTCGGCCGTCTGCGTGGCGGGCGTGCTGACCGGGCGCACCGAGCGGCGGATCCTCAACCACCTGATCGGCGGCGACCTCGAGCTGGAGTGGTCAGCCGGCGATGGCCGCGTGCGGATGACCGGCCCCGCGGTCGAGGTCTTCAGCGGCGAGTGGCCCTCCTGACGCGCAGCCGAACCCGCGCGGCGACTCGGTTGTCCAATACGGTTAAATGCACCCTGCTCCGCATCTTTGTTAACGCGCTAACGTTTTTGCAGGCGCCACCAGATCGGTCATCCGCAAGACAATTGCCCGGCTACCGCACCCGCCGTATAGTTAGCCACCCCGCCTAGCTTGGCGCGCCTCTTGCGCCACCCACCGCCTCCCCGCGACCCACCTATGAAACTCAAGCCGATGGTGCTGCTGGCATTGGCCGGCGCCCTTGGCTGCACCGCCGCGCCATCCGCGCAGCGTGAGCCGCCCCCCCCGCCCGAAGTCGAAGTCGCCCAACCGGTCGTGATGCAGCTGGTCGACTGGGACCCGTACATCGGCCGCCTCGAGGCGGTTGAATCGGTCGAGGTGCGGGCCAACGTGAGCGGCTACCTGATCGAGCACTACTTCGACGAAGGGCAGACAGTCCAGCAGGGGGACCCGCTGTTCCTGATCGACCCCCGCCCGTACCAGGCCCAGCTGACCGAGGCGCAGGCCGGCCTCAACCAGGCCCAGGCCGACGCCGCCGAGGCGCAGGCCGCGGTGCTGCAGAGCGAGGCCCAGCGGGGCCAGGTCCAGGCGCGGCTCGACCTGGCCGAGTCGCGGCTGCGGCGCGCCGAGCCGCTGGTGCCGTCCGGCGCCATCACCGCGGACGACTACGACATCATGCTCAGCGAGCGCAAGCGCGCCGACGCCGACCTCAAGGCGGCCGACGCCACAATCGAGTCCGCCAAGGCCCGCGCGGTCGCGGCCGACGCCTCGGTGACCTCGGCCGAGGCCGCTGTCGAGACCGCCCAGCTCAACCTCGACTACACAAAGATCACCGCCCCCATCTCGGGGCGGATCAGTCGACGCGAGGCGACCACCGGCAACCTCATCACCGGCGGCATCCCCGGCTCGACGCTGCTCACCACGATCGTCTCGCTCGACCCGATCCACTGCTACTTCGACGCCAACGAGCGGGCCCTGCTCAAGTACACCCGCCTGGCCCAGAGCGGCCAGCGCGGCAGCTCACGCGACGTGAAGAACCCGGCCTACCTCTCGCTGGTCGACGAGGAGGGCTTCCCCCACAAAGGCCACATGGACTTTGTCGACAACCGCCTGGATGAGAACACCGGCACCATGCGCGGCCGGGCCATCTTCCGCAACGCCGACCTGCTGCTGGCCCCCGGCATGTTCGCCGAGGTCCGCATCCCCGGGAGCGGCCAGTACGAGGCCATCCTGATCCCCGACGCCGCGGTCGGGTTTGACCAGGCGGAGCAGTTCGTCTTCGTGGTGGGCGAGGACAACGTCGCCGAGCGGCGGGTGGTCTCGATCGGCCCGATGTCGCACGGGCTGCGGGTGGTGCACGAGGGGCTGAGCAAGGATGACGCCGTGGTTGTGAACGGCGTGCAGCTCGTCCGCTCCGGCGCGCCCGTCACGCCGTCCGCCGCCACCGTGGTGGCCGACAGCGGCGACGGACTGCCCACCTCCTACCAGCCGGTCCCGCGCGAAGAGTGGCTGACGGTTCGCACTCCTCAAGCCTCGGGCAACGGAACGCCAGAGCTGGGGAGCGTCGGCAAGTGAAGTTTGCACACTTCTTCATCGACCGTCCGATCTTCGCCACCGTGCTCTCCACGGTGATCGTGCTGCTAGGCGCTATCAGCTACACACAGCTGCCGGTCGCCCAGTATCCCGACATCGCGCTGCCAACGGTCGTCGTGCGGGCGAGCTACCCGGGCGCCACGCCGGAGACCATTTCCGCCACGGTCGCCACGCCGCTCGAGCAGGAGATCAACGGCGTCGAAAACATGCTGTATATGGAGTCGCAGTCCACGCCGGACGGCTCGCTCCAGCTGACCATCACCTTCGAGCTCGGCACCGACCCGGACGACGCCCAGGTGCTGGTTCAGAACCGCGTGGCGGTCGCCGAGCCGCGGCTGCCGGCAGAGGTGCGTCAGCTCGGCGTCACGACCCGCAAGAGCTCGCCCGAGCTGCTGCTGGTGGTGCACATGATCTCGCCCGACGACAGCCGGGACCAGCTCTACATCAGCAACTACGCCTACCTGCACGTGCGCGACGCCCTCGCCCGCATCCCCGGCGTCGGCGACCTGACCGTGTTCGGCGGCGCCCAGTACAGCATGCGGGTCTGGCTAGACATCGAGAAGATCGCCGCCCGCGAGATGACCGCCGGCGAGGTGATCGCCGCGCTCCGCGAGCAGAACGTGCAGGTCTCGGCCGGCTCGCTCGGCCAGCCGCCGGTCGACGAGAAGGCCGCGTTCCAGCTGGCGATCGCCAGCAAGGGCCGCCTGCGCTCGCCCGAGGAGTTCGGCGATATCGTCGTGAAGTCCGGCGAGAACGGGCGCCTGACCCGGCTGCAGGACGTCGCGGAGATCGAGCTCGGCGCCGAGAATTACGACGTCAACAGCTACCTGGACGAGCAGAACGCGGTCGCCATCCTGGTGTTCGCCCGCGCCGGCGCCAACGGCGTCGCGACCTCCCACCTGGTGCAGGACGTGATGGAGGAGGTCAGTCGAGACTTCCCGCCCGGCGTCGACTACCGGATTGTCTACAACCCGATGGAGTTCGTCGAGGACTCGATCGACGAGGTCTTCTCCACCCTCATCATCGCGACCTCGCTGGTCGTGCTGACGGTGTTTATCTTCCTGCAGCGGTGGCAGGCGACCCTGATCCCGATCGTGGCCATCCCGATCTCGCTGATTGGCGCGTTCGCCATGATGCGGGCGTTTGGGTTCAGCCTCAACAACCTCTCTCTGTTCGGGCTGGTGCTGGCGATCGGCGTCGTCGTGGACGACGCGATCGTGGTCGTGGAGAACGTTGAGCGTCTGATCGGCCAGGGCCTCGCGCCAAAGGAGGCCACCAAACGGGCCATGACCGAGGTCGGGTCGGCGTTGATCGCCACCACCCTGGTGCTGATATCCGTGTTCGTGCCGACGAGCTTCCTGCCCGGCATCAGCGGCGAGTTCTACCGCCAGTTCGCGCTCACCATTGCCGGCGCCACGACCATCTCGACCTTCGTGTCGCTCACGCTGACTCCCGCTATGTGCGGGCTTTTGCTCCGCCCCACCGACGCCAAGCAGGGCCTGCTGACTCGGACCTTCAACCTTCTGTTCGGCTGGTTCTTCCGACCGTTTAACAAGGTGTTCGACTGGTCCGAGAGCCTTTACGCGGGTCTGGTGCGGCGGACGATGCGCGTCGCGGCGCTGGTGGTGCTGCTCTACGCGGCGGTGCTCGGCGGCGGCTACTACGCCAGCCGCGCGGTGCCGCCCGGCTTCATCCCCGACCAGGACCAGGGCTACTTCATTGTGGTCGCCCAGCTGCCCGACAGCGCCTCGCTCGGCCGCACGGACGACGTGGTCCAACAGATCAGCGAGATCGCCATGCAGACGCCCGGCGTCCGCAACGCGGTCGCGTTCGCTGGTTTCTCCGGCGCCACCCGCACCAACAACTCGAACGCCGCGGCCGTGTTCACCGCGTTGGAAGACGCTTCCGACCGCGCGGCCCAGGGCCTGACCGCCGACGTGGTGCTGGCCGACCTCCGCCAACGGATCTCCACCATCAAGGACGCCGGCATCTTCGTGCTGCCCCCGCCGCCGGTCCGCGGCATCGGCAACGCCGGCGGCTTCAAGGCCCAGGTGCAGGACCGCTCCGGCGCCGGGTTCCCCGCGCTGCGGGACGCGACCAACAAGATGCTGGCCGCCGCCAACCAGGAGCCCGGCCTCGTCCAGGTGTTCAGCACCTTCCGCGCCGACTCGCCGCAGCTGTTCGTCGACATCGACCGCCAGAAGGCGGAGATGCTCGACGTGCCGGTCGGGCGCGTGTTCGAGGCGCTGCAGGTCTACCTCGGCTCCATCTACGTAAACGACTTCAACCTCCTCGGCCGCACCTACCGCGTCACGGCCCAGGCCGACTACCGTTTCCGCGACGACATCAACGACGTCTACCGGCTCCGCACCCGCAGCTCCGACGGCGCCCTGGTTCCGATCGGGACCGTGGCCGAGGTCGAGCGCCGCACCGCACCCGACCGCGTGGTCCGCTACAACCTGTTCCCCTCCTCCGACATCAACGGCAGCACGCTGCCCGGCGTGAGCACCGGCCAGGCGATGCGGGCGATCGACCGCATCGCCGAGGAGAACCTCCCCCCCGGCTTCGGACTGGAGTGGACCGACCTCGCGTTCCAGGAACGAAAGGCCGGCAACCTGGCGCTGTTCATCTTCCCGGCCTGCGTGCTGTTCGTGTTCCTTACGCTCGCCGCGCAGTACGAGAGCTGGCTGCTGCCGCTCGCTATCATCCTGATCGTCCCGCTCTGCCTGCTGTTCGGACTGTTCGGCGTCTGGCTGCGGGGCATGGACAACAACATCCTGACCCAGATCGGCCTCGTGGTGCTGGTCGCGCTGGCCTGCAAGAACGCGATCCTGATCGTCGAGTTCGCCAAGGCCCTGGAGGACGAGGGCCGCACTCGAGTCGAGGCCGCGGTCGAGGCCTGCCGCCTCCGCCTGCGGGCGATCCTGATGACCGCGCTCTCGTTCGTGCTGGGCGTGGTGCCGCTGCTGATCGCCACCGGCGCCGGCGCCGAGATGCGACGCGTGCTCGGCACCACCGTGTTCAGCGGTATGCTGGGCGTCACCGCCGTGGGCCTGCTGCTGACCCCGGTGTTCTACGTGGTGCTGCGGGCGATCGTCGCTCGCAAGGCGGCCGAGCAGCCGCCCAAGACAGCCTGATCGTCGCCCCTCAGACCGCCGGTTGGCCCGCAGTCCGCCGCAGCCTAAACTAGTGCAGCTATCCGCTCGGCCCGGTAGCTCAGTCGGTTAGAGCAGGGGACTCATAATCCCTTGGTCGGGGGTTCGAGTCCCTCCCGGGCTACTTGACTTACAACGACTGCTCATCCCTTCGGTACAGAATTCGGTACAGAATTCCCCTCGGGGCTCTCTGCCGGGTACACTTGGGGTAGCGACTCTGGCGGCGTGGTGTCGGCTGGCACCGACCACGGACGCCCGCGAACTCTTCGGCTCGCTCGTGTGGACCATCACCCACAGTCGAGGAGTTCGCCCTATGGCCCGTCGCCCCAGTCCGTGGTTCCGCAAGGACCGCAACGCCTGGTTTGTCACCATCTCAGGAGAGCGGCACAACCTCGGCCCTGACAAGGCCGAAGCGTTCGAGCTGTTCTACCAGCTGATGCGTCAGCCGACCTCGAAGAAGGTCAGTCCCCGGTCCTTCGCCTCGGTCGCCGACGCGTTCTTAGAGTGGACGCTCCGCAACCGCGCCGAGGAGACGTACCACTGGTACCGCGTCCGGATTCAGAGCTTTTTGGACGCCAACCGCGACATGCGCATCGACTCGCTCCGGCCGTACCACGTCGAGCAGTGGGCCGCCGTCGACGGCCACTCGATCAACACCCGCCGAAACCGTATGCGGGCGGTGAAGCGGTGCCTGCGGTGGGCCTGCAGCCAGGGGTACATCGAGACCAACCCGATCGCCCATCTGTCTGTCCCGAGCGCTGAGGGGAGGGAGGTCTACATCTGCCCGACGGAGTTCGAGACGCTGCTCTCGTTCGTGCGGACTGAGCGGTTTGCCGAGCTGCTCAAGGCAACCTACCAGACCGGCTGCCGCCCGCAGGAAATCCTGCGGGTCGAGGCCCGCCACGTCGACCTCGCCAACTCTCGCTGGGTCTTCCCAAAATCAGAGTCCAAGGGCAAACGCACTCCTCGGATCATCTACCTATCGGAGTATGTGCTGGAGCTGACTTCGCGGCTCGTCGACCAGCACCCGACGGGAAAACTGTTCCGGAACAACAGTGGCGGCCCTTGGACGACGTCGTCAGTTGGCTGCCAGTTCACCAACCTCCAGTGTCGCATGGGCAAACAGCGGATGCGCGAGCTCTCGGTGCGAATCCCCGAGGCCGCGATCGCCAAGAGAATCAAGACGCTGCGGCCATGCCGAGTCTCCGGAGGGCGCGAGGTAGCCAAGACGCCAGCCGTGCTGCGAGAGGAAGCCAAGCAGAAGCTCACGGCGCTCGAGGCTAAGAACCATGCCCCCCGGTACTCGCTCTACGCGTTCCGACATTCGTGGGCGACGAACGCCCTGCAGACCTCAGGCCTTGACGGCCTGACCGTCGCGGTGCTGATGGGGCACAAGGACCCTTCGACCCTTGCCCGGACCTACCAGCACCTCTCCCACAACCCGGCCCACCTGCTGCAGCAGGCCCGGAGGATTGCGGTCTAGCAACAGAAACGGGGCTTGGCCGACTGGCATCGGCCAAGCCCCTAGAACGGAGCGAACGCTTCGGCTCACTCGTGTGGCTTGTCGGCTACGCCGAGAGGTGGCGCAAAGGCTTTCGGGTGACCATTGCCTGCGGCTCGCGCGTGGACCGCGACTGGCGGCACGATTCGAGGTACTCCCGCAGGTCGCACTCGCTTACTCGGATCACGCCGCGACCGTTGCCAATCCGGTGGCAGCTCAGGCGGCCGCTTTCTACCAGCCGGTAGACGGCGGAGGTGCTGATCTTCAGTCGTTCGCCAACCTCCGGCACGGTCAGCAGCTGTAGGGACGTGGGGGATGGTTCCATGCGGAGCAAGCCTCGGTTTAGAGGGCGTTCGCCTGCTCCGTGGCGGTGATGACGTCATTGAGTCCTTGTTGACTCAGGGGTAGTTTGCCGCCGCTTCACGGCGGCGGAGTAACGGGTTCCTCTTCTCTGTTCCTACTTCCTCCGTGGGGGCTCGATGCCGAGACGCTGGCAGGCATCGATGGCGGCTTCATAGAGCGTTCCGCCGAAAGCGGCCTGGCAAAGATCGAGTGTCGTGCCTTCGGAGCCACACCCAAAGCACTTGTAGACGCCGCGGTCCAGGTTCACGGAGAAGCTCCTGCTGGTTGCCGACGACGACTTGTGGATAGGGCAGGGGCCCCGGAGCTGGGGTCCCTTCCTCACTACCGGCCTGAACTCAAGGATGACCAGCACCTGCTCGATGCCGACCTCCTGCCTGAGTGCCGCGTAGTCGATCAAACCAACTCGCTGTCTGTTGTCGTGGTGTTGCATGGGAGCACCCTAACACTGGTCGAACTGCTAAACAAAAACTCGCTGCTGAAGTAGAATCGAGGTGTGGTCGCTCCTACTCTCGTCGGTACTATCAGCCGACTTGACCATCCCTGCTGCTAGTATCTCTGTTGGCACTCCTGTTCTTCCTGCCAGTCGCTCTGTTCGGGCTACGATTCCTTGACTTCGTTCACCAACCATGAAGAGACGCTGCTCCGCACCTTGGCGCTCGAGGTGCGGCTCTTCAGCCTTCCCCAGGCGGCCAGGCTTCTCGGCTGCAGCACATTGCAAGCCGAGGCGACCGCAACCCGATTGCGGGAAACTGGGTACGTCACGGCAGAACCTAGATTGGTGTCCGTTGCCGGTGACGCGATCGCTCCGCTATACACGTGGGCCAAGGGAGACGGCGTTCCCTACTTCCGACCTGCAGCCTACCAGCTCCGCAAACGATGGCGTACGCCGGGCGAACAGCTGCTTCTGTATCCAACCGACAAGGCCTGCCGCCTGCACGGCGGGGACTGCACCAGGCCGCGGTCCCAGGGAGAAACCGACCACGACCTCTGGGTCGCGAGCGTCTTCCTGCACTACCGGCAACGCGACCACGGCGGGGCAGAGGGCGCCTGGGTGTCAGGCGACACGCTCCGCTGCCGGGGCGAGGTCGGTGTCTTTGACGGCCTAGTTCCTGACGCATGCTTGACTCGTGCTGACGGATCGATCAAGAGGGTTGTTGAAATCGGGGGAAAGGGGTACGGGGCGACCAAGCTTGCTCGGCTCCACGACTGCTACTCGCAGCAGGCCGCCTACGAGCTGTGGTGAGCTAGTAGCCGTAGTTCTTCTGGAAGTCCAGCATCTTCTTGGTCGGCACGTCGAACTCGGGATGGAACCGTCGTGCGAAAAACTCTTTCAGTAGTGAATGGGGGCGGTTTTCGCACTCACACCCGTAGTCGAGGAAACGGTGTGGGCGTTTGCTTCCCAGTAGGATTACAGCGTGTCTGAAGTTGGTCTCCCGGAGCTGGCTCATCTGCCACTCGACCTGGTCCAGGTCGAGGCGGCAGCTGTCCAGACCCTCCAGATGGGTTCGCAGCAGGAAGTAGCCTGCCGCCTCTTCGACGTCTCGCTTGAGACTACCCGCGGTGTGGTCACTCCCGCTCGGCGCCTTGAGCGTGAAGGAGACAAGGCCGTCGCCTCCGACGACATGCACAACGTCGCCGGGAGCACAGAACCGCTCGACAAACACCGGCAGCTCGTCGGCGAACCGTTCATGAGCGGCAATGGCTAGCTCTTCGGACACGAAGACAAACCACTCGCTGTTTGGACTGGGGTCGATTCTCTCATAGGGGTGGTTGCAGCCGGCAAACGTGATCCCCAGCAACATCAGAAAGGTACGCATCGTTGGCTACTCCAGATTGCCCGGCATCTCTTCGTCCCGAAGCTTGCTGAGCAGGTTCTCAAACCGCGTGATCCTTTCCGCGTGGACAGGGGCCTTGTTCTTAGCCAGGTGAGCCGCCAGCCACCGCGGCTGCTTGCCGCCGCCAAGGGAAGGGGTCGTCAATTCAATGGGCGACTCCCGGCCAATCAACGAGGGCGATTCCGGCCAGGGTGTGACCCTGCTTACCAGATGCTGCTCGTGCGACTCCGCGAAGTAGGTGTCGGTAATGATGGGCTCCTCGAACTGCCCGGCCGAGACCACCACGAAGCAGCGGTTGGTCTTGGCGCTCGTCTCCTGGATCTCCCTCCGGGTCAGGAGCGGCTCAATACGGTCGGATTCTGTGTCGGCGTCGAAGGCCCGTCGCCCGAAATAACGGAAGTCGGTCGCAGCCGTTCGGCTGCCCAGCGGCCGAATGGTGTCGCGGCTCAACGCCTGAAGGTTGCGCACATCTTGCTCGCCGAAACAGCTGTGCAAGCACTTGATACCGCAGTTGTCCCACACGACCTGCGAGAGATCCAAGTCACGCAGCTTCATGGTGTCGACCGATTGCGTGCAGAGGCAGAACGTTAGGCCGACGCCCGCCGCGCCAGTAAGGATGTTCTGGGCGTTTCGCGACACCAGGTGGTGAAACTCGTCAATAACGCAGAACGTGTGGGGCAGAGGGGATGGGTCCCCCGAGTGCTCATTCGCGATCCGGGTGGCCGCCGCGAGCGTCGCCGATAGAACGAGTCCCGCGACTAGACGGGCCACCGGGCCCTGGTTGAGAGCGTCAACACTGACGATCACGACGTGACGGTTCAGTATCGCGTCTACCATCTGGATGACGTGTGGGTCATCATCGGCGGGCTGCAGGTGCGGCAGATGGCTGAGCAGGTTGAGCGTGCTCAGTAGGCTGTCGCTGTCCCGGGGCGCTGCTCGCGCGTGCTTCTTGATGTACCGAATCGCCTCGCCGATGGTCGGCGACTTGCCCGCCCGCTTCAGCGACGAGAGGTGGTTGCACACATCGAACAACAAGCTGAGGGTCTGGACGGTGAAGAAGTTGGCGCCGTACCCACCCCCTAGGTCGAGGTTTAGGCTGGTGAGCAGGTTCGCCGACAGATTCGCCGCGTCATCTGCCCTGCCTGTAAACCCGGCGAGCGGATTGAAACGCCAGCTGTGGTAAGGCGAGAGGGTGAGAGACTGGACCAAGCGGCCTGCGTCCACCGCCATGCGGTCAACCGAGTTGCGAAACGCCTTGTCGGCTTTGGCGTCGATCACCACCAGGGCCGAACGGTTCTCTCGGGTCATCTTCTCGCCACCGGGCAACATCCACGACTCATCGAACGGCAGGAGCATCTGCTCAATTGCGGGCAGTACAGTGCTAGCGGACTTGCCGGCCCGGCTCATTCCGAGCACATACATATGAGTGCGATGCGCCAGTAGACGCTGGACAGCAACCAGCGTTCCCTTCTTCTTGCGGGTCGCTCGCTCGTTCTCGGTCGGCTCGACGTACTCGTCCCTGCGAGCCGCCGGCGTCGGCTTCTCGTCGAAGGCGCGTGTGCCGAGGATCAACTTGTTACGCTGGTATACGACCATGCCTAGCTGTGCCTACCTACCATTTTCTCGAACGTCTCTTCGGTAGGGACCACCGAGACGGTGATTCCGGCGAGCTCACCGAGCGGTGGCGATGTCCGATAGGTTTCAGTGATCAACTGCTCAACCTCCTTCTTGCGGCCCTCACTCGCGACCAGGACCGAAAGCTGGTAACTCCCGTCGTCCACCCAGTGGCCGAACCCCTTGCTATGCTCGGTAATGTGCCGGCGGATCTGCTCACGGGCATTCTTATTGGCCGCCTTGCAGTGGTAGACCCGAGCCAGCGTGGGGACACCTTGGCGCCTTGTCAGCACGTGCCGGTAGTTGTGGAACGGGCAGGGGAGGTTCTCTGCGGCAAACAACGGCTTGAGTTCCTGATAGGTGACCAGCCACCGTCGCTCTTCTCCCAAGAAACAGTAGTAGACAAGGGCGATGTCGGTCATCTTCGTCGTGTGTCCAGCCAGGTAGACGCCCCGACGCGCAAAGAATGAGTCCCCGCGAAGTCGCTCTAGCTTCCCACAGTCGCAGAGCGTTGAGATTGCATCGTCGACCTCCTGCAGCTTGTCGCGCCGCTCGACTTCGGCCGGCGACAGCACGGCGGCCGCCACGGCCTCCAGGAAGCTCGCCTTGTAGCGGCTAAGATGCAGCAGTACCCGCTGGGGGAGCGGTGCCAGAGATTCATCTTTGTCAAATAGCGTAGCCAACGTTGTTGGTGCTCTCAGTAGTCGGTTGGTCATGGAAAAAGGAAGGAAAACCCGCCCACCAATGGTGGACGGGGGCTGAGAGCACTCAACCTAGCCAGTGAAGCCTGATCCTCCACGCTCCGACCAACACCATGCCTAGGCTCAGGCCCGACAGGATGAGATAGAAGAACAGCTGGACGAGTTCGCGAACCGTGTCGTGCACCTCGCGGATGCGCACGGCGTATTCGCTGACCTTACTGACCCGTTCTCCATCACGTTTCCCTTTGCTTTTTTTCTTTGGCATTGGGCTTCCCTCCTTAAAGTGACCCGGTCCGTCGCTCAGAGTGAGCGGCGCTACGTGAACCAATGGTTCACGCAAAGACCAAGTCGGGTTAACGGGGATGGCGTCACTGGCCACTCGTGAGCTTCTCCAGATCGATCCGGACCCAATTGCCGGAAGCGGCGCGGTTGTCTGCCTGCCTGC
Source organism: Posidoniimonas corsicana (assembly GCF_007859765.1). Lineage (NCBI taxonomy): Bacteria > Pseudomonadati > Planctomycetota > Planctomycetia > Pirellulales > Lacipirellulaceae > Posidoniimonas > Posidoniimonas corsicana. The sequence goes on from NZ_SIHJ01000001.1 coordinate 3,078,503, forward strand.
CAAGGTCGCCTTTGCGCGACTCGAACTCGACCTTCTGAACACCGACGACTCGCCCACTCTGGTAGAGGCTGACCTCCGCCAAGACGGTCCCCACGCCCAGGTGCTTGTTGAGCCACAGCGTGCACCGCCCAAGGTCAACGTCTGGCTCGACGCAGATAAACTCGTAGTTGCCTCCCATGACAGGAACGCCATCTCGGGTCTTGGCGCCGCCGTAGCGGATGTCATTGCAGAGCCTGCCGAGCCCGGGCACTCTTGGCTGCTCGTACCAAACCTCCTCGCCGGTCTCGTTGTCGACCAGGTACAGGTCAAGATCCGTAGCCGTGTCTTCGGACTCGTCCTGGCAGTAGTCCAGCCGCAGGACCTTCAAGTAACCGGGGAGACGCGGGTACTTGGCCAGGAACGACTCCCAGGAAGGCCCGGGCAGGGTGACCAGCCCCCCCGGACAGTACCAGTATCTATGTTAAGGCCAGCAGGCCGCTCGCTTGGCTCGCTGTAGGCGTAGCCGGAAGCGAGCCAAGCGAGCGGATCGCCTCGGGGGCTGGGGGCCGGTAGC